>JAFVDH010000003.1 GCA_017478515.1 bacterium
GAAATGGAAGCATTAGATAAAGTATTAGGCGACAATGTAGAAGATTCATACAAAACATTCGGAGGCTAATAAAAAAGGATTAATTAATTACCCTACCTTTCCCTATACAAAATTTCACGGTGCTGCGGCACCGTTTTTTTTTATGCGTAAGCCGATGTGGAGTGTCGGTGTCGGCTTTGCGACAGCAAAGTCGAGCAGGACACGAAACATAATATCTCCGAGCAAAGCCTCAATCAAAGTAAAAGTCGAAAAATTAAGCCCTTTAATTTTTAGCGTAACAATAGTTTTTGCAATTTTAAAAGCAATTTTTCATCTAAAAGCGACAAATACTCTTTATAATTATCCTTTTTCTGCTGATTTTGCGTAGGATGAAGAAGAGCCTCCGTCAATCTACCATTTTTAGAATTTGCTCTATATCCGTAGTAAAGAGTATTTGTATCCATATTAGAGGTGTATTGAACACCTACTATATAGTCATTTGTATTTAATCCGTATTTTTGTATTTCTTTCTTATTTGCCAGCGTAAAAGAGCTTAGCAAGCAAACTTTTATTAAATTTATTAAATTTGTTTTAGAAAACATTTTCAAATCAGGAATAAAATATGGCATTTCAAATTGTGTTCTGACATAAGGAATATCATATTCTTTAGCGAGTTTACAAACAATCTTAAAAATATTTGGAATAGCATGCATATGAACATGTGAATCTATATGTTGAGGCTTGAAATGTTTAAGTGCTTCCTCTATTTGCAGACGGTAATCCTCTTCTAATTCTTCTAAAAATTCTTTGTTAAAAGATTTTTTTAACACAGAACCAAAACTATTATGATATTCACCATGTTCGTCATAAAGCTTAGAATTAGGTTTTAAAATTTTTCTCAAAGTTTTAAATTCAAATATATTCAAATGCAGCCCAACCCTAAAGTTCGGATTATTCAAAAGCTCCTGCAAAATATCATAATTACAGAACGGCGTATTAACCATAACACTTGTACTATTTAGAATTCCAAACTTTGACGCATCTAAAATTGCAAGATTATTTTCCTCAGAAATCCCATAATCATCAGCATTAATAATATACAACTTAGTATTCCTCTCTTTTTTTAAACGCAAAATATTTAAATAAAACATAAGTTACAACAGAAACAACGAACAGAGAAACAAATTGAGCGGCATAGACATTTTTTATTATATATCTTACTAAAATTTCCAAAATAATAACGTTAATAAAATAGCTAACAGCCCATGTAGAACAGCATTTTAAATATTCTCTGACATAATTTCCTTTAGTACAGAACACAAAGAATTTTTGGTTCAAATAAGAAAAAATGGAAGAAATAACCCATTGAAGAACAACACAAATTTGATAATGTTCGCTTCCGATAACGAAAAGAGCCAGAGCAAATATAAAATATGAAATTGCAGCATTAATACAGCCAATAATAACAAATCTTATTTTATCTGATACCGAACAGATTTTAGTGTATAATTCTTCCAACTTATTCATATAATAAGTTTAACATTAAATTTTATAAATCAAAAAATGTTAAATTTATTTATAAATCAAACCTATAAAACTTGTTTGTATTATTCTATAAATAGGGAGAACATTTATGGGAAAAGATACAAGATTAGCAATAGTAATACCTTGTTATAACGAAGAGGGATTGATATATTCAACAACAGACAGACTAATTGAATTGATGGATGATTTAATAAAAAAGGAAAAGATATCCTCTGAAAGTTATATTTATCTTATAAATGACGGTTCAAAAGATAACACATGGAAAGAAATAAAGGAAAGCACCAAAAAACATGCCGGCAGAATAAAAGCATCAAGTTTTTCTCGTAATTTTGGAAACCAAAAAGCACTTTTGGCAGGAATGACAGGAGCACACAACATAGGCTGTGATGCACTTGTAACAATTGACGCTGATTTACAGCAGGACGAAACAAAAATAGAAGAATTTATAGACAAATACGATGACGGATGTAAAATTGTTTTTGGAGTGAGAAATGACAGAAAAACAGATGATTTTATAAAAAAGACCACGGCTTTAGCGTTTTACAAATTTATGAATATTTTAGGCGTAAACATAATCAAAAATCATTCTGATTATAGATTGGTTTCAAAAGAGGCTTTGGATGTACTTGAAAAATTTAATGAAACGGATTTATTTTTAAGAGGATTTTTCCATGAAATCGGATTTAAGACCGGAGTTGTTAATTTTAATGTAAAACCGAGAACAGTAGGCAAGTCAAAGTTTAATTTATTATCATTGACAGCACTTGCGATTAATGGAATAACTTCATACAGCATAGTTCCATTAAAAATGATTTGCGTAGTCGGGTTTATATGTATGTTATTTGCATTTATAACAGGTTTAATCGTGCTTTACGCAAAACTTGTATATAATGATTCACCAAACGGATGGGCAACATCAATTATATTAACTTCATTTTTTGGAGGTATGCAACTGTTCTGCCTGGGTATTGTAGGCGAATACTTAGGACAAATATTCAGGGAAGTAAAACACCGACCTCGTTACTTAATTGAAGAAGAAATACTATAAAAGTCAAATAGGAATAAGTATATAAGCAGGACAAAAAATGATTGAATTTATAAAAAAACACCCCGATTTATTCACAATATTAGGATTATTGTGTTTTTGTTATGTAATATTTTTCTTCGGAATAGGAAATTATGCATTAATGGATGTTGATGAAACTCGATATGTCACAATGGCAAGAGATATGTTTCATACAAAGGACTTTATGACATTGTATTTAAATGGAGAATATTTCTTTGAAAAACCTCCTTTATATTTCTGGGGAGAAGTTCTGTCATTTTTGACATTTGGAAGTGTAAATGAATTTACTGCGAGAGTTCCTGTAGCTTTTTACGGAACTTTATCCACCTTGCTGCTTTATTTTGCAGGAAAGAAAATAGTATCAAGAAAATACGGTATTATTTCCGCAGTTATACTTGCAACAAGTGTTGAATTTCTAATACTCGCAAAATACGCTATTCTTGATATTCTTCTTGCGGCTTGTGTAGAATTTGCTATAATTTCAGGATTTATGACATATTTTGTAAAAGATGAAAACAAAAAATATTGCTGGTGGGCATTTTATTTGTTTTCGGCTCTTGCGGTGCTTGCAAAAGGCATTCCGGGATTTGCACTGCCTTTTGGAACTATGTTTTTTGCTGCAATTTTTACTAAAAGATTTAAAGAATTATTTAAACCTCAGTACTTAATCATCGGATTTATAATATTTTTTACTATTGTTTTACCTTGGCACGTAGTAATGCTCAAAAAATATGACCCATTGTTTTTTAACGAATACATAATGAAACACCATGTTTCAAGATTTTTTAATTCTGACGGAGTAAACAGAAAACAACCGTTCTACTTTTTTGCGTTAACAATTCTATGGGGATTTTGCCCATGGATATTATCAGCATTAAGTGTGTTAGTATCTAAAATAAAATCATTAAAAAACTTTCAGTTAAAAATTAACTTTGACGAACTTTCAAATCCTAAAAAGTACCTGTTTTTAAATTTTATAGCATTCGGATTAATATTTTTATTTTTCTCATCATCAAGCACAAAACTTATAACTTACATTGTTCCGATATATTTTGCATTAGCAAATATGACGGCTTTCATTTGGTTAAAATATCTTGACAACAAAAATTATGAAAAACAAATAAAAATATCTTCTTATATTTGGTTTGGAATATTATTTACCGCATCAATGGCAGCAATGTTTACTCAGTACTATTTACCTGAAAAAATATATTCAGACATAGTATCGGTGAAATGGTTTACAGTAATATTATTGTTTATAACAGGTTTGTCAGGACTTATTGCACTAAAACTAAAGAAGAAGTATTTTGTTTTTGGAATTTTAGCGGCATTTATAACTGTCTTATCAGCAGTTGGAATGGGAAAATATTTTGAACTTGATTACGCATTCGGACAAAACGATTTGATGAAATACGGTAAATACGCAGTAGAAAACAACCTAAAAATTATTACAATAAATAATCAAAACAGATATTCACTAAATTACTACGGACCAAAAGAAGTTAAATTCGGAGAATATCCAAGTATTCAAGAGGCCTTTAACGATGGCGACAAAGATACAGTCTTTATAATAAGAAAAAAGGACTTAAAATACTATGGAAACATTCCGAAATATACAACAATATTTGACGGAAAGAAATATCTGCTCATTAAGCCTTAATTAAGAGTGTTAGCTCATTGAAAGTAGTATATTTAGGCACAACTATCCTAAGTTTTTCAGCAATAGTAACAACTCCACCTACAGTGTGTACAAAATATTATTAACATAACCATCAATCGGAGAAGTTATAATTTGCTTAGTAAAACGATATCTAAAGTTCTTTATTATATTTATCAACCCAACATTTGTTAAATTTAAGGGCAATATTATGTTTTATACAATACTTAACTAAATCCTTTTTAACTTCGGGAGCTAAAATATACATAGCGATAATATTTGGAATAGCCATAGAAAGCATCATAGCATCAGTTATATTAATTACAGAAGTAACATTAAGTACAGAACCTATAATAATAAAAGCACAGAAAATAAGCTGGAAAGTTAAACTTCTTTTTTTACCTTCGCCAAACAAATAGTTCCAAGATTTTTGACCGTAATAAGCCCAAGAAATAAGAGTAGATAAAGCATATAACAATACAATACAAGCTAAAATTTTAGGGAAAAACGGCATAACAGAAGATAAAGCTTGAGAAGTCATCTCAATACCTTGAGTTTTGCCTACATAATCCTGATATGTATTTGTAATTATAATAGCCAAAGCAGTCAAAGTACACATAAAACCGGTTAAAAATGGTTCCAATAAAGAAACAAATCCCTGAGATAAAGGTTCATCAGTTTTTACGGTAGCATAAGCAATCGGAGCAGAGCCGGTTCCGGCCTCATTACATTGAACAGAACGACGCAACCCCATAATCATAGCAATAAAAGCACCACCATATACAGCCTGAGGTTGAAAAGCCTCTTTCACAATAACGGCAACCGCATGCGGTAATAAATGAATGTTAAATAAAATAACAGCCAATGCCGAAAACAAATAAATGAATATTTTCAACGGAACTATTTTTTCAGTTACTTTAACAATACTCTTTATCCCGCCAATAGTAATTAAACCCACAAGAACAGCCATCATTGTACCGATAACCCAATGCATATTATGCATAAAAGCGAATTTATCACCTGTAACATTAATGAATTGATTAGCAGCCTGATTAATTTGAATCATATTACCGCCGGTAATCGCTCCGCCAATGCAAAGGACAGAGAATAAAACTGCTAAAGGCTGTCCCAACCATCTCAATCCTTTTCTGGTCAACCCATGAGCAATATAATGCATAGGCCCTCCAGAAACAGTATCATCAGGATTAAATCTTCTGTATTTAACGGCAAGACCTGCCTCTACAAATTTTAAAGACATACCGAAAATAGACCCAATGATAACCCAAAAAGCAGCACCTGGGCCGCCCATAGAAATGGCAATAGCAACACCGGCAATACTACCCATACCAATTGTTCCTGATAAAGCTGTCATCAATGCTTGAAAAGAAGAAACTTCACCAAAGCCATCTTTAGATTTTTGAGGTTTAGCAAGAACTTTTAAAGCATGCCCAAAACCCCAAACAGCAATCCCTCTAAGATAAAACGTAAAGAAAATACCTGCAACAAGAACCCATAAAACAACAAAAGGAATTTCAGAACCTCCGATATTAATAGGATAAAAAACCCAGCTTGCAATTTTATCGGAAACAGGAGCGATATTTTCGTCCATAAATTTGTCAACATTAAAAGCATAAACTTTATTAAAAGATAAAGTTAAAAAAGCTAATATCAAATATAAAATCTTATTCATTAAATTAAACCCTTACTTACAAAAACAGAGGGTTGAACGCCCTCTTGTTTAAAATGGAGCGGGAGACGAGGCTCGAATAAAGAGCTTTTAATCTGCTCCTGTTAAGTATCCTATCATAACTTAAACTATTGTGCAATAGTTTAAAAACTTATTTTCAGTAATTTTAATAATTTTTAGTACTTTTTGTAACTTTAATCATCTAAAACTTAATTTTTAATTATTTCAAACTTTGATACAATCCTCTTTTTAGCAATACCACTGTTAAATCATTCTGAATTGAAGAAATTAATTTTATTTAATTGTCAAATTATTCACAGATTTGCTTTGCCTTTAAAAATTAGAGGTTTGATATTTTTGAAAATCATCCGATAGTCCCTCTACTATTTCATTAGAAAATAATTCTATAACCACCCGTAGTCATTACGAATGATTACGTATAGAATAAATAATCATCCGCCTGTTTGTAACTTGGACTTTTTAAATCATGCGTTATCGTATAGGTAATGATTGCGTATTAAAATTTTTGTGTAATATAATAAAACTATGGAAAGAATAAATTGTGCAATAATAACAGGTGCAAGCAGCGGATTTGGAAAAGAATTTGTTAACCTTTTAATTGAGGATACAAGTTTTGATAGAATATTTGTACTTGCAAGAAATGAAGAAAAACTGAATAACTTAAAAACTAAATATGGCGAAAAAATTCAGCCATATTCCATAGATTTATCAAATATTGAAAATATCAAAAATTTTGGTAAATATTTAGAAACTCAAAATGTTAATATCAAATTACTTATAAACAATGCAGGTTTTGCTAAATTTTGCTCTTACGATGATATTTCGATTGATGAATCTGTTAATATGATTAATCTGAATATATCAGGCGTTGTTGCTATGGGGTTAATTTGTATTCCTTTTATGGAAAAAGGTTCTAAAATAATAAATGTTGCATCTCAAGCGGCATTTCAACCATTGCCTTATCAAAATATTTACAGCTCAACAAAATCATTTGTAAAAAATTATTCACAGGCATTAAATGTTGAGTTAAAAGAAAAGGGAATAACCGTAACCGCTGTTTGTCCGGGCTGGATGAAAACTGATTTATTTAATCGAGGCTGCATAAATGCTAAAAAAGGAACAACAAATTTCGCATTGATGGTAGAGCCTAATGTTGTTGCAAAAAAAGCTTTAAAAGATGCTTATAAAGGTAAGGATATATCTGTTTATGGTTTACATGTTAATCTATGCCGTATAATGTCAAAATTTCTGCCCGAAAATTTCATAATGAAATGTTGGTTATTACAACAGAGAATTAAATAAAACAAAAATTTGAATTTAAAACTTTCAGATTTTTATTCATCTTTTATTAATTACATTAATTATTTTACAAATAAACACCCGTGTAGCTGACGCTGACCCTTTTTGCCAACTGGATACAGAGATTAAAATGTTTCTGTTTCCATTATTTTCCAACTAAAAGTCTCTTTATTATGCTCTTTAGCATTAATTGCTTTAACAATTGTCCATTATTTTTGAAACATATCAAATATCTTATAAAATTATTTGTTAAAATACACCACAAAGTTGTTATTTGTTTTTTTTTATGTATGATAAAGAAAAAGGTAAAAGAGGTAATATGCGAAAAATTTTAATGACAGGAATTACAGGTCTTGTAGGTGCAGGATTTGCAACAAATTTATTAAGAAATAATCCGGATTATACTATTGTATCACTTTGTAGAAGTTTCGGTAATAAATCAGGACTTGATAGAACTAAAGAAATAATAAAAGAACAATGCGAAATGGATAATAAGACAGATGCTGAAGAATTACTTTCTCGTATTGAAATAGTTGAAGGAACTTTAGAAGATTTTCCTGAAACTGAAATGTTATCAAAAGGACCTTATGAAACATTCTTTCATTGTGCAGCAAGTGTTAATTTAGGAAAAGATCCTGATAAAAAAACATATAATACTAATTTTTATGGTACTAAGTCTGCACTATCTCTTGCAAAAAAACTTGGATTAAAAACATTCCACTATGTAGGAACAGCTTATGTCGCTGGTAAAAGTAACGGTGTTGTAATGGAAGATTCAATGCCTGCAACAGATTGGAATAATTCATATGAAAGAAGTAAATTTGATAGTGAAAAACTTGTAAGAGAATCAGGTTTTGACTATACAATATATCGTCCGTCAATTATCGTCGGAAAACTTTCTGATGGAGTAATAAGAAAACCTCTTGCTTTTTATAGAATACTTGAATTTTTAGCTCGTGTAAAAATAAACGGTTGTAAAAAAGCAGGATTACCATTAAACGGACCATTTAGTACAAAATTAAGACTTGCAGCAGGAACATCAGACAAAATATACTTTGTTCCTCAAGATTACGTTCAGCAAACGATAGCAAAATTATTTGTTCTACCTGTTTGTAACAGAACATATCATTTAACAGGAATGTCGCCTGTTTCAACCCAAATGATTGCAACCGCAGTATGCGAAGCACTACAAACAACAGGGCTTTGTTTGGTTGATAATATAGAAAATCCTTCAAAAGAAGAAAAATTAGTTCAACGTATGCTTGATGATTTGCTGCCTTATTTTAAATCTGATATAACTTTTGATAATACAAATGTTATAAATGCGTTGGGTAAAGAAATTCTTGATTGGAAATTGGATTTAGATTTTTTAAGAAAAATGGTACATGCATATTATAAAGAACATAATCCGGAATTGTTAAAATAAAACAAGAAAGAGCTAAAAAATGCTAGAATCACTAATTCAAAATGATTGTAAAATATTAGCAACTAATAATGAAATGGTTTCGGTTATTATTCCCACACACAAACCGAATATAAAGTATTTTTCACGTTGCTTTGATTCTATAAAAAATCAAACTTTCGGATTTAATAATATAGAGGTAATTATTGTTGTTCATAATACTAATGAGCAATTTTTTAATGAAATAAAGTATTTAGTAAAAGATTATGATAATGTTAAACTTTTAAAGTTGGATAACAATAAACATTCTGCTTCAAGTCCAAGAAACTATGGCATGCAATTTGTAACTAATAAATATGTAACGTTTTTAGATGATGATGATGCTTTAAAAGAAAATTTTATTAAAGATTCTTTGAATTATATGAAAAATAATAACGTACAGTTTGTTTCTTATGCCAGAAAAAATATTCGTGATGACTATAATATTGTAAGCATAAAATATAATGAACTTGAAACAATAATAGATAAAGAAATCGTTTATAATATTAATAAAAATGCAAATATTATTCCTTTTGAACAAGCTGTTTTTGTTACAGGAAAAATGTTTGATTTTGATTTTATAAAAAAACATCATATTTTATTTAATGAAGATATTCCGGTTTTTGAAGATTTTTTATTTGTATCGGAAGTTATAAAAAATTCAAAGTCTGTATGCGTTCAACCGCATATTTTAGGGTATTACTATCACCTTAATGAAGACAGTATAATTAACAATTTAAATCGCACAGATGCAGATATATTAAATTGTGTCGAGGGGATTTTAAATATTATAGAAACAATAAAATCTTCGCAATATCTATCAAAAATAGAGCTTAGAGAACTTGTTGCTTATATTGGTGTTACAATGTTTTCATCCATCAATATATCTTATTCAACAAGATGCAAAGTTAGGGATTTAATGAAAAAATATATAAAATTATTGTGGTTAGTTGACAAAAATAACATGTATGCAAAAAATAGAAGCAAAATGAATTATAAAATTATGGAAACAGAAATAACTTGTCCTATAATAGCTTATGTTATATCTAAAACTCTAAAACTGTTAAGAATAAATCCGGTATTATTGGTAAGTTTTTTTACAAATAAATTTGATTAGATTTTACTGTTTATATAATTGCAATTCAGGCCTATAATACTGTATAAAGTTCTTGCTAAACACCAATTTGTGCTATAATACAGGCATGTCAAACATTACAAACCAATCATTAAAATTAAAAAGGGCAGATGGTAAAATAGTTGATGCTGTATTTTATGATAATTCTGATATAAATACAGTTAAAATTTTAGATATAAAAACTTTAAAATTTGAGGGTAAAAAGACTAAAGATATCACTAAAGCTGATATAAGAAAAATCGTATTCAAAGGGGAAGATAAATTATATCTGCAAAATAAAAAATCTAAGATAGTTGCAGGTTTATCTAAAAAGCATTTGGGGAAAATTATTTCAACTGTATTCACTAAAGATAAAGAAGGTAAATATGGTTATTTGAAAAAAGAAATTGTTTCAAACGTTGATACAATTTTCTTTTTAGCAATACCAATATTAAAACATTCTGAATTGAAAAAACAAGCTCTTTATAATAATCAAATAATTTGTAGATATGCTTTGCCGTTAAAAATAGGTGGATTTATTTTTCTTGTTATGATAACTGTAAAAGAAAGATTAGACTATGAAGAAATGTCTATTGATGAATTTACAGTATATGATTTATATTCAGAATTAGAACAAAATAAAAATCCACTTGATAGTCCCTCTACGGTTTCCAAAAGAACCTTCCGTAGCCATTACCAAGCGGATACTTATAGTATAAAGGATTTAATAGAATTTGTCAAGTTCAGTATAACCAAAATTCAGTAATATCAGTATTTTATATAAATAATATATAATTAACTAACATTCAATTTTGCATAAAATTCATCCATTTTATTTGCAACTTGAACTTCTTTGCTTTTAATTAAATGAGAATAGGTATTTAAGGTTATATTTTTATCTGCGTGTCCTAGTCTGCAACTTACCGTTACAATATCTTCTCCTGAAGAAATTAATAAACTTGCATTTGTATGTCTTAATTGGTGAAAAGTGATTTTAGGTAAATTGTGCTTTTTTAAAAATTTTATAAACCACTTATACGGTAAATTAGGACTTATTGCTTTACCGTCATCAAGCATAAATACATAAGGTTCATTATGCCAAGCTGTACCAAGTTTTAATTTTTGCTGTATTTGGTAATTTCTGTATATTTTAAGTAAATTCATAACAGTTTTAGAAACAGTTACAACTCTTATTCCAGCTTCTGTTTTTGTTTTATCCTTGATTATGCCATAGCCTACAACATAATGTCTTTGCTTATTTATACTTATTTGAGAAGTTTCAAAATTAATATCATCCCACGTTAAACCTGTTAATTCACTTCGTCTTAAACCAATATCAATAGCAAGATACACCATAACAATTAATGTTAAGGATTCATCATTCAAAGCACTTAACATTCTTTCTATTTGTTCTTCAACATAGTATTTTGCTTTTGCTTTATATGATTTTTTCATATCAATTCTTTGCATAGGGTTATCTTTTATAACATTCTATTTTACAGCGGTAGATAATATGGAACATATTACTCCAATGTGATTACGTATCGTTCTTTCAGATAAAATTTTATTTTTTGAATGTATATGTATCTATTTCATTTTTATATTTATTATTATCTTCAAGATATTTATCATCAAATATTTGGTCATAAATGTCTAAAATATTCTTAACGATTTTTAAACAAGGAGTTTTCTTTTGTGATGGATTTCCTATTAATGCTGTCCATAAAATTGGGTATTCAATCCACTCACTATCAGTCTTTACATTGATTTAATAATGTCCACAAATGATTATACTTATGACATTTAAAAATACTAGAAATTAGGATATTAATTTAAATAGGGTAGATAGTGGATATTCAATAACTCCATCAAGAATTGTTGCTAATTATATTGCAGGTATGACAGATAGATATGCTCTTGAAAATTATAAAAGAATGTTTGATTAATTTAATGATTATTATATGAGTAAAATATATCTAACAAATTAAGTGCAGAATCATTTGCAAATGATAAATTAAGAAGAAAAAATAACTAATGAAATAATTAAAAAATTTTCACCAGTCCCCTAACAGTCCCTTTTTTGAAAAATTTTAGCTAATTTTTCAATATTTCAAATCGCCAAAAACGCACTAAAAAAGAGCCTTTCGGCTCTGTTTCTAAATGGAGCGGGAGACGAGGCTCGAACTCGCGACATCTTCCTTGGCAAGGAAGCATTCTACCACTGAATTACTCCCGCATACTTATTATTATATTTGCTGATTTTTTTTTGTAAAGTATTTACAGAAATTTTAAAAAAACTTTACTTTTTTTGCTTTTGTTTATGTATTATCATGTTTTTAAAAATAATAGATATTTTGTATTAATTCACATATATTGAATTAACACAGCAGTTATTAGAAACTTAGAATTTTACATTTCCGTAAGGAGAAAATATGCCGGGTTTAAAGCAGGAAAACACAAACAGTAATAATCTAATGCCGCAAAATATTGAAGCTGAAGAAGCTGTTTTGGGGGCAATACTGGTAAATCCCGAAACTTTATCAAGAGTTGCGGAAACATTAAAACCTGATTATTTTTACAAACCTGCTCACAGATATGTTTATGAAGCGATGCTTCAACTGTTTAACCAAAACGAAAGAATTGACATTGTTACGGTTTCAGAAGTTTTAAACCTAAATTCAAAGCTTGAACTGGTCGGAGGAAGAGCATTTATAAATGACTTAACCTACAAAACCATTACAACATCTAACATTGAATATTATTCAAAAATTGTTCAAGAAAAAGCCATAAAGCGTTCACTTATAAGTGCAGGTTCAGAAATTGTTTCTTATGGATATGATATGAATACGGTAGATGAATCTTTAGGAAAAGCCGAAAAGCTGATTTTTGAAATATCAGCTAATAAAAATACTAAAGATTTAGTTCCTGTTAAAGATGTGGTTTTTGAAACATATGAAAAAATAGATTACAGATACAACCATAGAGATGAATTAATAGGAATTCCGACATCTTTTTATGATTTGGACGGAATAATGAACGGACTGCAAAAGTCAGATTTAATAATACTTGCGGCAAGACCAGCCATGGGAAAAACTGCATTTGCTCTAAATATAGCGACAAATGTTGCAATAAAAGCAAAAGTTCCGGTTGCGATATTCTCACTTGAAATGTCAAAAGGACAATTAGTACAAAGAATTTTATGTTCTGAAGCAGAAGTTGATTCTCAAAGACTAAAAACTGGAAATATGCAAAAAAAAGATTGGGATAAACTTGCAAACGCAATGAACGATTTAGCAGAAGCACCTATTTATATAGATGATTCAAGCGGATGTACTCTAACGGATTTAAGAGCGAAAGCAAGAAGACTTGCAATGCAAGAAAAGAACCTTGGTTTAATAGTAATAGATTATTTACAGTTGATGGAAAGTACAGGCAAAGAGGAAAGAACTCAAGCAATTTCAACAATATCAAGAGGTTTAAAAACCCTTGCAAGAGAATTAGATTTACCAATAATTGCGTTATCGCAATTATCCCGTGCTGTTGAGGGCAGAAAGGACAGACGACCTATGCTTTCGGATTTACGTGAATCAGGTGCGATAGAACAAGATGCTGATATAGTTATGTTTATTTATCGTGACGACTATTACAGGGATAATGAAGAAGACTCTGATAGTGCTGCACCTAAAGGAAACGAGGGTAAATCCGAAATAATAATTGCTAAACACAGAAACGGCCCTACAGGTATGATTGAATTATTATTTCAATCTAATATTACAAAATTCAAAAATCCTATAAAAACAGATACATTCTAGCCTTTAATACGACTTTATAAAATTTCAAACAAAATAAAAAGACTATGCATTAAATACATAGTCTTTTTAAATTTTGTTAGGAAGAAAAGTTAGGTAATATAATTTTATTTAGGTAATTAAGATTTTGTTAGGATTTTGTCAGGAAAATTGATTAGGGAATAACAATTTTAGGTAATTTTTGTTAGGAAAGGAAAAAACGAATAACTACGGGTAAGTTATTAATTTATATTTTTAAAATTAGTTTGTTAAAGCCATAAAAATCTGCAATACATACACACTACTATACTTAAAACACTACTTATTTCGAAATACACACAAATTTCCGAATAAAGCTTTGCAAAACTAACTATGGCTAAAACGACGTTAGTTACTAACCGAATACATTGAATGATTTTTCAACGTTATCACCGATTAATGATTTAATAGAATCATACTCGGTCTTAACGGCCTGATGTTCAGTATTAATTTGGGTCAATTCCATATCCATCAATTTTTCTTGAGAAGACAAAGATGTCATTGCTGCATCATATTTTGATTTTGCAGCATTAATTGCATCTTGGTCAAAGCCACCTGATTTATTTGCCGTAGCATCATTTAATGCTGTTGAATACTCAGATGCCCATTGTTGTGATTGATAAGTCAATACCATCTTTTGTGCTGAAATTTGTTGTGCTCTTAACTCAAGATCATGTTGTCTTGCCGTAAGAGTCATCAGTCGTGCCTGATTTGCTGCGATACCCATAATATTACGCCTTTTTTCCTGAGACACCACAATCCTATACAGACAACACATATACCCCTATATGCTTCCTATATATTCTTGTATGTCTTACATATTCCTAACAGTATTTATATCGGCACAACAAATATAAAACTTTAGCCCCAAACTCCATGTTTATCATGGTTTTAAGGAACACAAACGGAGCAAAAGCAATAATCACAATGGTTTTAATCTTAAAAATTCAACTTTACAAAACTTAATACACGACCAAAAAGCAGTCCTTATCATGGATTTACAACATAAAAATAGAGTTAATTAATTATTCTCAATTAACTCTATTTTCTCTTTTCGAGATAGTTTTTTTATTCTAATTTCTTCTTTCATAGCATCATTTTTAGAAGAAAACTCTTTTGTATAAACAATTTTTACAGGTTTATTAACTCTTGTGTATTTTGCACCCAAACCCTGTTTATGCTTTTCAAAACGTTTTTGGACATCATCGGTATAACCGCAATAAAGAGTATTTTTTTCAGTAAGCAAAATATATACGTAATATTTTTTATCGTTAGATTTATCCATAGTCAAATCCTACAAATCTTCAAATCCCGGGGAAGTTTGAGGCAAATCCTTATAACCGGCATTTGAGTGAACACTCTTTTTAATATATTTGTTAGAGTATCTGCCCTTAATAAAAAGTCGTTTAAGAGTATTTTCTCTTGTAGCAAGAGGGTGTGAGACTTTAGTTTCTTCAGGATAAAGTTCGCACATTTCGCACCATACAGCAGCCTCCATAGTCCAAGCGTAAGTTTCTTCCGCAAGAGAATTGTACTCATCTTGATGAAGAGCCTCATGGGCAAGCAGAGCCGCAAGTGCCGCAGGTGGAGCGTCGTAGTGGCAATTATTTATATAAATATACAATCTTGAGCCTTTTTTCCATCCTAGAGCATCGAATGACGCATACTGCTCATTAATTGTTGACAAATCCTTGAACATAATTTTTACAGGTTTTTCAGTTAAGTTATAACCCAAAATAGCAGAACGAGAAAAATCAGCATTAGTATCTTTCATCATATCAAGAGCCACAGCAACATTTTCTTCTTTAGTTACTTTTTTATAT
Source organism: bacterium (assembly GCA_017478515.1). Lineage (GTDB taxonomy): Bacteria > Cyanobacteriota > Vampirovibrionia > Gastranaerophilales > Gastranaerophilaceae > UBA791. The sequence goes on from JAFVDH010000003.1 coordinate 15,460, forward strand.
TCTTTTTTTATAAGAGTTAAGTAATCATCATTAAATTTTTTTGGATACCCGATACGAGAAGCAGTAAAGGTAGGTGCACCGTTATCTTGTTTTGCATAACACTCTACAGGTGAAAAGGCAAATGATAACAATACAAAGGTAATGGTGAAACAAATAATTTTTCTAAATCTCATAAACTCTCCCAAAAATATGTATACTAACATTATAATTATTTATTTTTTGGTTTCAAGTTTATTATTTATCATGGTAAAATATAAGTATCATATACAAAATATAATCTCAGAATTTTACACATACAAAATTAAATTTCAGCCGCATAAGTAATGAAAAGATTAGGGGGAAAAACTCAATGACAATGCAATATGTACCGCTACATGTCCACACGGAATATTCATTACTTGACGGAGCAATAAGAATAAAAGATTATGTAAAATTTGCAAAAGAAAATAACATGCCGGCAGTAGCAATAACCGACCACGGAGTAATGTACGGAGATATGGAATTGTATACTACGGCAAAAGAAGAGGGGATAAAACCTCTTTTAGGTTGCGAATTTTATGTTCATGACGGAGATATAACGGTAAAGAATAATGTCCATAATCCATTATATCACCTTGTTTTAATAGCAAAAGACAAAACAGGCTACCAAAACATCGTAAAATTAACATCAACAGCATGGTGCGAGGGATTTTATTACAAACCTCGTATAAATTGGGAATTAATTGAAAAACACCACGAGGGATTAATTTGTTTATCAGCATGCTTAGGCGGAGAAGTTTTACAAAGCCTTTTAAAGCATGAACCGGAGAAAGCAAGAGAGATAGCAAAAAAATATAAAGATTTATTCGGAGAAGATTATTATATAGAACTTCAAGACCACGGGCTGGATGACCAAAAGAAAACAAATCCGGAATTAATACAGATAGCAAAAGAACTGGATATAAAAATGGTCATAACAAATGACTCGCACTATTTGAAAAAACAAGATGCAGATATGCATGATACACTGCTTTGTATGAATACAAACAGTGCAAAGGATGACCCTAACAGATTTCACTTTGAAGGAAACGAATTCTACGTAAAAACAGCCGAACAATTACGAGAAATTTTTAGCTGGATGGATGAAAAAACATTTGAAGAATGTATAAAAAATACCGTAGACATAGCAGAGAAATGCCATCTAACACTGGAACTCGGGAAATCTCCGCTTCCTGCATACGAAGTACCCAAAAATCATACATCAGAAACATACTTAAGCTATCTTGTTTTTGAGGGAATGAAAAAACGCTACGGCGAAATAACTCCCGAACTAAAACAAAGGGCAGAGTACGAATTAAGCGTAATAGACCAAATGGGTTTTGCTGCATACTTTTTGATTACATGGGATTTTATTCACTACGCAAAAACCCATGGAATACCTGTAGGTCCGGGAAGAGGTTCTGCCGCAGGCTCTGTTGTAGCATATGCTCTTGAAATTACAGACCTTGACCCGATAGAACACAAACTCTTGTTTGAAAGATTTTTAAACCCTGAACGTTTTACAATGCCCGATATAGATATAGACTTTTGCATTGAAAGACGTGGAGAAGTAATAGATTATGTAACAAAAAAATACGGTGAAGATAAAGTCTGCCAAATCATTACATTCGGTACATACGCAGCAAAAGCGGCATTTAAAGGCGTTGCAAGAATTCTGAGAATTCCTTTTGCAGACAGTAACAAAATGGCAGCACTAATAGAACCATGTATTGAATACGCACTTACCCAAAACGATAAAGCAAAAACTCTTGGAGCGGCTATTCAATATGAGGGAAGCGAATTAAGACAGCTTTACGACGAAGATAAGCAATTTATAATTGATATAGAAACAGGCAAAACTATCGGTATGAAAAAGTGGATAGACCTTGCCGTAGCAATAGAAGGGATTAAAAATAACACAGGAACACACGCAGCAGGAGTTATTATTGCACCAAAACCTCTTGACCAAATTCTTCCTGTACAACCGTCAAAAGACGGTATCGTTCAAACAGGTTATCCTCCGCACGACGTTACAGAAGTTCTAAGCCTTTTAAAAATGGACTTTTTAGGCCTAAGAAACTTGACAACAATTTACAAAACAGTTGATTTAATAGAAAAACGAACAGGAAACAAAATCGCAATCAACGATATACCGCTTGACGACAGACCTGTATACGAAATGCTTATGCAGGGAGATACAGACGGAATATTTCAGCTTGAATCAGCAGGTATGAAAAACCTTGTAAAAAGACTAAGACCTGACGTATTTGAAGATTTAGGTGCTCTTGTTGCCTTGTTCAGACCCGGGCCGCTGGATTCGGGCATGGTAGATGAATTTGTAGACAGAAAACACGGGAGAGTTCAGGTAACATATCCTCATCCGCTTTTAGAACCAGTGTTAAAAGATACATACGGAACAATTGTATATCAGGAACAAATTATGCAAGTCTTCCAAGTTCTTGCTGATTACTCACTGGGCCAAGCCGATATGGTCAGACGTATGATGGGTAAGAAAAAAATTGAAGAAATGCAAAAACAAAAAGGCAAATTTATTGAAAATTCTGCCCGTCACGGAATGAGTGCAAAAGACGCAACAGATTTATTTGAAAAAATAGAAAAATTCGCATCATACTGCTTTAACCGAAGCCACTCTGCCGCATACGCATTTGTTGCATATCAAACAGCATATTTGAAAGCACATTATCCCGTAGAATATTTAGCATGCCTTTTATCAAGTGTTTCTACAGATGCAGAAAAAACCGCTCTTTACATAGAAGAAGCCCTAAAAAAAGGCATAAAAGTTCTGCCTCCTGATATAAATAAATCATATGCAGAATTTTATCCTGACGGAGAAAATATTCGTTTTGGATTGGCATCAATAAAACAAGTAGGAGAAGTTGTCGTAGATTTAATAATAAAAGAAAGAGAAGAAAACGGAGAATTTAAGTCAATCTATGATTTTTGTAAAAGAATTGACCCAAAAGCGACAAATAAAAGAGTTTTAGAGGGGCTTATAAAAGCAGGAGCATTTGCAAATATAGAGAAAAGCAGAAAACAACTTATGGAAAATATAGAATACATAGTTGCCACGGCCTCTCGTGAAGCAAAACAAAAAGAATCAGGTCAAGTAAGCCTTTTTGCGGGACTTGACAGCGAAGAAATTATGGGAACACAGTTTAAGCTTTCAGGTACAGACGAGGAATATCCGCAAAGAGAACTTCAAAACTTTGAAAAAGAATTTTTGGGATTTTACGTAAGCTCTCATCCGCTTTCAAGCATAAAAGACAAACTGCCTTATCTTGCAACACACAAAATTGCAGAACTAAAGGGATATGATACTGAAAAACCGGTGACTATATGCGGGCTAATTTCTGCAGCAAAACAAATTCCTACAAAAAGAGACCCGTCAAAATTTATAAAAATTTGTACGATAGAAGATTTGACAAGCAAAATGGAAATTGTCTGCTTTAATAACAAGTTAGCGGATTTCGGAGAATTTTTGCAAGCAGAACAGAGGGTAATAGTAACAGGAAAAATAAATTACAGAGACGATGACGAAAACAAAGAGAATCCAAGCATAATTGTAGATAACGTTACGCCCGTTGACAATTGTAATATTATGACTGTTGAATTACTAACAGAATTACCTTATGAAGAAATAGTTGCAATAAAAGATGTTATGGTACAGAATACGGGATTTGACCCTGTAGTATTGAAATTGAATGACGAATACGCAGGAGAAACAAAAATTTTAACATCATCACATTTTTGGGTAAATGCAACAAATGATTTAGCTAAAAAACTAAAAAATATATTTGCGGACAAAGTTGACGTATCAATAACATCCATTGATAACTAAAAATAAACTATAACAAGAAAGAGGCTTTAAATATTTAAAGCCTCTTCATATAATATATTTTTATACTATAATCCCGAAGCCTCCAGAGATTTATGAGATTTCAAAACAACACCACGTTTTGAAGACTCAATAAAGTCAATCATTTTCTCAATATAAGCATTCATAGGTATTTCTGATTTAATTTTTTCAATTGCTTGAGAAGTGTTAAATTCAGGAGAAACAAGCAATTTCAAAGCTTCGTTCATATGAAGTCTGTCATCTTTGTCAACACCACGGCGTCTTAAAGCAACAACATTTAAACCGCTTGGAACAGGAGGTCTGCCCTCGCCTTTAGAATAAGGTAAAATATCTTGACGAGTAGCAGAAAAACCGCTAACAATAGCCATTTCACCAACTCTGCAATTTTGATGGAAAACAGTCATGCCGCCAAGCCATGCACCAAAATCAACATGGCAATGACCGCCAAGTGTAGCAAGATTTGCCATTATAACCTGATTACCTATAACACAGTTGTGTGCCACATGAGAGCCAACCATAAGCAAACACTTTTCGCCTATTCTGGTTGTAAAATCGCCGCATGCTGCACCTCTGTGTACAGTAACATTTTCTTTAATAATTGTACCGTTACCGATAACAACCTTTGTAGGTTCACCTTTGTAGCCCAAATCCTGAGGTTCAGAACCGATTGTTGCAAATGGACTTATTGTACAATCTTCGCCTATTTCAGCAAATTCTACATATGCATTTGCAATAACTCTTGTTCTACTGCCAATTTTTACATTTTCACCGATAACTACATTAGGCCCAATTATTGCATCATCCGCAATTTCAGCCGTGGGATGTATTATAGCCGTTTTATCTATCATTTTCCAAATTCCTTCCAATACAAAAATACATTTCTTATTTTATTATAAATGAAGAAATGTATTTTGAGAAAAATTTTATATAAGTTTAATATCTTAAAGAGCCTACTTCATACAAACAGTCAAATCAGCCTCTACAACAACTTTTCCATCAACATAGCCAACGGCATGAGATTTACCGATAGGGCCTTTAACTTTTGTCAACGTAATTTCCATTTCTAATTTATCACCAGGTCTTACGATATTTTTAAATCTAACATTATCAACAGCGGCAAATAAAGCCAATTTACCTTTAAACTGTTCCATAGTACACAAAATAGGTGCTGCACATTGAGCCATGGCCTCAATTTGCAATACCCCAGGCATTATAGGATTTCCAGGAAAATGACCTTGAAAAAATGGTTCATTAAATGTTAAATTTTTATACCCTTTTGAATATTTACCTGAAACACATTCCGTTATTCTGTCAACCAGCAAAAACGGATATCTATGTGGTATCATCTCCATTATTTGCATTGTATCGTAAGATAATATTTCTTCTGTCATAATTTTCTCCTATATTTATATTTCAACCAATTTATCTTTTAATTCTCTTGCTACTATCGCATGCACTGCATGACCTGCTTCCTTTACAATTATTTGAGCTTTAAAATTAAGAGGATTACAACCTGTTAAATACAAATCGCCTATTAAATCTAAAATTTTGTGTTTTACAGGCTCTGATACGGAACGCAAAGCCGTCGTATAACCATCATCTTTCAATCCCACGGTATTATCATAGGTCACACCTCTGGCAAAACCCAAAAGCTGATATTTTTTCAAATCTTTTAGGAAACCAAACGTTCTTGCTTCAATAATTTCATCTTCTTTAGATTTATTATGGAAACTTACCCAGCGATTTTTCAAATCTGTGTGGTCATAATTTACAGAATAAGAAATATACAATTCCTTATCAGGAACAACTATGAGGGAGGTTTTACCGTTCAAATAATAAACAGGTTCACTTACTGTATAGTTAGGCTGTTTTGATTTTTTAATGCCGGCCTTTTTAAACAATTTAACCCATTCAAGAGAACTACCGTCTAAAATAGGCATTTCATAGTTAGAAACATGAACATCAATGGAATTTATACCGCAAAAGGCACATGCCGCCATAAAATGTTCAATAAGCATAACTTTATCTTTATTCTTGTTGCCTATAGTAACACAATGGTCTGTAGAAACTAAATTATCCACATGGGCAATAACAGGTTCTGTTGAATTTTTTACAAAAAATCTTATTTGAGAAAGCTCGTTTGGAATAATTTCAACAGAAGTATCCTGATTTTTCATCAAGCTGTTGCCTGTTACATTAATTATTTTTGAAACAGTTCCCATTAATCTTCTGTATCCTCTAAAAATCCTTTTAATAAAGGTTCGTATTTTCTGAATTTAGCAATCAATTCACCTGCGTCTTTGATAGTTTTAAGCTTTTTAATAAATTCTTTTTTAGGAACGGCAGGAATACCTACGATAATAGATTTTGCAGGGAATGATTTAGAAACACCTGCTTTAGCTGCGACAATAGAATCACTTCCAATTCTCAAGTGGTCAGCAAAACCTGCCTGACCTGCAATTACAACCCTGTCTTCAATTACACAGCTGCCTGCTATACCAACTTGTGATACAATCAAACAACCTTTACCAATACGGCAGTTATGACCAATCATAACAAGGTCGTCAATTTTTGTATTGTCTCCAATAGTTGTATTTTCAATAGTACCACGGTCTATAGTAGTATTAGCACCAATTTCTACGTTGTTGCCGATGACAACCGAACCTAAAGATGGGATTTTAAAAATAACTTGCTCAGTTTTTTCTTCCAACTCTTTACCTTGTCTTGCTTGTTCAATATTATCAGGATTTTCGGTTACAAAGCTAAAACCGTCAGCACCTAATGAAACACCGTTATGGAAAATACAATCCTTACCGACTTTTACTCTTGCACCGATGTTAATACCTGAATGCAAGAAACAATTATCACCAAGTTCAACATTTTCACCGATATAGCAGTTAGCCAAAATTCTTGTTTTTGCACCAATCTTAGCATTAGCAGCAACAACAACATTAGGCCCGATTTTAACACCTTCGCCAAGCTGAGCAGTAGGGTCAATTACAGCAGTCGGGTGAACACCGTCATTAACTTTTGGTTCTTCATAGAATAAAGTAAGCAGTTTCATCATAGCCAATCGTGGTCTTTCAACTTCAATTGTTGTCAATCTGTCATATGATACGCCAAGAGGGACTAAAGCTGCTTTTGCTTTTGTTTTTGCAAGATTTTCTATTTCTTCTTCTTCAAAAGCAAGCGCCAATGTATTGGCATCAGCCAATAACGGTGGTGCAATCATTGATACTTCGGCATCTTCAACCTTATTCAACATACCGCCTACTATTTGTGCAATCTCTTCAACTTTAAACTTTGCCATCTAAATCTCCTTAATTATGATTATTCATTTTATTTATTATATTTGTAGTTGATTTACCCTCAACAAATGTTATTAATTCAAGTTTTATATTATTTTTTATAATCACATCCGCCTCGGGTAACGTTTCCAGCGTATAATCTCCGCCTTTTGTATGTACATTTGGTTTAATAATATCCAACAAATCTCTTGGAGTATCTTCATCAAATATTACCACATAATCTACGCAAGATAAAGCACATAAAATTTCAGCCCTATCATGTTCATTGTTTAAGGGTCTCGACTCGCCTTTCAAGCGTTTAACAGAGTTATCGGAATTTAACATAACAATAAGAATATCTCCAAAAGATTTTGACTTTTGAAGATAACGAACATGCCCGACATGAAGCAAATCAAAACAGCCGTTTGTAGTAACGATTGACTTACCATCACTGCGAAGTGTTTTTATTACATCCAATAAATTTTCTTTTTCAACTAAGTTAAACATTTTTAATATAATCCTTGTTCAATTACCAATTTTGCAAGTCTTACAGTATTTAGAGCCGCACCAATTCTAAGGTTATCAGCGACACAGAAGAATGAAATACCATTTTCAAAAGCAAGACATTTTCTTATTCTGCCCACATAAACAGGGTCTTTTCCTGCAGCCTCGGTCGGTACAGGATAAACGTAATTATCCGTATCATCAACAACTTCAACTCCGTAAGCATTTTTCAAAACTTCTGTCACAGACTCTTTGGTTACAGGGAGTTCAAACTCAACATCAACAGCTTCGCTGTGGCTTACAAAAACAGGTACACGAACAGCCGTACATGTAATTGGTAAATTTTCATCTAAGTGAAGAATTTTTTTAGTTTCTCTTACAACTTTCATTTCTTCGTTAGTATAACCGTTATCACAGAATATATCTATCTGCGGAATACAGTTAAAGGCAATATCTTTTTTAAAAGCAGACGGTTCAAATTTTTCGTCATTTAAACTTGCTTTTGTTGACTCTTTTAATTCGTTAATAGCTTTTAAACCCGCACCTGATACTGATTGATATGTAGAAACAATTAGTCTTTTTATTTTAAATGCTTTATTTAAGGGTTCAAGAGCAAGCATTAACTGAGAAGTTGAACAGTTAGGATTTGCTATAATACCTTTATGAGATTTCAAATCTCCATCATTAACGCCTGCAATAACAAGCGGAACATCTTTATCCATTCTAAAAGCACTTGAATTATCAATAATAACTCCGCCTCTTTTAACAATTTCAGGAGCAAATAACTTGCTTGTAGAACCGCCCGCTGATGCCAAAACGACATTTACACCGTCAAAACTTTCAGGAACAGCCTCTTCCACAGTATATTCTTTTCCATCGAATTCCAATTTTGTTCCTGCCGATTTTTTACTTGATAAAAATTTTATCGAATTATAAGGAACTTCAAGTTCTTTTAAAATTTCTAAAATATGTCTTCCAACAACACCTGTTGCACCTAAAACCGCTAAATTAGCTTTTGTCATTTATTTATTCTCCTATAATATATTTTCCAAACCCCAGACAAATTCATTATGAGTAGCTATATATTCTACCGCAAGTTTAACGCCCGGCATATAACATTCTCTGTTTGAAGAATCATGTCTTATTGTCAAAATCTGTCCGTTACTGCCGAATAAAACTTCTTGAGATGCCATATATCCTGGCATTCGAACAGAATGAATATGAATATCAGAATAACTGTTTCCGCCTCTTGAACCTACTATTAATTCTTTTTCCGCACAATTATTTTTTGTGAAAGAGTTTTTTTCTTCACTCATCATTTTTGCAGTTTTAATAGCAGTTCCTGATGGAGCATCTTTTTTTTGATTGTGATGAAGTTCAATAATTTCAGCATTATCAAAATATTTTGCAGCTTTTTTGGCAAATTCCATCATTAAAACAGCACCTGTAGAAAAATTTGGAGCGATAAAACAGCCTGTATTTTTCTCTATTGATAAAGTTTTTAATTCTTCAATTTGACTATCCGTCAAACCTGTAGTACCAATTACCGGCTTTATACCGTTATTCAAACAGCAAACAGCATGCTGAAATACAAATTCAGGAGTTGTAAAATCCACAAGAACATCAATTTTACAATTTTTATGAGCATCTTCAATCAATGGATATTGAGCATTATTCACGTCAATTTCAGCAGCAAGGTTAAGATTTTCTGACTCATTAACCATTTTTACGACTTCTTTTCCCATTTTTCCGTTTGAACCGCAAACCGCTACGTTAATCATTTTTATCACCTCTTGTTTATTTTACAAAAAATAATTTTCAAAATCAAAAATGTATTAATTTTTTACATGAAAAATTATCTCAAATTATAAACAGTATTCCAATACAAATAATCGTTCAAAAATTTATAATAAAATAATGAAATACAAAATAAGATATAGAATCCCTCTAACAGACAATTTATATGCAGTTTATGGCGGGAATTTATCAGCACTCAATACTCTATACAAAAGAAAGGAAAAAATATGAAAAAATATGTAAAAACAATAGTAGTAACAGCATTTGCATTTGGTCTTGGATTTGGAATAAGCAATTTTGCAATGTCAGACACACAGCCAGAAACAAATATAGCGGTAGTAGATGTAGCAAAATTGATAGAATCATCGGATAAAGTTAAAGCCCTAAAATCAGAACAGGCAAAAAACATGGAAGATTTAACAAAGCTTGCACAAAATGCAAAAGCCGACATAGAAAAACAATCTACAGAAGATAACAAAGAAAAATTAGCAAAAAAATACCAAGAAACAATCAACCAGAGAAGACAAACAAATGCCGAAAATTACGCAAAAAAACTTGCCGTAATAGATAAAGATGTTGATAATCTTGTAAAGAAAAAAGCTCAATCATCAAATTACAGCTTAATTCTCGCAAAAAGCAGTGTTCTTTACGGCGGCGAAGACATAACAGATGAACTTGCAAAAGAAATAAATAAAAAGTAAAATATAAACAAAAGCGGACTAAAAATATTAAAAGTCCGCTTTTTAAAAGGATAGTATATGGAAGAAAAAGACAAAAAATATTTATTAAATATGATAAAAGACCGCCCTCAAAGTTTATGTAAAATGTGCGGAGATTGCTGCAGAGTTGTAACTACAAAATACACATATCAAGAACTTCTTGAAAAACAAAAACAAGGCGACAGTTCAGCAATAGATTTTTTAAGCGTATTTGTGCCGTTCGAAACTATTGAAGATGCAAAAAAAGAATCTTCAGAAATAGTTGAAAACATTCTAAAACGAACCCCCCAAAAACTTGAAGATATAACATTTTATAAATGCAAATATCTGAGAGACGACAATAAATGCGGTGATTACGAAAACAGACCGCTGTTATGCAGACTTAACCCTTTTTCAGCATGGTCTATAGTACCGCCCAATTGCGGATTTCAAGGCTGGCTTGAGGAACAAAAACAACAAAAAATAAATGAAATTAAACATCAAAAAGACAATTTAAAAGAACTAAACGAACTTTTAAAAATAGCCCAAAATCAAAACCAAATTGATGAAATAAATAAAAGAATAGAAAAAATAAACGACATACTGAAATATTACGAAAAATACGGCTCAAACGAATGGTAAAATAATTGAGCAAATACTTCCAAATATAAAATTAATCAGCAATTCAGGAAAATTAACTGCTTTTTGCAGGCTTTTCAATTTTCAAAAGAAAAGATAACGGAATCATCAAAAACGTTAATATTGCACAAATTAAAAACAAGTCCGAAATCGCACAAAGTTTAGATTGAACAAGAAGATTTTTATAAATTAAAACATTAGCTTTTTTAGCCGCAATAACAGTTTCTCCGTATTTTAAAAACACTAATTTTAAAGTATTTAAATGATTAGCAAAATTATAAGAAAAAACACTCATATTTTTTACCAGATAAGTTTGATGTATTTGAGCCAAACTTATAGTCCAACTTGACGCAAGAGAAGTTGCCATAGAACCGGTAACACATTTTGTTAAACTATGAATACCGGCCCCACTCGGAATTTGGTCTTTTGAAAGAGTTCCCAAAGAAATACCCGAAACAGGTACAAGAGCAGTCGCAGAACCGACACCGAAAATGACATTAGACAAAATAATCCAGCTCGGATTTACTTGCAAGTTCAAATCTACACATAACGCAATAGAAATTCCAACAAGTAAAAATCCAAACGCAATAACATATCTCAAATCATACATTGCACAAATTCTACCGATAAAAAACAGAATTACTACGGCAAAAACCCTTGTACTTAAAGCCAATCCCGTATCCGCAGCAGTATAATGCATTAAACCCTGATAAAACTGGGGCAGCAAAATCATCGTTGCACAAACCATCATATTTATCATAACGCCAAGAATTGTACCAATAACAAAATTAAAATTTTTAAATACCCGCAAATTAACTATTGGTTCTTTATATTCCAATTCCCAAACGATAAAAGCAAACATCATTGTAAGAGAAAAAACAGAAAGCCAATATATCCAGCTGCAATCAAACCAGCCATATTGCTGACCTTTGTCTAATACAACCTGCATTGAAAACAGCCATAGAATTAAAAATAATACACCAAGAAAATCGACATGTTCTTTTTTTCTATTGCGGGTAGTATCATTTACAACCATTGGAATAAAAATTAAAGACAAAATACCGATAGGAATATTAATAATAAAAATCCACTGCCAAGAAAAATTATCAACCAACAAACCACCCACTGTAGGCCCCATAATTGATGACACCATTATTGAAAAAACAAATATTGCCATAGCATCACCCTTACGATTTGAAGGAAATTCCTGAAGCAAGATAGATTGAGATAAAGGCATAAGAATTCCGCCCCCAACACCCTGAATAACCCTGCCTAAAATCAAAATAACCAAACTCGGTGCAACAGCACAAACAATAGACCCAACAGTAAATATTGCTATAAATATTTTCAAAAAATTCAATCTGCCAAGAGTTCTTTCAAGCCAGCCTGTCAACGGCAAAAAAATTCCGTTCGCAATCATATAACTTGTTACAACCCATTTAGCCTCATCTGTTGTAGAACCGAATGCTCCTGCAATATGAGGCAGAGCAACATTAGTTGCACTTGTTGCAAGGAATGCAAAAAATGTCGGCATTGTTACAACAAGTGATAACAGCCATAACGGAGCTTTTCTTACTTCTATTTGTTCGTTTAATAAATCCAATTTGCCGTCCTTTTCATTCAATAAAACAAAATTTAGGAATTGTTAGCCGAAATTATGCTCCAAACCAAATTTAATCCTTTATTTTCACTCTTGGAACAACAGACATGCCGGGAGCAATTGTGTATTTAGAAACATCCTCAGTAAATACAATTTTGACAGGAATTCTCTGAACAACTTTTATATAACTTCCCACGGCATTTTCAGGAGGGAAAAGACTTGCCTTAGCACCGGATGCCAGCTGAATACTGTCAACTTTACCCTTAAATTTTTTACCGGGATAAGTATCAATTTTAATAGTAACAGGTTGTCCTTTTTTCATTTTAGTAACCTGAGTTTCCTTATAATTTGCGACAATCCAAATTTGAGGAGAAACAACAGACATAAGAGGCTGAGCCTTATTTACATAATTACCGGTTTCGACAGCACGTGCAGAAACATACCCGTCTTGAGGAGCATAAATTTTTGTATAAGATAAATCTAATTTTGCCTGAGCAAGCTGTGCTTCTATTTTATCAATATTAGCATCAGAGGCTTCATCTTTAGATTTTGTAGACTTAAGCATAGCTTCTGTAGCTTTTTGTTTTTCGAGAGCCTGTTTATATTTTGTATCGGCAGCATCATATTGCTGCTTTGTACACAAGCCTTTTTCCTTTAACTTAGAATATCTTTCAAAATCTTTTTGAGCAAATTCAAGATTTTTATTAGCCTCTTCCAAATTTGCATCAGATTTATCAATATCGCTTAAAGAAACATCTTTATTTGCTTTTGCTTCTCTAAGCATACCCTCAAGTTCCGCCACCTTATTTTGGAAATCACGAGAATCTATCTCCAAAAGTAAATCACCCTTTTTCACATAATCATTATCATTAACTTTTAAAGACACCACCTGCCCAGAAACTTTTGGAGCAATTTGTATAAATCTGCCCTCAATAAACGCATCATCCGTACTTTGGTAGCTTAAAGATACAATAAAAGAATATAAACCAAAAATCACAAAAAATAACACAACACCTGCAGGTATCAAAATTCTTTTCTTGGAATATTTTTTGAGTTTACGAATTCTTCTTTTTGTTAGTCTTAATTTTGCTTCTTTTTCAAATAAGTCGGCTTCTTCTTTAGTTTTTTTCTTTACCATAATTCATATACACTTTCATTTTATAGGTGATTCAAGATTTTGTTGGATTTGAGACAAAACTTTTATACATATATACATGTCATCCTGTGAAATACCATCAAGGTATTTTTTTCTGGAGTCAATCATAACCGGAGTTATTTCAGAACGCAAAGCTTTGCCTTTTTCGGTTATTTTAATAACATTTAGCTGCTTACCCTTTTCGGATTGAGAAGTTTTAGTCACCAAACCCTTTTCTTCCAAAACCGAGATAAGGCGTGTCATGTTTGATTTATCTTTATACAACAGTTCGCATAATTTATTTTGGCTTAAATTTTCATCATCATTAATCATATTTAATACAAGATATTGTTCAGGAGTAATTTCAAATCCATGTTTGTTATACAAATTCAAGTTATGAACCTTGATAGCCCTACCTGAAGCAACAATCGCATTACCAATTAAATTCATAAAAATTTCTTTCAACATACTTACCTCGTTATCATGATAACCAATAAATAAAATTTTTCAAGCCAAATTATTTAAATTATATTAATAAACCGTAGTTAAATATTTTATTATTTATATTTTTTATGTTACCATGACAACTGTAAGGATGGTTAAAATGAAAAAATTCTTAATACTTTTATCGATAATTCTCGTTTCAAGCATACAAGCAAATGCCGAAATAACACCGTATACAAACCTATCATTTTGGAATAAATTTAATGATGAAATTCTTTTAAATAATTTAAAACACGTTTATCAAAATAACCATGACCTGAAATCTGCGGTTTTGAAAGTAAACGAGTCAAAAAGAATTGTAAAAATGTCTTTTGCGGATGAATTGCCACATATCGGTTTTCAAGGATACGTAGGCCAAATTTTTCATTCTTCAGATGAAATTTTTGGCGATATAGAAATTCCTGACTTCACAGAGGCACATTTTTTACTTCCGCTTAACATGAACTACGAAATAGATATTTGGGGTAAAAATCATTTGAAAACAAAATCCAAGAAAAAACAACTTGAGATGATAAAACAGGATGAAAAAGCAGCATATATCTACATTTCATCAGCATTCGCCGCTGATTACTATAACCTTATAAGATATGATAAGCTCATAGAATATCAAAACCTGCTCATTGATTTGCAACAACAAGTTATTAACTCATACAAAATAAAATATGAATTCGGAACAGCTACTCTATCAGATATAGAGCTCGCAGAAAAAAATCTTACATTTATGAAAGAATCTCTGCAAAAGTTATCCGAAAAACAAGATATTTTGAAAAACCAGCTTTCTGTACTAATTTCGGACAAAGACTTTGAAAACATAGACCGACTCAATTTTGATAATATAAATTTTACATTAATTCCGCCTAAAAGTATTCCGTTTCAAATCTTAGATAACAGACCCGACAGAGTGAAGTCAGAACTTGATTTAGAACGTATTGGAATAGATGTAAAAACAGCAAGAAGAGAATTACTGCCAAAATTTATAATTAATGGAAACTTAGGATTTAATTTGTACAGCATTTCTTCATCAAGCAAATTTTTAGCAGACCTTGGTGTAGTTCCTGCCTGGGACTTGTTTATGGGCGGAAGAAAAATACAAATGCTAAAACTGCAAAAAGACAAATATGAAATTGCCATTCAACGTTACGAAAAAACAATTTTAACGGCAATACAAGAATCTAACGATGCCCTTTATTCAATGAAAACTGCAGAGCATATTAAATTTATAACAAATGACCGCTTAAAAACTGATGAAAACGAATTAAGCTACACAAAAATAAGAGAAGATGCAGGCACGGCAGATAATTTAGACATTCTACAACAAGAACAAAAATTTATAACATCAAAAATGCAAACTGTTTCTGCGAAAACAAATGAAATTATCTCTGCAATAAACTTATACCAAGCACTTGGTGGCGTAGATTTTACGGAAATAGAAAACCTTTAAAATTACATTAATCTGCGTAATTCAAAATCAGGCATAGAAAATAATACGCCGGAACTACTGAACATTCTCGAACGAACATGCCGCTATAAATAATTATTTATAGCAGATTTTAACTGTTCTTTTGTATGTAAACCGGTCATTTTTTCGGCAATTCGCCCATCTTTAAAAACAATAAGCGTTGGAATAGAAATAACATTGAACAACTTTGCTAACCCGTGTTCCTGCTCTACATTAACTTTAGCGATAACAGCCTTATCGCCCATTTCCTCAGAAAGTTCATCAACAATAGGAACTTGCTGTCTGCATGGGCCGCACCAAGGTGCCCAAAAATCTACCAATGCAACTCCTTTTGAATTTGAAATTGTCTTGTGAAAAGTATTTTCATCCAAATTTAATGACATTATATTATCTCCTTTTATTGAAATATAAGAGAAGTTTTAAAATATAACAATAGGATTATCGGGTAAAATAAAATATAACAAATAGCTAATCGGGAAACCAATCAATTAAAGCCTTTACTTCTCCGAATTCAAAGCCTAAATTTTTTGTAATTTCACTATTAAATAAAGTTTTCAAACTAAGATTATAAGCTAAAGGTTTTTGTGTAATACCTAAAGCTTTCATTTTGTCCTCTGAAAGCAAATCAGTTTCAGCATCATAAATATTACTATAATTTAAACCTAAATGAACACAATAAGGAATTTTATTTTTAGGTTCGATTGAGTTTTCATCGTCAATAAAAAACATGAGTCCATGAGTTCTGCAAATAACAGCTCTAAATTCATAAACACTGCATTTGTTATCTTTTAAAAACGGACACTCATACATAAAATTTTCGACAGAATCAGTATTTTTACGATTTTGTTCATATTCTAATTTTTCGATTTTTAATCTTTTAATTTTATCAATAATTTCCGTTTTTAAATCAAAAGGAAGTTGACTAAATCCCAGAAGTAAATAAGCCAATTCAATTTTTGTAACGGGATATTCGCCCTTTTCGCAGCAATGAGAGCATCCTGCTTTACAGAATATATATGGTTTCTGCTCTTCAAAATATTTATTCAGCATACGTTCTTCGATTAAATTTAAATACACTTTATAATTTGCAAGCTGCTCATTTGTAAATTGATTTAACATTTTCCCTCACAGATAAAATATTAATTGTCATAAATATTTTTAACTTTAATCTAAAAAGTACTATACCAATTGTAAAACATTTAATCAAATATTTACATTTAACTTTATTTAACGATATAATTAAGTAACTTTTATTTAATATTATACTTGTTAAAACGAGGGCTAATAAATGATTTTACAACAGAATAACGAAATTGATAAAAAACTTTTGGAAGTTTTTAAAAAAGAAACAATCGATAATATAAACAAAGATAATCTGGGATTTATATTAATGACAATACCTTTGGAAAAAGAAAATGAAAATGATATAACATTTAAAATTTATTATTCTCATAAATATAGTAAAGAAATTTATGATTTAAATAATCACGATTTACCAATCATAAATTTTCTTAATAAAAAAAATATGTTAAGTGGATTTGAATTATCACATGATAAATATGATAAGTGTGCCCGATTTAATGCAAAATTACAAAATGCCAATAATAAAAATATTCTTGACCTATTTGATTATCTTGAAAATAAAACAACTTTTATTGGCAAATATAAGGAAGAAATTTTAAAATTTTCAAGAATAGGACATCCGATACCAAGTGATTGGGATTATGAATCATTGTTTTTCGTGGGGTTTGCAAATGATCAAAACCAAAATATTGAACAGGTAAAGTGTTACTGGATAAACGAAATTCTTGAAAACGAATATTACATAAATTTTATAAAAGAAAGCAAAATAAAAGGATTATTGGAATTATTACCTATTGTGCAAAAAATAATACCTGAAAAGGGCCGTTATTTGTGGGGAGAAGGAATTGATTACAGTGATAAAGGTTCTTCTAATCACAAGATTTATATAAGTTATAAAGAAGAAACCTGTAAAAGTATTATTAATACATTTGCAAATAATTCCACAATTGCACATAATATAAAACTCGTGACCGATTGGGCAAAAGTACATACCGAATTTTTAGGAGATGGCTTTGCAATTGGTAAAAATTCTGAAAACAACTTAGTTTTAAATAGTTATTTCAGATTAAAAAAATAATATAATAATTTTATAAAAAGGATAAATTTTGTTTTGGAAATTCATATTTGCCGCAAATATAGTTGTATTAATAAGGTATGTGTCTTTAATACCGTATAAATTGAACATTCTCCATAAATTGATAGAGGCAAACAGTTTAATTTATGACAAAATATACCTAAAAATTTTGACGTCTTTTTCATACTTAATTTTTCTTTTTGAAATATCATTTATGATTTTGACGGCTGCTATTATATTTGAAAAAGGATTTAGAAAAAATATTTTTAATAAAACTCTTTTGAAAATAATTTTTTGGAGCTTTATTTTACCTGTAATACTGCTTTCTTCAATAGGGCTTTTATATAATGCATTTATATCAAATGTTTGGCAGATTACATTGAAAGATTTGCTCATATTTGCATATAACATAATTATTTTGACAGGTATAGCACAATTAGCATACAAAAAAGAGACTAATAATGAACTTATTGAACATGAAGAAATTGAAGAATAATAAAGTATTTAACGTTATATCAGGAATATTGTGCCTTGCTGTTTTTACAACCATATTATTTTTGCCAGAACCGCAGGAACAAATTCAAAATAATTATGACTACAAAAAATGCATGTTCGAAAATGTAGAAGATTACGAAAACACAGACATAATAAAATACAGTCTTCCGCACAACACAATGCTCTATATGCATTATATAAATACCGGCAGATATCAAGATGCACTTAAAACTATTTATAAATACAAAAAAGAAGACTTTTATCCGACCTGTTACAGATACCAAAGCAACAGAGTAAGATTTATATGCAAAACAAAAATGCGTATTTTTAATCATATTTTTGGAGACAAAACAAATATCAAGGAAATAAAACACACTTATAAAGCCAATGCCTATTTTAAATCAGGAGATATTTCGGCAGCAAAACAAGAACTTTCACAGAAAAAAGAAAATTCTCCTCTGTCAGATAAAATATCATTTAGAATATGTCTTGAAGAAAAGAATTTTAAAGAAGCCGAAAAACTTATAGAAAATAAAAATGCTTACGATAAAAAAATATATACGGCAGAACTGTACTCTGCAAAAGAAAAGTACGAAACAGCCGAAAAATTATATACCGAATTAATAGAGACACTACCAAAAAGGGATGACATCAAAATAAGTTATGCTGTAATGATGATGAAACAAAATAAATATTTAAAAGCAATTAAAATTTTAAAATCGGCAAAAGATGAGCACTATTTTTATGCAATAAACTATAATTTAGGAATTTGTTATAAAAAAATAGGAAACAATAAACAGGCAAAAAAATATTTTGAAAAAGTACTGTCACAAAATCCGGATAACAAAGTATTTATAGAATATCTCGCAACAGGAAAATTAATTCCATTTAACAGATAATTAAATTTCACGTACAACTCTGCAAGGATTACCAAAAGCAAGAGAATTATCAGGAATATTTTTCGTAACAACACTTCCTGCTCCAATAACGCAATTATTACCAATAGTTACGTTAGGCAAAACAACAACATTACCACCAAACCAAACATTATTACCAATAGTTATAGGCAATGCCGTTTCAGCCCCCTTATTTCTTGTTTCGGCATCTAAAGGATGTATAGCAGTATAAAAAGAACAGTTAGGCCCGATAAAAACATTATCACCAAATTTTACTTTTGCACAGTCTAATATCGTTAAATTATGGTTAGAATAAAAATTTTCTCCAATTTCTACATTATAACCATAATCACAAATAAACGGCTGCTCAATCAAAAATCGTTTACAAGTTTTGCCAAATATTTTTCTGATTAAAATTTCTCTTTCTTGAACTTTAGCCGGATGCAAATGATTAAAATCATAACATAAAGCTTTGCAAGCCAAACGTTCATGCTTTAATACTTCATCAATATCCGGAAAATAAATTTCACCGGAAAGCATTTTTCTTTTTCAGACTTCATAAAACTATTTTAACACAAAGAACTCTATTGAGCTTTTTTACCAATTTCTCTTTCGTTATCAAAAGAGCCAATTTTTTGTCCCATAAAATCAAACTGCTGTCCGCCGCCATTTCTTCCATATAAAGGATTACATTCGCCTGTTCTGATTTTAGTACCTTTAGGAACAATACAATCGCACATCATTGTAGGAACTTGCGGAAGAGCATATTTATCAGCGATTTCTTCAGGAGACAAACCTTTTATATCGTCATATCTCATAACCCATGAACCCTTTTGAAATGAAGATTTATTATCATAAGTTCTTACAAATCTACAATCATGCGTAAGTTCAATAATATCAGCAGTTTCACCCTCTTTATACGGAGGGTCTGTATAACCTCTTGCAGCCCATTCTTCATTAGCCTTGCGTGTAGGCATTTCGCCAACCACTTTATACTTGCCTTCAATTTGGTATTCTTTACCACCTTGAACAATTGTCGCAGTTTTAGAAATGTTTAACGCAGCAAGAGCTGAACTCAATATAGCCGAATTTCCCTCTTTTGAAATAACATCTGTGTTATTGGAAAGAGATTTAGAAATAGCCTTTTCAGGCTTTGTCCCTGCCGTGGAATCTATTTTATTTAAACCTTTAAAACCAATATTTTGAACTTGCATACAATATAATAAAAACATTTTCTAAGTATAAATTGCTAATTTAAAAGGAATTCGGACAAATTTTAAACTAAAAATTTTTATTTTAATTGGAATAACAGGTCTAAAAGTAGTACAATAAAAAAGGCGGGTTTCACAATATGTGAAACCCGCCTTTTTCAGTTAATACTTAATTAAGAACATCTCCAAACATGTCTTGCATGAATTTATCATGATCTTTTAAATCTTGTTGAGTATTTGCTTCTATTTGGTCAAAAACGCTTGTAACATCAACTTTTCTACCATCAGCTCCAACAGAATAGTGTTTTTGTTTTGGTTTAGCTTGGGCAGACTGAGATTGTTCTGCTTTTTGAGTATTAGACTTAGATGTACCTTGTCCTGCAGTAGATTTTGCAGGTTTAGATGTTTGAGATGCAACAGTAGTTGTTGCACTACCAGATGTTTTTCTTATTGGTGTACCCATTTTTAACTCCTTTCAATAAACTATTTCAGCAATTAATTCTTCTCTATTCCTTTTTTTCTTTACCTTTCTTGGTTTAAACACAAATAAAACCATACTTCCATTATATTTATTTCATAAAATCATGCACATTCTTAATATATCTGCTTTATGAAATTATTTATTTACAGATAGCGGTGTTCCTTTTTGTCCAAGATAAAAGACAATAAGCTCTACCGGAACATTACCGGTATTTTTACCGTAATGATATTTACCTACTAATTCAGGCAATACTTCGCCCTCGTGAAGTGTTATTTCTTTATTATCATCAGTAATAACAGTCAGAGTACCTTTTTTGACATAAGCAATATTAACTAAATCATGTTTATGCATCGGTAATTCTTCACCAACATTAATAATAATCTTTAATACGGTAGCTTCAGGAGTTTTAATTTTTAATTTTTTGTATTCCGTATTATCCCAAGTAGAAGTTGTTTTTAATAATACTTCTTTTTCTGCTGAATAGGACACATTCGTTACAAACAAAGTCATTACAAGTAGAATAATAATTGATTTTATCACTTTAGTCATATCTTTAATTTCTCAAAATTTAAATATAAAATCCGTAATTATAATATAATACCATAGAATACATGTCAAATTTATTTTCAATTAACTCTATGTTATAATAATTTCAGAATAAAGGGAAAAATTTATGAAGTTTATATTAAGCACTACATTGATTATATTTTGTATATTGTTGATAGTAGTAATACGTAAATTTAATGAGTTAAAAAACATTAAATTTAATCCACCACAAGTTTTGACGGATAAAAAAATATTAACGGTTTATTATTCAAACGGCGGTCATACTAAAGAAGTTGCACAAAATCTTCACTCCATTGTTGGCGGCGACATAAAAGAAGTACAACTGAATGAAAAATATCCGAATAATATTTTTAAAATGTCTAAACTGGTAAGAGAACACATGAAAGATGATTATCTTCCGAATATAAATGATGTCGATATTTCAAATTATGATATCGTTTTTGTTGGTTCACCGATTTGGAATTTTTCAATATCTCTGCCAATAAAAACATTTTTAAAAAACAACAATTTTGAAAACAAAACTTTAATTCCGTTTTTTACATATTCAGGCGGTGTAAACAAAAAAAATATAATTAATGAAATTAAAGATACTGCAAATACAAAAGATACCAAAAAATCTTTATTTATGTTTGAAAATGGAATTTTTCTTACCAAAGAACAATTAATAAAATGGTTAAATAATATAGAAAATTTTGTAAAATTTGAGGATTAAATATATGCCAACATTAACTACATCAATATTAGGAATAGAATTTGAAAACCCGTTTTTACTTGCCTCAGCACCTCCTACGGCATCAATAGAAAGTATTGATAAAGCATTTGAAATGGGTTGGGGAGGAGCAGTCTTAAAAACAATTACACCTGATGATTTAAAAATGAAAGAAGCAAGCCCTCGTTATGCAACAATTAAAAAAAACGGTAAAGTCATTTGCTTTCAAAATATAGAACTGTTGAGTCATAAATCTGTTCAATATTGGGTTGACGGTATTAGATACTTAAAAGAAAAGCACCCGACAAAAGTTATCATTGCAAGTATTATGGCTCCTGTTGAAAGAGAAGAGTGGCAAACTCTTGTTAAAACATTAAATAATACTCCGATTGATGCTTATGAGCTTAATTTCTCTTGTCCTCATGGAATGCCTGAAAGAAATATAGGTATGGCAATAGGTACAAGTGCGGAAATATCAATTTTAATTACTTCTTGGGTAAAATCAGTTGCAACAAAGCCTGTATTTGTAAAATTAACACCAAATGTAACGGATATAACTTGGGTTGCAAGTGCGGTTGAAAGAGCAGGAACAGACGGATTTGCGGCTATAAATACAGTTCAGGGATTTATGGGGATAAATCTTGAAACCCTTGAACCTGTACTTAATATAGACGGACAATCAACATATGGCGGACTATCAGGTGAAGCGGTTAAACCTATTGGCTTTAAATGCGTTGCTCAATTAAGACAGATTTCAAACTTGCCAATTTTAGGTATGGGCGGAATTTCAAATTGGGAAGATGCGGCACAATATATAGCACTTGGTTCAGATGCCGTTCAAATCTGTACAGAAGTTATGATGAACGGTTACGGAATAATTAAGGACTTAAAATCTGGTTTATTAAATTATTTGGAATCAAAAGGATTTAACGATATATCAGAATTAAAGAATATTGCAATTTCTAAAATTACATCACATGAAAAACTTAATAAAAAAAATCATCTTTATCCTTTGATTAATAAAGAAAAGTGCGTATCATGCGGTAAATGCGTAAAAATATGCTCTGAATCCGAATATCACGCATTAAACATTGAGGAAAAATGCTTAAGTTTAAATAAAGAAATTTGTACAGGGTGTTCGTTATGTTCTCATATTTGCCCTAAAGAAGCTATAAAAATGAGCTGTTAAAATTAAATTTTACAAATCTTCCGGTGTGATATCAATAACTTTTTCTTCTTCCTGTTTAAGAGGAAGACCTATTTCCTGTTCCAAATTTGCAGCGGTAACATTGTAATTCAATATTGCGTTATAAAAATCTAAACGAGCATTCAAATATGTATTTTCTCCATCTTTTAACTCTATGGCATCACCAACGCCGGCTTTATAACGACCCGTAACCTGTCTGTATTGTTCTTTTGCTTGGTCTAATGCAAGTTTTGCCATTATAATTGCTTCGGCTGCTGTTTGCAGTTCAGTATAACATTTTTTTACATTAAAATATACTGTGTCTTTTACCTCTTGATATCGTGCTTTTGTCATATTATATGTTGAACGAGCCTCATCAATTTGTTTTTTTATCCTTAATATATTTAATCCATCATAATTTAGACCTACTCCTATTTGTCCTGTTTGGACATCATATTCACTGCCTAAATTATTTCTGTAACTTCCAAATATTCCGATATTAGGAGTATAATTTCTTTTTTCTGCTCTTAAGTTCATCTTTGCCGCTTCCATTTCTTTTTGAGCAGACATTAATTCCGGTCTTACTTCAAATGCAAGTTTAATAGCCTCATCCGTATCTATGCCAAATTTATTTAAAGACATCTCATCCGAAAGTTCGTAATTTATATATTCAGGAATACCCATTATTTTAGAGAGTCTGATTTTAGCAACTTTCAAAACTTCTTCTGCTTTAACAAGATTTAATTTTGCTTTTCCAAGATTATATTCTGCGGTAACAATATCAAGTTTTGGCTTTTTACCATATTCATAAAATCCTTTTGCTTGGCTTAATTGTAATTCATAATCTTTAACGGTATCTTGATAAACTTGTACTTGTGCTTGTGCAAACAAAATATTATAGTAAGTCGCTTTTATATCATAAATAATTATATTGATATTTTCTTTTGTATTTTCTTGAGCACCTTCATATTGTCGTTTTGCCATATCTGCAATGGCCTTTGTTTTACCAAAATCAAATATCAACATATTAGCGGAAACAGAAGGTACATAACCGTTTGTGTCATAAACGCTTCGTTTGTAATATGGTGGTATTTCTTTATTGTAATGGCTTCCTGTTCTTGAGAATTCAAATCCTGCATTAATAGATGGGAAATAATTAGCCCAAGCCTGACCTATTCTAGATTTATAGGCATCCTGATTATAAAAAGATGCTTGTATTGCAGGATTATATTCTATTGCAATTCTGATACAATCATCTAATGAAAACACAGAATGCATATCATTAGTATATTTTGCTCTATTATCAATATTATAATCCTTTTTATTAACTTTCGGAACCGCTATTGATTGCGAATTCTTCTTATGTTTAAATCCGAAAGCCTTTGCTGTATCGGAATTTACTCCTACTATAGTTGTTATTAATACTGCAATTAAAAAATTTATATGAAATCTTTTCATTCTTCTTCATCTTTCCTGTTATTAAAATGTTTATCAACAAATTCTTGAACTATCACATAAAATGCAGGAGTTAAAACCGTACCTAAAGTAGCGGCAACTATCATACCGCCAATTACGGTTGAACCTACGGAAATTCTGCTGTTTGCACCGGCTCCTGATGCAAATAATAAAGGTAAAATACCCAAAATAAATGCGGCTTCAGTCATCATAATTGCTCTAAATCTGAGTAAAGCTGACTTAATCGCAGCATCATAAATTGTCAAACCATTTTTTTCATGTTCTTCTTTTGCAAATTCTACAATCAAGATAGATTGTTTTGCAGCCAAACCAATTAAAGTAATTAATCCGACTTGAGAATACAAATCAAGTGCCTGTCCCATCATTAATTGAAAGATAAGTGCTCCAACAATAGCAACAGGAGATATTAAAAGTACTGCAACAGGTATCATATAGCTTTCATACAATGCAACGAGAAATAAATATACAAATAACAATGCAAATCCG
This sequence comes from bacterium, assembly GCA_017478515.1. Taxonomy (GTDB): domain Bacteria; phylum Cyanobacteriota; class Vampirovibrionia; order Gastranaerophilales; family Gastranaerophilaceae; genus UBA791. The sequence goes on from JAFVDH010000003.1 coordinate 40,643, forward strand.
ACAACTATACCTGTTTGTCCTGCTGATTCTTTTTCTTGCAAGGAAGTTCCCGACCAAGCGAAAGTATAATCATTCGATAAAAGTTTATTTGACAGTTTTTCCATAGCATTCATAGCATCACCTGAAGTTTTACCGTTAGCTTGCGAACCCATAATTTGAACTGAACGGAATTGGTTAAATCTTGTGATTGAAACCGCACCTGTAATTTGTTTTGCAGCCAAACCAATTAAAGTAATTAATCCGACTTGAGAATACAAATCAAGTGCCTGTCCCATCATTAATTGA
>JAFVDH010000004.1 GCA_017478515.1 bacterium
AGAAAATGGTGAACACACATGCGATGAGTGTAGTTCATTGGACGGACAAATATTTGACTCAATAGATGAAATTCCTGAAAAACCTCATCCGAATTGCAAATGCATGGTAGAAATCTTGGACGATAATTCTGATTTTTCAAAAAATAAAAATAATGATGATGACGAACCTTGTGATTGTTGGGATAAAATAGATGCTCTTGTTGAGGAGGCCGCCGGATTGCAAAATGAACTGGAAACATATATAACAGAATTAGATGATGTATACGAAGAAGACTATAATCTGTTAAGTAATATTAGAGATTTTAAACAACAAGTTGAAATTTCACAAGAAGAATTAGATGATATAGAGCAATGTGGCGAAAATTGTGTTGCATATTTAACAGGTATGGCTGTAAATATTTCGAATGATAAAACTTTAGAAGATACAGCTGAAAAAATATTTAATTTAACAGAGGAGTCAAGACAAGTTTACCAAATATTTCTGGAACACAAACATGAGATGGAAGAAACCAGAGATGGAATGGATAAATATTATCATGCAAAAGCTAATTGTACTGCTGCTGAACTTGGATTAATTCAAGAATTATGGGCTGTGCTTCTTAGTATTTCAAAAGAAGTAAAAGATTTTGTCTATAAAGTTTTTAAATATCATATGGCTTTCAAAGATGTTGCACAAGATTGCCTGCAAGATTTAAAGGCTGATTGGTACGGAATTCAAAAAGCAAAAGAGCATGGATATTGTTCTGATAAAGTAAAAGATGTTTATAAAGATGTATTTAATAAATATTAAAATTAAAGGTTTATAGCAGCCAACAATAATGCCAAATAAATATATCCAAAAAATATTAGTGTAACAAGGTTAAATAAAATTATTAACAAATCTTTCATCTTTCTGTTTTTTGAAAATATTTTAACGAATAAAGTAACAATTTGAGTAATTAAGCAAATAGGAACTACTAAAAGGTAATTTATTACAGCAAAAATAAAAAAAGCTTCGGATAAGTTTTCAATGTTAAGTTCTATCGCTGTAAAAATTAATAATATCGGTAAAAATATGGATATTATGAGTATTATCAGCGATAGAATAAAAATTTTATCTGTTTTGTTAAAAAATATCTTCTGCATAGTTCCATCATAATACAAAGAAGAAAAAGCCTTTAAATCTCTATGAAAAATTTGTAAAATTAATAAGTTGTACGATTTAAGGAGAGATATAAATGGCAAATTTAAAAGATTTTTTTAACAAAGTTTCAAACAGCAATAGAATATTTACTGCAGAAGACATAGGCGAAATGTCAGGAAGTGAATATGAACAAAATGAAAAAGCAATTTATCATCAGTTGCAAAATTTAGGTGTTCCAAGACGTAATCAACTTAACGGAAATCCTGATGTAATTTATGTCCATTCCTACGTTAAGGAAGACGGAACTCATGTGAAAGCACATTATCGTTCAAAAAATGGTGGGGTAACAGGATTTGCAACAAATACAAGTAACTATGATTTAAGTAATAGTTCTAAATCAAAAGAAATAAAACCGGCAGATTTTTCAAACTTAGAAAATTCTAATATTTTGGCAAAATATAATGCTGAACAAAATAAAAGTCGTCCGGATGCACGTGAATTAATGAATATTGGGTTATCAGGCTTTAAGAATTTGCCTGAACATTTAGAATTTAGTGTTTTTCAACCGGAATCAGCTGATTACGTTAATGAACAATTAAATATTAAAAACTCAAAAGGCTTAGCAATTCCAAAAAATTGGCATGGAGTCATATATGATAATAATAGTGGTTTTAGTAATCGTTTATCAAATTCTCCGGAATTGCAAGAACAGGTTATTAAACATTATGATAATAAAACAAAATCATTTACATCAAATCAGATATTAATAGACTTTAAACAAGATAAAAATTTAGCTTATTCAATAGGACATGGTACTATTTTAAATCCAAGAGTAGAAAATGGGGAATTTAAAGCTATCTTATTTGACAAATATGATTTCCAATGGCTTAACAAAGAAAAATTGTCGGATGATAATACTAGAAATTTAAACAACAATGCATATATATTACAAATTTTAAAACAAATTGAAAATTATTATGTTATAATTCCCGTAAGATTTAAATTATAGGATTGATATATGTATAACATTTGTAAAAATGTATTTTGTTTAGTACTTATACATATTTTAATATTTATTTTATGTACCTCTGCTATGCACATTTTCTCAATAGTTATGTTTTCTGCATTAGGGGATGATATTGCTCCTGCCATTTATTCTTTATTAAATTGGTTAGTAATTGTACTATTAATGGGACGATTATTCATATTACCAATTGCATACAAAATATTAGAAAATTCTAAAAATTTTAATTTAATATCAAAATTTATTAAAATTTTAAAAAAATCTCTTTTTTTTAAAATAGTAGTTTTAATTTTATCTTATTATCTACCTTGTTTTAGTGGTATTCCGTCCGATTATACTGATTTTTACAAAAAATTTATTTTTAGTTTATGTGTAGGTTTTCTTGGGAATTATCTGGTATTATTTGTTTATTGGTTTGTAGAGGGTAAAATCAAACAATTAAAAGCAAAATAAATACTTTACACAAATACGTATAAAAATATTTTATACCACTCAAATACGGAGTAATTTTTTGTCGATGATTAAATATAAAGATGTATTTGGGAATTGTTTAATCATGTTTGGTATTGTCGTTAATATTATGCTACAATTCATCTATGAAAAAAATTCTTGTTGTTGCACCTCAATATGTCGGAGACAGTATTCTTGTTATCCCGTTTTTACGTCAGTTGAGAAAGGCCTATCCTGACAGTTTAATTGATGTCGTTTCTAAAAATGCAGGAAAACTTGTTTTAGAGGGTTGTCCATATATTGATAATATCTGTTTAAAAGACGATTTGAAACCAAATTTTTATGAAAAAGCATACATCTTAAAACGTTCGCTTTCTGCCGCATTACTTGCTAAAAAATTAAAAATAAAAGATACGGTAGGTTTTGGCGGACAATTTAGGGAATTTCTTTTAACAAAAATAGTAAAGTACAAAGGAACATCAAAACATGAATTGGAACATTTTATGGATGTTTTGCAGGCAGATGATATTGATATAACAGATGAATGCTTGGAATATTGGATAAACGATGCGGATGTTGATTTTGTCCAAAAATATTTTACAGAGAATAAAAAGAAAGCTCTTATTGTTACTTCGTCTTCTACTTATGTTAAAAATTGGACTGTTGACGGGTTTAATGATGTTATAAAGTTTTTAAATGAAAACAACTTTGAATGTTTTATCGTTGGAACTGAAAAAGAAAAAGATTTTAATAATCAGTTTACAGGGGTAAAAAATTTATGCGGAGAACTGACTTTTGGTCAAATTTCCGCTCTTATAAGCAAAATGGACTTGGTTTTTGGTATAGATAGCGGATTTTGTCATATGGCATCTGCTTTTAACAAAAAAACTATTGCACTTTTCGGTTCAACTTCTTTAACTCAGTGGAAATTGTCAGGTCAAAATTCTCATACTCTTTCTTTGAATTTAGCTTGTTCGCCTTGCAAAAAACCTAAAAAGTGCAAAAATGATTTTAAATGTATGAAAGATTTTTCTTCTCAATTTGTGATAGAATATTTAAAAAATAATGGCTTGGTTGAATAATTATGAAAAAATTTTTCTTAAAAAGTTTGTATAAAAGAATAATAAATATAATCTTTCATCCTTTTTTAGGAATGAATATAAAGCCTATACCGCTTGTATTAAAGGATACGGACAGATGTTTAATTATTGCTCCTCATCCGGATGATGAAAGCATCGGCTGCGGCGGAATTATGGCTCGTTATCCGAAAAATTTTAATGTAATTTGTCTTACGCATGGTGACGATGAACGTAAAATCGAATTTGAAAATGCGATGAATTATCTTAATGTTGAACATGAAATTCTAAATCTTAAAGATAAACATATTTCTGATGGGTATGAAAAATTTTCAAAAATTGATTTTAGCGGTTTTAATTATGTTTTTGTTCCGTATATTTTTGACCAGCATAGTGACCATAAGGCTGTGAGTGTTTTGTTAAACAAATATCTGCAAAAAAATAAAATTTCGGATGGGCTTAATATTGTTTTTTATGAAGTTTGGTCTGCAATGAATATGCCTAACTATTTTGTTGATATAACTTATGTCGTTGAAAAAAAGAGAGATGCCATAAATTTTCATAAAAGTCAGGTTGATGAAAAAGATTATGCCTCAAAAATTTTGGGATTAAACATGTACAGAGGAATGCTTACAAATTCAAAGGCAGTCGAATGTTTCACCGTTTTATCCGTTAAAGAATTCAAAAAAGTAATAAAAGGATTTTAATTTAATCTATGAATGAAAATAATAACCCTCTCGTGTCCGTTATAATTCCCGTGTATAATCACGAAAACTATGTACAAACGACTATAAAATCAATAATTAACCAAACTTATAAAAATATTGAACTTATTGTTATTGATGACGGTTCTAAAGATGATTCGTTCAGTAGAATTTTAGAATTGAAACAAGAGTGCGATAACCGTTTTTCTAATGTTATTATGGAAACAAAAGAAAATGAGGGTACTTGCAGAACCTATAATAAATTGATTTCAAGGGCAAACGGGGAATATATTTATTTAATTGCATCGGATGATATTTCAAAGCCTACGGCGATAGAAAAAGAAGTTGAATTTTTGGAAAATAATTCAGATTACGTTCTTGTTGTGGGTAATCAGGAAAATATAGACAAGGACGGGAAACGAATTTATTTTGATAAAAATGCTCAGATAACATATGACGAAAATTCTGCAGTGTATAAAACTACAGAGTTTTTGCAGGAAAAAAGAAAAATTAATTTTAAATCATCGGATTTTGGAGAGTATTCTACATTTTTGGCTGTTGGAAATTATCTTCCGAACGGTTATCTTGTAAGAAAGGCAACTCTTGATTTTGCGGGGAATTTTACTCCTGAAGCACCGCTGGAAGACTACTGGGAAATGATGCAGCTTTCTAAATACGGTAAGTTTAAGTTTTTAGATGAAATATTGTTTTCGTATCGTCTTCATGGCGAAAATACAGTTACTCAAAATAAAAAAATGAGAATGATGGCAAGAAAAACCCTTAAGTATGAGTTTGAAATCCTTAAATCACTTAAAAAAACAGGTTTTGAAAACTGTCTGCCAAATGTTCGAAAAACATATTATCTTTATAAATTTTTTGGTAAACTTGCCAAATTTTATAAAAAATACGAATTAAAACAAAGATATAACAACTTAAAAGCAATTTAAAATATTATCGACAAAATTTTTCCAAGTATATTTTTTTGAAGTAATAAAAGCTTTTTCCGCCAATTTATTATAATCATCAGTAAAATATATTTTATACATTGTTTTTAATTGTTTTACAAAATCAAAAAACGAGTTTCTGTTAAAAATTAATCCGTTTTCATTATGTTTAATAATTTCCGCAACGCCGGTTGTAGAAGATATTACGCATGGTTTTCCTGCGGACATTGTTTCCAGTGCAACAAGGCCGAAAGCCTCGTTTTTGCTTGGAAGCACCAAACAATCAAGAGTTTTATAGTATTCAATAATATTATCCAGCGGGTCAATAAATTCTATATTTTTTGAAAGCCCTGCTAATTTTAGAACCGATTTTACGGCAGAATTATTTTTAAGCGATTTTGAAATGATTTTTGCTCGGAATTTTTTACATCCCAGAAGTTTTAATGCAAATAGCCCTAAAATAAATAAATGTCCGCCTTTGTTTATTGAATTGTTTGCAACACAACCGAAAGTAATGTATTCATTTTTTGTGATTTCGGGCATGTGTTCATAAATCTGATTACAGCCTAAATGGCAGGCATGTATGTTTTGCGGATTTAGGTTGTAATTTTTTACATAATCATCTTTTACGGACTGAGAAACGGCGAAATATTTGTTTCCTTCCGGTAAATTTTTAAATTGGGAATTTTGTTTTTGTATTTTTTTCTTTCCGAATAATTTTTTAATAATATTTGCAGGAAAACTCTCGTTATTGCAGCGATGAATAAAGGATTGCGACTGCAAAATCGGATTATGTTTTAAGTATTCAAGGTTTGTGGTTAAAACTATATCGTAATTTTCCGATTGTAAATGTTCTTCCATTTTTTTGTACAAATCAGAGAGATTTTCGTATTTTGTAAAGTTAATTATTTTAACGCCGTCAATATCCGTTTTTGGTGTACCTTTGCAGATTATTGTAAGCTCTATATCGGGATTTTTTGCAAGCTCTAAGATAAGGTTTTTGCTAACTACGCTTGCACCTCCGCTTTTTGCCCCTCCTGCAAATATCCAATTTAAATCAAATGTTAGTATGGCAGTTTTTTTCATTAATCTTTTAAAAATCCTTCTAACATTTCATAAATTAACTCATTTTTGCCTTTGCAGTCTATCCATTCAGAGGCACATTCCGTGTGAAGCCAGGTTCTGTCAAGAAAATATTGTACCATAGCTTCCTGAATTATTTTACCCTCTTGCTCGTTTTCGTTAGCGGGACGGTTTTCCCTTATGTTCCAAAGTTCCTCTTTTGCCTCAAAAACTTTGTTTCTGTCATATTTTGAATATAACGGATACCAATTTCCGCTTCCTGTGTCAGCACCCTCAGCTTTAAAAAGGTTGAAAATTCTGTATCTTCTAAAATTTAGTTTTAAATTTTTCAAATAATCATATTTAAAAAATCCAAATCCTGCCCAAAGATACCAAATTTTTGCTCTTTCTACTACATATCCGAAAAGATCTGTATTTTTAAGATAATCTTCGACATTAGTTTCTTTTATTGGCAGAATGTCGTGGTCTAACAGGGCGAAGTTGTTTTGGCGGGTTTTTATTATATTTTTATAAATTCTGTTTAATGCTCTTCCGTGCGAGTCGCTAAATCCGCTTGATTTTTCGGAGCTTGTGATGTTTATGTATGTGGTATCAAGTCTTTCACAGACAGCTCTTATTGCTTTTGCTTTTTCTTCATTATTGGAGTTATCGCAGATTATTTGAGTGTACGAGCCTTTTAAAAATTTTTTGAATAGTTTTATCTGATATTCAACAATTTTAGGGTTGTTGAAAGCCACGGTAATCATATCTATAAAAGTTTTTTCGCTATAATTTTGAGCATAATACGGCTTGACTTCTATCTTTAGGCCTGAAAGTCTTTTTGCTTCAGTTCTTTTTTGGCGTCTTAGTTTTGTTTCTGTTCTTTTTTGTTTTAATTTTTCAAAAAACTTTTTCATAATTATATTTTACAATAAAATAATATTCTTGCACGTAACAGTTTTTTTTGGTACCTTGAATGTATGGATGAACAAATATTTTTAGTTGTTAATTTGTCTTGTTTTGGCGATGTTTTATTGACTAATTCTTTATGTCAGAACTTAAAGCTTGTTTATCCTAATTCAAAAGTTGTCTTTTGCGTTGACAAACCTTTTGAAGAGGCTGCAAAATACCAGAAAGATGTTGATGATGTTATTGTTTTTGATAAAAAAGGGAAAGATAAAGGTTTTATAAATCTTTTAAAATACGCATTTAACTGCAAATACAGAAATAAAATTGACGCATCTTTTGTTATTTACGGAAACAGTCGGGGGCTAATATTATCAAAACTTTTAGGTGCTAAAAGAATTGTTGCGGGAAGTGCTAAAAAGACTTTTCTTATAAACACTCCTCAGCCAAATTATTCAGGTGTTCCTCAAAAGCGTTCAAACGAACTTTTGTCAGAGGTAATTACCGGTAAAAAAAGTCTGGATTTGCCCATAAAGTATTTTGTTGATAATGATGAAAATTTCAAATCGGAATTTTATAAAGAAAATGCTATAACTATTTGCTTTGAGGCAAATAACGAAACTAAAGATATGCCTATTGATACTGCTGTAGAAATAATTCAAAAGCTAAACGAAGACGGCAAAACAATATACTTTGTCGGTGCAGGAATTTCTGCCTCTGATTATGCAAATCAGTTGAGAATGAATGATTGTAATTTTATTGACCTGTCAAACAAAACAACAATCAACGATTTAGCCAAAGTGTTGAAAATGACAAAGGGTTTAATATCAATAGATACGGGGGTTATGCATCTTGCATGTGCTTTGAATGTTCCTGTTTTGAGCGTATTTTTTAATACATCTATTATGGAAAGATGGGTTCCGTCAAAAGAGTTGTACAAAACAGACGTTGTTTTTGAAAACGTTACTGCGGAAAATATTGTAAATAAGTTTTATAATCTGGTGAAATATGAATAAGACAGAAATAGAATACATTGTTGTTGCATGCTGCACTTGTCTTAGACCTGAAACGCTCAGAAAGTCTCTGAAAACATACAAGTCTTTAATAAAACCCGAGCATATCAAAATAGATTTGCTTGTTGTTGATAATGATAAAGAGGCTTCTGCCTATGATGTTGCAAGTGAATTTGGTGCCGTATATTTTGTTGAAGAAAATCGTGGTATTGCAAATGCAAGAAACAGAGTTTTGAAAGAGGCCGTAAACCTTGGAGCAACTCATATTGCAATGTTTGATGATGACGGATTACTGGATGAAAACTGGCTTTTAAACCATGTTGAATTTTATAAAAATAATGAAGTTAATGTGGTTTCAGGGCCTCAATACGTTCATTTTGACAAGGAATATCCAAAATATATTCAGGAAAATAATATTTTTAAAACAGGTACAACAAAGAAAAACGGCCAAATTTTAAAGAGTTGTGCGACAAATAACGTGTTTATGCAATTGGATATCGTGAAAGACCACAAAATTCTCTTTAATTCTGAAAAATATGTTTTTATGGGCGGCGAAGACGGTGATTTCTTTTCGAGAGTAACTGATGCGGGATTTACTATAAGATTTAATAAAAATTCCATTGTAAAAGAACTTATTGAAGAAAATAGGGCAAATATAAAATGGATTTTAGACAGATATTATTACAACGGTTATTCCGGAGGGTATTTGAAATTTGGCGATTGCAAAGATAAATTTAAAAAGTTTAAATATCTTTTTAAAACGGCAGTTGTATTCGGTTTTGACTATGCGATGCTTTTCCCGTCTATGATTTTTGGCAAAAAAGCTTATTATAATATGCTCGGGATGACTTTGAAAACAAAAGGTAAATTAGAGGGGGCTTATTTTGCAAAACCTTTGAATTACTACGAGAAAATTAACGGAAAATAGGTTTTAGAAAAATGTCATTTATAAGATTAATAAAAAATAAAATCGCAAGACGAAAACGCATAGCAGAAAATTGCTACGATAACATTATTTCGCTCGGGTATAACTGTGAAGTAACTTTTCGATTTTTGAAATATTTCGGATTTGAAAATACAAATCTCTTTAATTGGACATATTCTTATTCGGTAAATGATTTAATAAATGCTCTGAATAACTTTGGTGACATATGTTCTGCTGAAATGAAAAACCCCGACCCTCTTTGGGAATGCGAAAAAACTCATTTAAGATTTCATGGAAAAGCTGATACTCGAATTTTTATGAAAGGCAGAGAAACAGAAGAAATTTTACAAGCTGATAAAGCAGATTTGCTGGGTAGAGTTGCTCATTTAAAAGAAAAATTTTTGAATATATTAAAGGATGATACTAAAAAACTTTATATCTACAAAATTAAAAAAGATGATATTGACGAAAATGTAAATGAAAAACTTTTGAAACTGTTAGCTGCTTTGAAAAATCTTGGCGGAAATAATTTTAAACTTTTAATTGTCGCAGAAAAAGAAAATGCAAAGTATTTTACTGAAAATGAAAATTATATGGTTAGATTTGTAAAATATTTTGCACCGGATAATTGTCTTGTCCGAAAAAAATACTTTAACAACGGCTGGGATGATATTTACAACGAATTTTACGTTCAAATTCCAGATAAACAAGAAAATAAAAATAAAAAATACAAGTTTGATTAAAACAAATTTATGTTAAAATAAACTAAAATAGGTAAAAATACTATGAGTATGAACTATAAAGTAATTAATACAAAATCTTTTGGTGATGAACAGGGAAGACTGGTATCGTTTGAAAAAGGCGTTAATTGTCCGTTTGAGGTTAAAAGAGCATTTTATATATATGATACAAAAGGCGAAACCTCAAGAGGCTGCCATGCAAACAGAAATTCCGAATTTTTATTAATAGCAATAAACGGAAGCTGTAAAATAAAAATTGACGATGGCAAAAGTAAAGAAATTATTGAACTTACAAACCCATACACTGCCTTATATTTAGATAAAATGCTATGGAAAGAGATGTATGATTTTTCGCATAATGCAATTTTGCTTGTCCTTGCAAGTACAAATTATGATGAACACGAATATATAAGAAATTACGATGATTATTTAAAAGAGGTAAATAATTAAAATGATACATCAATTAGCAGATGTTCAAAGTGAAAAAATTGGAGAAAATACTAATATATGGCAATTCTGTGTTGTTCTTCCTAACGCTGAGATAGGAGAAAATTGTAACATTTGTGCGGGTTGTTTTATAGAAAATGATGTAAAAATAGGAAATAATGTAACTATAAAAAATAATGTTCAATTATGGGATGGAATAGAAATTGAAGATAATGTATTTATTGGTGCAAATACTACATTTACAAATGATAAATACCCTCGCTCAAAAAAATATCCTGATAAATTTCTAAAAACAATAGTAAAAAAAGGTGCAAGTATAGGTGCTAACTCCACAATTTTACCGGGATTAACAATCGGGGAAAATTCTATGATTGGTGCGGGTAGTGTTGTTACAAAAGATGTTTTACCAAATACTACCGTTGTTGGTAATCCTGCGAGGATAATTTAAAATGTTTTTAGTAAAATTGTTTATTAAATTAAAAGCATTATTCTTTAGATATTTTGTATCTGAAAACAAACCTGTTTTGGCTAAAAAAGTAAAATTAAAATATCCTGTTTTGTTTATGGGTAAAGGTAAAATAAAATTGGGCGAAAGAGTTTTGCTCGGATACTTTCCGTCTGCTAAATATTTTGGTACAACGGGTTATGTTGAGGCTCGTTATGAAAATTCTATTATCGAAATAGGTGAAAGAACAAAGATAAATAATGATTTTTCAATTATTGCAAATAAAACTCAAATCAAAATTGGCAGTGATTGTGATATCGGGGTTGGATTTAAGTGTGTTGACAGCGATTTTCATGGTATAAATTTTGAAGACCGTCATAATGAAGAAAAAGTTATTAACAAACCTGTATCTATTGGTGATAAAACATTTATCGGTGATAATGTTACAATTCTAAAGGGTGTAACTTTGGGCGAAAATTGTGTAGTTGGTGCAGGAAGTGTTGTTACTAAATCTTTTGATGCCAATTCTGTTATTGCAGGTAACCCTGCAAAAGTAATTCAACACACACATTAAAAAGAGGATAGCATATGAAAAATAAACTAATACCTATTCAGGTAATAGAAAGTAAAATTTATATTATAAGAAATATGAAAGTAATGCTTGATTTTGATTTAGCTAAATTATATGAAGTAGAAACTAAAAGGCTCAATGAAGCTGTAAAAAGAAACATTGAACGTTTCCCGGGAGATTTCATGTTTCAACTTACCAAAGATGAATGGAATAATTTGCGGTCGCAAATTGCGACCGCAAATCCGAATGTACAAAAAATACGTTCAATACCGTTTGCTTTTACCGAACATGGAACTTTAATGCTTTCCAATGTTCTCAATTCTAAGAAAGCTATCAATGTAAGTATTCAAATAATTAGAGTATTTGATAAATTAAAACAATTTGCGATTTCTCAAAATGAATTATCAGGCAGAATTGAAAACCTTGAAAAAGCTTTTATAAATTACGCAAAAGGTAATAATGAAAATATAGCAGATATGAAAAATGCAATAAACTATTTACTTGATATAACAAAACCGTCTAAAATAGGATTTAAAACAGAAAGTTAAATTTTAATTTATTGTATTAGACAAAAATGTTAAATACTAAAGCTGTTGGGAATCCGGCAAAATTGATAAAAACAATGTTAAAGGAATTATGATTTATGAGTAAAATTTTAAAAGATATTATCGGTCTTCCTGTTAAGGCTCTTTCTTATGCTAAAACCAAGTTTGATGTTCCGTTTGTAACTGTTAGCGTTGATGGTGGAATTTGCTCGCAAATTTGTTTTTATTCTTTAGGAAAATACTTTTTGGATAAGGCTTATAGGGTTAAGTATGACCGAAGCGGGTTTGAAAAATTCGGATTGGATATTGATAATAAATTCGCAGGAAATTTTGATTTGTTAAATGTTTTTAAACTTGATAATTTTGAGATGGCTTCAAAAGATGAAATTGATTGGATAGAAAAAGAAATTGTTCCGAATTTATCAGATGTTAACTATGAATTAGTAAATTGTAACGGTTCTGATAAGGGGTATCTTGATTTATATTTGATTTCAAAATGCTCTTCATTTATAACTTCTTTAGGCTCTCTTGCAAAAACAGGTGCGATGTTATCAGAAAATTTGCTTAACGCTGATATTATTGTCAGCAATCAGGATAAAAATTCACATTCGCTTAAGGCTTGTAAAGGTGCTAATATTGTTAAAATAAAAAATAATTAAGAGGTTAAGTTCTTCTATGATTAAATTTTTAGATTTAGAAAAGATAAATAACAGATTTAGAAAAGAATTTGATGAAAAAATAAAAGAAATACTTGATGACGGATGGTATTTGCTTGGTAAAAACGGAGAAATTTTTGAACAAAATTTTGCCGAATATTGCGGTACAAAGTATTGCGTTGGTGTCGGAAACGGGCTTGATGCTTTGACTTTGATTATTAAAGCTTACGGATTTTCAAACGGTGATGAAATAATTGTTCCTGCAAATACTTACATTGCAACGATTTTGGCGATTACATACAACGGCTGCAAGCCTGTTCTCGTTGAACCTGATATAAATACTTACAATATCAATCCTGATTTGATTGAAGAAAAAATAACCGAAAAAACAAAAGCCATTATGCCTGTTCATTTGTACGGTCAATCTGTTGAAATGGAAAAACTGTGGGCGTTAGCAGAAAAATACAATCTTAAAATTATTGAAGATTCCGCACAAGCCCATGGTGCAATTTATAAAGGGAAAAGAACAGGTAATTTAGGTGATGCGTCGGGATTTTCTTTCTACCCGGGTAAAAACTTGGGCTGTATTGGTGACGGCGGATGTGTTACAACTAACGATAAAGAACTTGCCGATAAAATCAGGGCTATAAGAAATTATGGTTCAAATATAAAGTATCACAATATTTATCAAGGTGTAAATTCAAGATTAGACGAAATCCATGCTGCGGTATTGAATGTTAAATTGCCATATTTGGATAGCGATAATCAACGCAGACGTGAGATTGCAGAATACTATTTAAATAATATTAAAAATGACAAAATTATTACCCGCAAATCTTACGCAAATGATGCTAATGTTTGGCATGTTTTCCCTGTAAGAACAGAAAATAGAGATGAATTTCAACAATATTTAAAAGATAATGAAATTCAAACACTCATTCATTATCCTATTCCTCCACACAAACAGGAATGCTACAAAGAATTGAGCGAATTATCTCTGCCTGTTACGGAAGAAATTCACAGAACTATAATATCTCTTCCTATTTCTCCTGTTATGGAGGACAATGAAGTAACAAAAGTTGTTGATATAGTTAATAAATACTGATAGTAAGGACGTTATGTTTTTTAATTCAATACAATTTATATTTCTATTTTTGCCGATTACTTTAATCGTTTATTTTGCATTAAATAAATTTCGTTTATTAAAAATTGCTGCAGGATGGCTTGTCGGGGCATCTTTGTTTTTCTATTCATATTGGAATATCAAGTATCTGCCGTTAATTTTGGCAAGTATTACTTTTAATTATCTTATCGGACAAACTCTTCTTTCGACGGACAGGCTTAAAATAAATAAAAAAGCCTTAGTTTTATTCGGAATTATTGGTAATGTCGGACTTCTTATTTATTTTAAATACTTTAACTTTCTGATTGAAAATATCAATATTATTTTTCATCAGCAGTTTGATTTTATGAAGTTGATGCTTCCTTTAGCAATAAGCTTTTTTACTTTCCAGCAAATTGCATACCTTGTTGATACTTATAAGGGTAAAACAAAAGAGTGTGATTTTCTGACTTACGCTTTATTTGTTTGTTTCTTCCCTCATTTGATATCAGGGCCTATAGTAAGATTTGATGAAGAAGTTCCTCAGTTTTTAAATATAAGAAAACGTGTTGTTAATTGGAAAAACTTATCAAAAGGGTTATTTTTATTTGCAATAGGCTTATTTAAAAAAGTGATTATGGCAGATTTGTTCTCAAAGGCTGCTTTGGTCGGGTTTTCTGATGCCCTAAATTTATCTATGCTTGAGGCGTGGATAGTTATATTCAGCTATACATTCCAAATATTTTTCGATTTTTCGGGCTATACCGATATGGCAAGAGGTATCGGTTTAATGTTTAACATTGATATAGCTCAAAACTTTAACAATCCTTATATCGCAAAGGATATACAGGAATTTTGGAGAAGATGGCATATGACACTGTCAAGATGGCTGAAAGATTATATCTATATTCCTCTTGGCGGCAACAGACACGGAAATTTTAATACCTACAAAAATCTGTTCTTAACTTTTTTAATCGGCGGTATCTGGCATGGTGCAAATTTGACATTTATTGTGTGGGGCATTATGCACGGTGTTGGTTCTGTTATAAACCGTTTTTGGAAAAATCTTAATAAGTCTATACCAAATTGGTTCTGCTGGGCTTTAACTTTTGCTTATGTTAATGTTGCTTGGCTTTATTTTGGTGCGAAAAAAGTCGCCGATGCTAATAATATTCTATTAACGGCTGTAAATCCTTTGACTTTTGATATACCTAAAATTTATTTTCCTGCCGTAAAATTTAGAGCAACAGGACATAGTTATGATATATTCGGAATTATTCTTATAGCTTTGGCTGTATACTTTATATTCAATGACGGGTTCAGAAAATTTGCGGATAATTTTAAACCTCAAGCTAAATATGCGGTTTTTATCGTAGTTTTATTGTTAGTTGTTGTTTATAATCTTGTGAAACCTGATTATTCATCATCATTTATTTATTTTAATTTCTAGGAGCATAACGGAAGAACACACATTATGAAAGAATACAAAACATTTTTTATAAAAACTTTAATTATAT
Organism: bacterium; assembly: GCA_017478515.1. Lineage (GTDB taxonomy): Bacteria > Cyanobacteriota > Vampirovibrionia > Gastranaerophilales > Gastranaerophilaceae > UBA791. Next base: position 15,251 of record JAFVDH010000004.1, read on the forward strand.
TTTTTGCACTGCTTGTACTAATTCCTGCTGTGTTAATAACTGCGGGAGATTTTTTTGCGGGGAAATATGTTTACTCAAAAGCTGCCGCTCATATAAGATATTGGATTGATGCAAAGCAAAATAGGGCAGATATTTTAAACAAAAAAGGAAATAAAATAGTCTTTTTATCAGGTTCAAGTTTAATGTACGGGTTTAACTCAAAATACGCATACGAAAAAACAGGTTTGCCTGTCTTAAATCTGGGCATCCATGCAGCGTTTGGAAGTTATATTTATAATATTGCAAAACACGTTTTAAAAGATGGCGATATTGTTGTTCTTGCACTTGAATGTCCTTATTATGAAGAAGAGAAAGAGTCTAATATTCAAGGCCCTTTTGCTGAATACATTATTTCTTATGACAATGATTACTACAAAAAATCTGACTTAAAGAAAAAATTTGGTCTTGCTATGTTTTTGTTTCAACAATATATAATGCATCCGAATATTCCGAAAGAAAAAGTTTTGGTAGATGAAGATTACAAAAAACAGGTAAATGATTTTGGGGATTTTGTCGGAAATAATGAGACTACCGAACTTTTTAAATCCCATGCCAAGCCTCAGGTGATTACTGAAAATATTCCTGAAAAATATGATGAATATCCGCTTTATAATTTTATAAAGTATTGCAGAGAACATGATATTACGGTTTATGCGATTATGCCTGTAATGTATCATTCTAAAACATTTACGCCAGAAGAAGAAATTGCTTATAAACATATAAGAGATTTTTATAAAAAACAGGGTGTATATTTTATTGGTGATATAAAATCGGGAAGTTTGTATGATGTAAATTTTTTCCACGATACGAGTGCTCATGCAAATACTAATGGTGCTAAAATCAGAACGGATTGGATAATTGATAATGTTCTGTCAAGACCTGAAATTTATTCAATTAACAAAAATAAATAGGATAAAACATGAATATCATTAAACTCTTTAAAAATTTAACAGCTCCAAAAAATGGCTGTAAATCAAAAATTAAGGGCAAAAATAATGTTATTAAATGTTAAAACAACGCAAAGACAACTTTAAAAATTATTTGTACAGTCCGAAAATCCTACAAAATTGTTAAAAGAAATATAAATTGGGATAGAAAAAGATCCGAACAGTATATGAATTAAAGCTTGTATTGATATCAGCAATCTTGCAAAATTCTGAAATCTTGTTCGTATTCTTCAAAACATTCTTCGCAGTCTTTACGTGTTTCTACGGTAATATTTTTTGAAGTATCTATAATGCTGAAAATTCTATCCAAATCCCAGTCACAGTCTTTAAAATGCAAGTGTCTGTCTGTTATACTGTCCAATTTATTTCCGCTTATATGATAGCAGGTTGGGTTTAATTTTTGAAATTCATTTAAATATTCATACGGGTTTTTGTTTAATGCATTTGCCGTTGACATACAATGAGATATATCAAGGCAAAATCCGCAATCATGATTATCTTTAACAAATTTTATTTCTTCAACTGTTGCCCCTCTATATGTTGGTTTCATTGTTTTTTTAGAAATTAGAGGTTTATTTTCTATAACCATTCTTTTTGGGTTTATTATTTTTAATTGACGAACTGTTTCTTCTATATTAAACCCTTTCCCCGGGTGAACTACAACGTATTGAGCGTCTATAATTTCTGTGTATTTGTCAATTTGTTCGTTTAAAATTTTCTTGTTAAATTCTTCTTGATTTTCATCTGCTAAATTCACATTATATATTGAATGCGGAGCATGAAGCGTAAACGGTACGTTTACTTTTTCTTTAAATTTTTTCCAAGCTTTGGCATACTCTAGTGTGTTTGGATTTACGAATAATTCTATATATGTAAACAGTCCTTTTCCTAAAAAATCTTCTACTTCGTTTTCATATTTGCCGAGTTCGTCGGAATACATTTTAAATCCCAGTTTTAAGTTTCGCATTGCAGCCTCGTTTATTTTTTAATTTAATAACATTTTTCCCAAAGTTTTGCACTCATCCATAAGTTCTTTCTGTGTAAATTTTCTTACGTACGAGTTAATCTTTGTACAATTTAAGATAAATTGTTCGCTTTCAGTTTCTTTTGGTGAGTATTCTATATATTTTTCAGGCAAAATACTGCATAAAAGTTCTTTTGTTGTTAATGCAAAACCTGCTCCGACATTATATGTTCCGAAAAGGTTAGTTTCTATTATTTTTGTAAGAGTTTCTTGAAAATAATCTTTTGTAATAAAGTCTTTTTTCGACTCTTTATTAATAGTGCAGGTTATTTTGCCGTTTGTTTTTAATTCTGATTCCAGCCAACCTATGAATGTGCTGTAGGAATTTTTGTTTGATGGTTTTCCTATAATATTTCCCGTTCTTAGTATCACAAGTTGATTAGAATTAAGCGTTTCAGATAATTTTTGTTCAATATTGCACTTGTTTTTTGAATAGAAATCAAATGGTTTTAATTCTGAGTTTTCGCTATATATTTTTAATTCTGAACAACTTCCGTAAACTTTTCTTGAGGATAAAAATATAAATTTTGTTTTATCATTTTTTATGTATTTTGCAATGTTGTAATCAATCATTTCGTCGTCGGACAGTAGTCTGTTAAAGTGTTCCTGCTGTATACAGAAGTTTATTATCCAATCATATTCGTTATATTTCTCAAAATTTGTTTCAAATGGGCGTTTTATTTTTTCGACATAGATGCTATCCGAATTTAATTTGAAATCGGATGCCAGATAGCTGTTTTGTCCTATTATTAAAACTTTTTTCATTATATTGTGCCTTTGATAATATCATACCATACAAAATAATATTTTGGCTTATGATATAATCAATTTATGGGAAAAGTTAAATCAAAATTTGTGTGTCAGCAATGCGGGTATGAAAGTATAAGATATATAGGAAAGTGCCCTAATTGCAGTGCGTGGGGTTCATTTGTTGAAGAAGTTGAAACGGATATAACTCCAAAAACTGAGCATGCAGAAATTTTCCAAAATGATACAAAACCTGCACTTATAAAAGATATAGAAGTTAATGACGAATTTAGAACAAGCACAAAGATATCGGAATTTGACAGAGTATTAGGCGGAGGCTTTGTTCAGGGTTCTCTTGTATTGCTTGCGGGTGACCCGGGAATAGGTAAATCTACTCTTGTGCTTCAAACAAGCGGAAAGCTTTGCGAACAGGGAAAAAGGGTTCTATATGCCTCTGCGGAAGAAAGTGCCTCTCAGATTAAATCTCGTGCCGAAAGACTGAATATAAAAAATGAGTCTTTGTATGTTTATTCCCAAACAAATATTGAATGTATAAAAGCTCAGATAAATGAATTAAGACCTGATTTTTTAATTATAGATAGTGTTCAGGCCGTATTTACGAATACGATAACAAGTTCTGCGGGAAGTATTTCTCAAATAAGAGAATGCTGTAATATCCTGATGCACCTCGCAAAATGTGAAAATATAACAGTAATCGTGATAGGTCATGTGACTAAAGAGGGTAACATTGCAGGCCCTAAAATGCTTGAACATATGGTTGATGTTGTTATTCAATTTGAGGGTGATAAATACAAATCTTACAGAATTTTGCGGGCAATAAAAAATCGTTTCGGAACGACTTCGGAAGTCGGTTTGTTTGATATGAAAGATACAGGACTTGTAGAAATAACAAATTCGGGGGATATCTTCCTAGATATAAACCATGAAAATTCTACGGGAAGTGTTGTTATAGTGGCAAATGAGGGAACTCGCCCTATTTTAGTTGAAATACAGGCCCTTGTCGGCTCAACTTCTTATCCTGCACCAAGACGTGTTACAAACGGAGTGGATACAAATCGTGTTTTACAAATTTTGGCAGTGCTTGAAAAAAGAGTTGGTTTGAATTTTTCTAAGCAGGATGTGTATGTGAATGTTATTGGCGGAATAGATATAAAAGAACCCGCTGCCGATTTGGGCGTTGCAGTTGCTATCGTTTCGTGTTTTAAGGATAAACTCGTTGATAACAAAACTGTTATAATTGGAGAAATAGGTTTGTCGGGTGAAATTCGTTCTGTAAATAATATAGAAAAACGTCTTATTGAGGCTCGAAAACTCGGGTTTAAAACAGCTATTATTCCTAAATTGAATGATAAAAAATTGTTAGAAAATCTTTCTATTAAATGTATTGAGGCTTCAAAAATAACGGAGGCTTTAAAAGATTGTTGTTTTTAGCTTTTTTTATAATATAATTTAGTTATGAAACTGGAACAAACAACAGCCAAAAACTCATACAGATACGGATGGCTGTTAAAAAGAATATTTCCGTATATAAAACCTTATATGGGCAGAATATTTCTATCGCTTATGGTTGCAATTCCTTTGGGATTACTTGACGGCGTTACGGCATTTGCTCTTAAACCTTATATGGACTATGTTGTAGGTCAGCAGGATTTAATTGTTAATTGGAAATTTATCCATATTGATTTGAAATACACAATTCTTGCTTTTGTACTTCCTTTTGCGGTCGTAATTTTTGCTGCTATTCAAGGACTTTTGAGATATTTAAATGAATATCTTACTCAGTGGATAAGTCAAAAAATAACTATCTCCGTAAAATCGGATTTGTTTACAAGAATGGTAAATATGGATACAAAATTCTATGATGAAAATTCGTCGGGAATAGTTATTTCAAGATATATGAATGACCCTCAAACTGCTGCATCAAGCCTTGTAGACCAGTTAACAACTATGATTACAAGTACGTTTGGTGCTATTGGGTTGATTACGGTTATGCTTTACAGTTCATGGAGATTGGCTATTGTCGGTGTAGCTGTTTTGACAATCGCTTTTTTACCTGTTGCTTTGATAAGAAATGTTATTAAACGTACTTCTAACCAAAGTGTTGTTATTGGCGGTAATATTACAACTAATATTAACGAAACCTATATTGGCAATAAAATAATTTGTTCTTACGGATTGCAGGATAGACAGGACAAAAAGATAAAACAACAATTAAGAGACTCTTTTGATGTCTCAATGTCTTTATTAAAACGTGCGGCATGGATGTCGCCGATGATGTATTTAATCGCATCTGTAGGTATTGCAATTGTTTTATGGTACGGTACGGATTTAATTCTAAGAGGTGTTATGACTGCGGGTGGCTTTGCTTCTTTTGTTACCTCTTTACTATTGCTGTACAAACCTGTTAAAAATTTGGGCAGAACTCTTCAATTCCTGCAAACTGTTTTTGTAGCACTTTGCCGTGTGTTTGAATTGTTTGATCTTGAACCCGAAGTTCAAAATCTTCCTGATGCCGTTGCTATGAAAGGTATTCAGCAAAGCGTAAGATTTGAAAATGTTAATTTTGAATATACAGAGGGCGTTCCTGTTTTAAAAAATATTAATTTTGAAATTAATAAAGGTGAAACAGTTGCAATTGTCGGAAATTCCGGAGGTGGAAAGTCTACTATTGCAAATCTTATTCCGAGATTTTATGATGTTACATCGGGTGCTATAAAAATTGATGGCACAAATATCAAAAACTTTACTCTGGACTCTCTTCGCCATCATATTGCAATGGTATTTCAGGATAATTTTCTTTTCTCTGCAACGATAAAAGAAAATATAATGCTTGGAAATCCTGACGCAAGCGATGAACAATTAAAATCGGCTGTGCAGGCAGCACATTTGGAAGAAATGCTTGCAGAAATGCCTGACGGTATTGATACAGAATTGAGCGAAAGAGGAGTGACTCTTTCAGGCGGACAAAGACAACGTGTCGCTATCGCAAGAGCTATTATAAAAGATGCTCCTATTATTATTCTCGATGAGGCAACTTCTGCTCTTGATAATGAATCGGAGGCTATTGTCCAAAAAGCTTTGGATAATTTGATTAAAAATAAAACGGTTTTCTTGATAGCACATCGATTTACAACTATTAAAAATGCTAACAGAATTATTGTTATAAATGAGGGTGAAATAGTTGAATCAGGTACTCATGATGAACTAATGAGTATCGATGACGGTCACTATAAACATCTTTATGAAATGCAATTTAAGCATCAAGACAAAACAAATGCATAGCGGTAAATTAATAAAAGCAAAAATTTACTTAAAAATGCAGTAGTCAGTAAAAAATAAAAAAGAAGGTAAAATAAAATGAGCAAATATTTATTGGAAGTCGGCGTAGAAGAATTACCATATGTGATAATTCCTACATTTATAAGTCAGTTAGAAACAAGTTTTGAAAAACTCTTATCAACATCAAATATAAAATATGAAAACATAAATGTTATGGCAACTCCGAGAAGATTGGCTGTAATAATCGACGGTCTTGCCGAAAAACAAAGCGATGAAGAAAAAGTTTTGAGAGGCCCTATAAAAAATGTTGCCTACGATGAAAACGGAAATTTGACAAAAGCAGGCGAAGGGTTTTTAAAGAAAAACGGTCTTGAGTCAAAAGATGCATTTTTACAAGATAATTATCTACATGCTAAAGTTTTGATAAAAGGAAAATCCGCAGAAGAAGTTTTGAAAGAAAATGTTTCAAATCTTATTCTAAAACTTCAAGGTTCACACTTTATGCGTTGGGCTGACCATAGCGAAAAATTCTCAAGACCTATAAGATGGATTGTTTCTATTCTTGATAACAAACCTGTTGATGTTCAAATTATTGATGTTAAATCTTCAAATGTTACAAGAGGTCATAGATTTTCAGAACAAAATGTTGTTATAAACCACCCTGATGAGTATGTTGAAAAGTTAAAAAATGCCCATGTTTACGTAAATCAAAATGAAAGAAAAGATTTAATTGTAAAATTGGCAAATGAAGAGGCTGAAAAAATTGGTGCGGAAGTCTATTATACAGATGATTTGTTGGAAGAAGTTACATACCTTTGTGAATATCCAAAAGCTGTAGTATGTTACTTTGACGAAAAATATCTTGAACTTCCCGAAGAAGTGCCTATCACCGTAATGGCCCACCATCAAAGATATTTTGCCCTAAAAAAAGACGGCAGATTAACAAACCAATTTATAACGATAACAAACTTTATCGGAGATGATTTTGAAAATATAAAAGCAGGAAATCTTCGTGTTGTAAGAGCAAGATTAGATGACGGTGTATTTTTCTTTAAAGAAGATTTGAAAAAACCTCTTGAAGCTTATGTGGACGGATTAAAAGGCATGACGTTCCAAAAAGGTTTGGGCACTGTTTATGATAAAACTCAAAGATTGGTAAAATTATCAGAAAAAATTGCAAAAGAATTAAATGCCGATGTGGAAAAAGCAAAAAGATGTGCCCTATTATGTAAAGCAGATTTGGTGACAAGTTTGGTGTACGAATTTACCGAACTTCAGGGCTATATCGGTGCTGATTATGCAAAGCATGCTAACGAAGATGAAGAGGTTTGTATCGGTATAAAGGAACACTATTTTCCTATAAATGCTGATAGTGAACTTGCAAAAACAAAAACAGGTCAGGTTGTTGGTATAGCAGATAAATTGGATACTGTTTGTGCTGTATTCGCTGCCGGTAAAAAACCTACAGGTTCATCTGACCCTCTTGGGGTAAGACGTGCGGCTTTGGGTATTATTAAAACAGTTATCGCTAATGATTTAAAACTAAATCTTGAAAATTTGATAGTCGATACAATTAAAGCTTTGCCTGTTCAAAGCGATTGTGCACAAGACGTTTATGAATTCTTTAATCAACGTTTGGCAATATATTTGGCAGATAATTACAAAAAAGATGCTATTGAAGCATGCCTTTGTGTAAAAAATCCTTTAAAAGATTTGACAGACTTTATGAATAGATTAAAAGCCGTATCTGAGCTTGATTCTAAATCAGTTCTGGAAAGTGCAAACAGAGTTATAAGAATATTGAAAACTAACGTTGACGCTGATGTAAATAAAGATTTGTTTAAGGATGAGTCTGAAAGCATGCTTTATGAGCAAATCGGCAAAATTCAGTCAGGAAATATTTCGGATTATCAAAAATATATGTCTGAAATTACTGATTTGACACCGTATATAGAAAAATTCTTTGAAAATGTTCTTGTAATGGATAACGATGAAAAAGTTAAAAATAACAGATTGGCAATGCTTACTAAATTGAAAAATTTATATGAAAACATTGCTGACTTTAGTAAATTGCAATAAATTTGAAAAATGAAAAACCTTGAAAATACTGCGTTTGTGGTGTATAATGTTAACAATTGTAAACAAAATTCCAAAAAGAGTAAATTATTTTTTTCAGGACGCTTTAACATAACATAAGAAACAAAACAAAGGTTAGTAAATTAATATAAAGGTAGGAAAAATGAACAATAGAAAATTTAAAATCCAAGAACAAAAACAAACAAACGTAAGATCACAATTCTTAAATTATGTTCAAGGACAAAATAAAACAAGTGAAGAATATATAGGAATGATAACCTCAGATGCGGGTTATAGACAAGAATCTGGCATAACTAAGCTTGAAGCGATGGTCAGAGCACAATTAAAACGTGAAATTCCCAATGTTGAAAAATCAGCTTCTTATGAATTTCTAGTTGATGCAGTAATGCAAAATTATATGAAAAAACAACTTCAAGCAACAGATGGCGAAATAGCTTAAGACTGAAGGAAGGTAAAAAGCAAGAATCGTCACCACGATTGGTAGGGGGTCTTTTAAATTCAAAAAAGACTTAAACAAAATCAAAAAGAATGGTTTTTATATGGAAGATATGAAGACCATTTTTTTTTGATAAATATCATGTTAAAAAAAGTTGTTATAATTTTAGTTATAATAAGAAAATAATTGTTTTTGATATTGTTTTATATTTTTGTTTGAATTTAAAAATTTTTTTAAAATATGTGATATTTATAAAAGATAAAATTTTAAAGAAAGGATAGGTCATGACAACAATAGTAGGATTAAAAATAAATAACAAGCAAGAAAATGCATTAAAAGTCCAACAAATACTTACAGAAAATGGATGTAAAATAAAAACCAGAATAGGTTTAAATGTTGTAGAAAATAATGAATGCTCACCATCAGGATTGATTTTGCTGGAAATAGTTGATGAGAAAGAGGCTGAGAAAATAGTTGAAATGTTGAGCAAACTTAACGAAATTGAAATACAACAGATGAAATTTTAAAATAAGTATTGCAAAAAAATATATCTTCTTATATAATAAATTTGTAGGCAGGACGGGATGCTCCCAAAAGGAGAAAAAGCCCTCTTGCCGAAACCAATTGAGTCGGTAAAACCGAAAGTATAAAATGTTTATCGGTGAATTATTGGTAGAATTTAATAATAAAGTGGAATTGTAGCTCAGTTTCCCAGCAAATCTTTAACAAAATTAAAGTTTGCGAAAGTTAGATTTTCTAACCAAACTGAGTAGATAAAATTAAATAGTAATATGGGATTGTAGCTCAGTTTGGTTAGAGTGTCTGCCTGTCACGCAGAAGGTCGCGAGTTCGAGCCTCGTCAGTCCCGCCATTTACAAAAAAAGCCCGTTAGTCGGGCTTATTTATTAGGAGAAAAATGTATAATAATCGCATTAAAGATAATGATGAATATAAAGCTAAAATTGACAGCTATCGTCCGTTAGATAAAGATATCATTAAGCAAATTCAAGAATATTACAGAATTGGTTTAACATATTCTTCTAATGCGTTAGAGGGTAATACCCTTGATTTAGCAGAAACAAAAGTTGTATTGGAAGATGGTTTAACCATTAACGGTAAACCTATGAAAGACCATCTTGAAACACTTGGACATTCTGATGCGTTTTATGAACTTTTAAATCTTGCAAAAGCGGATATAATTACAGAAGATAATATTAAATATATACATAAACTTTTTTATAAACGTATTGACGAAGAAAATGCAGGTCAATATAGAAAAAAGAATATCATTGTTACTGGTTCTGATATTGAATTTCCAAAGCCTGAATTTTTGAAAGATAAAATGGCAGAGTTTACTCAAAGTATTCCCAATATGAAAGCAAATTTTCATCCTATTGAATTTTCGGCAATGTTACACGCAAGGTTTGTAAATATTCACCCTTTTATTGATGGTAACGGCAGAGTTGCACGTTTATTGATGAATTTAGCCCTACTACAAGCAGGATATAATATAACAATTATCCCACCTGTTGTAAGAGCAGATTATATAAGATCAATTCAGGAAACCAATCATGACAAATTTACACCATTTATTAATTTTATTTCAGAAATGGTATTAGAATCTCAAAAAGAATATTTGAGGATTATTGAGAGATTGAAATAACATTTACGCTACCATATCAAGTGAAGATGTGAGATAGCATATTTTTCGAACAGTAGGGGTATCGTTTAGATGTTCGTAATATTTTTTTTTAAGTTCGAACCTTGCAATGTCAACCCTGCCATTTATAAAAAATTGTGGAATAAAGAGGTGAAAACTCGTCGTAGGTTGTTTAAACCTGCCAAAGTTCGAGCGGGGAGAGAGCAGAGTGCGAAGTGCTTTTGTGATAAGAATGAAATTCTTTGAAGCAAAACAAAAACATGTAGACACATTTAATGCTAGCAACCCAGGACAGCATTGCCAATCCAGCTATTTGAAAACGTATGATTAAAAAGTTATCTTTTTTTTTGTTTAAAATATAAAATCAAGTGATGTAAACATTCTTTGTTGTTAGTTTTTCCCTGTTATTTTTCGTGGTACTCCTGTTTTTGAACTGAAATCCCATAACTGAACAAAATAAAAAAGTAGGTTTTAGGGTTTTAATGAATTTTTATGCAGATTTATTTATTATTTTTATTTAATCTGTTTTTATTTGTAAACTTTATACTAAAATTCATTGACTTGCAGTTCAATTTTTGTAAAATAGTTATAAGGAGTTTAGTTATGACTAAAAGAAAAGAGCAGGCTCTAAAAACTCGTCAAAAAATTTTAGATGCTGCTTACGACTTGTTGTCAAAAAATGAATTTGATAATTTAAATATTGACGATATTACCAACGCTTGCGGAGTTGCAAAAGGTACTTTTTATACGTATTTTAATCATAAAGAGGATGTTGTTTTTGAGATTTGTCGTCCGTTTTTTGCTCAGATTGAAAACCGCATGCAAAAGATGAAAAACAAAAATATTATTGAGCGTCTTTGCTATTATTTTGACGAGTTTATGAAAGAAGTTCAAAGATATGGTGTGAACATAACCAGAGCATGGTTTAAGGGGGTTATTGACCCTAATAAAGCTCCGGAAAATTATGATTCTAAGAAATGGCAATATGATGTTAACATGCTTCAAAATATTTTAAATACGGCTGTTCATAACAGAGAATTACGGGAAGACACTCCTGTTGAATTATTGACACATCTTATTATTACCCAATTATATGGGATGATGACTGTATGGTGCATGTCTGATTGTGAATTTGACCCTAAATTTTGGACTAAAACTTTTTCGCAAATTCAATTAAATGCAATTTTAAAAAATTATTTAGTGTAAAGGAGAATAAAAAATGAAAAAGAAAATATTTTGTTCGTTTATTATGGCAGTTAGTATCGGTTGTGGGTGTGCATTTGCTAATCCTGATTATTTAAATTCGGATTATCAGTTAAAAGTTTTGCAGAAAGTTAATTCTCCAAAGGATTTGAAAAAGTTAAATAAATCTCAGTTGGATTTACTTGCCGATGATTTGAGATACGGAATTATAAACAGAGCAAACACTTTAGGCGGACATTTAGGGCCTGATTTAGGTTTTGTTGAACCTACAATTGCCTTGCATTATGTGTTTAATTCACCAAAAGATAAAATTGTTTTTGATGTTTCTCACCAGATTTATCCTCACAAAATGTTGACAGGCCGTAAAAGCGGTTTTTTAAATCCTATTAATACAAAAATTTCGGGCTATTCAAATCAGGATGAAAGTGAGCATGATTATTTTAAAGTAGGTCATACTTCCACATCTTTGGCTCTTGCATCAGGTATGGCAAAGGCCAGAGATTTAAAGGGTGAAAAATATAATGTTGTCGCTGTTATCGGTGATGGTTCTTTATCAGGTGGAGAGGCTCTTGAGGGATTAAGCAATGCCGCTGTTTTGGATAGTAATTTTATTATTATTGTAAACGATAATGAAATGGCTATTGCTGAAAATCATGGCGGTCTTTATACCGCTTTGAAAACATTAAGAGAAACTAACGGACATGCTGAAAATAATATGTTTAAGGCAATGGGTTTTGAATATTATTATCTTGAAAACGGCAATAGTACTCAGGATTTGATTAAACTGTTTTCTAAAGTTAAAGATACGAAAAAGCCTACGGTTCTTCATATTCATACCTTAAAGGGTAAAGGTTATACTCCTGCAGAAGAAAACAAAGAAGTTTTCCACTATAGAGTTCCCGGTTTTATGAATGCCAAGTGTGCAACTGTTCCTGAAAATTACAATACTATAACTGCTAAATATTTAGTAGAAAAACAAAAGAAAGATAAGAAAATTCTTGCGGTAACCCCTGCTGTTCCGATGGCGTTAGGTTTAAGTGCTGATTTAAGAGAAAAACTTGGAAAAAATTATGTTGATGTAGGTATAGCAGAGCAATTTGCAGTTGGTTTTGTGTCGGGGGCTGCACAGAATGGTGCTAAACCTGTATTGGGAATTATGAGTTCATTTGTTCAAAGAGCTTACGACCAGTTGTCTCAGGATTTGGCACTAAATAACAATCCTGCTGTGGTACTTGTTTTCAGCGGCGGAATTACAGGGGCTGATATGACCCACTTAAGTGTTTTTGATATTCCTTTAATTAGTAATATTCCTAACATAGTCTACCTTGCTCCTGCTTCAAAAGAAGAATATATTGCAATGCTTGATTGGGCTGTTGAACAAAAAGACCATCCTGTAGCTATAAGAGTTCCTATGGGAAAAGTCGTTTATAGCGGTAAAAAAGATAAAACCAATTATTCAAAAATTAATAAGTTTAAAGTAGAAGAAAATGGGTCAGACATTGCAATTATTGCTGTTGGAGACTTTTTGAAATTAGGTAAAAATGTCAAAAAAGAAATCCATGATAAATTAGGCATCAATGCTACGTTGATTAACCCTATATACTTAACAGGTATTGATGAAAAACTTTTGAATGATTTGAAACAAAACCATAATATTGTCATTACCCTTGAAAGCGGTGTACTGGACGGTGGTTTTGGAGAAAAAATTACAAGATTTTACGGAAGTTCTGATATGAAAGTTTTAAACTACGGTGCTAAAAAAGAATTTACTGACAGAGTTCCTTTAGCTGAACTTTATGCAAAGTATCATTTAACTCCAGAGCTTATCTTAAAAGATATACAGGATATTAATAAATAAAGTGTTATTTAATAAGAAAACTAAGTAAGGAGTAAAAATGGAAACAAGAAAACTAAGAGATTTAGAAGTATCCAAAATAGGCTTGGGCTGTATGGGAATGAGCCATGGTTACGGAAATCCCGCAGATAAAAATGAAATGATTAAGTTAATGAGATATGCATATGAAGATTTGGGAGTAACATTTTTTGACACGGCGGAATGCTACGGGCCTTTTACAAATGAAGAATTGGTCGGCGAAGCCTTAGAACCTATTAGAAAGAATGTAAAAATTGCAACAAAATTTGGTATTACATTGGATAAAGACCATAATCAAGTTTTGGATTCCCGACCTGAAACTATACGAAAATCAATAGATGGTTCTTTGAAAAGACTTAAAACTGATTATGTAGATTTATATTATATGCACAGAGTTGATACAAAAGTCCCGATAGAAGATATTGCAGGATGCTTAGGAGAACTCATCAAAGAGGGAAAAGTTCTTCATTGGGGTTTATCAGAAGCCGGTGTAAGTACTATCAGAAAAGCTAATGAGGTTACACCTGTAACTGCAATTCAGAGTGAATATTCAATGTGGTGGAGAGAGCCTGAAAAAGAATTAATTCCTGCTCTTGAAGAATTGGGAATTGGTTTTGTTCCGTTCAGTCCTTTAGGTAAAGGCTTTTTGACGGGTAAAATTAATTCTGATACAACATTTGCGCCTAACGATTTTAGAAATGTTGTTCCTCGTTTTTCAAAAGAGTGTTTGGAAGCAAATCAGAAGTTTGCGGACTTTGTGAAAAATATGTCTGACAAAAAGGGAATAACTCCGGCACAATTGGCACTATCTTGGGTTTTGGCACAAAAGCCGTTTATAGCTCCTATTCCCGGTACAACGAAAATTCACAGATTAGAAGAAAACATGAAATCTGCCGAAATTATTTTATCGGCAGAGGAAATTCAAGACCTAAATGCTGAAATCTCTAAAATAGAAATTATAGGGGATAGATATCCAAAAGAATTGGCCGCAAGAGTGGGTAAGTAATATGAAAAATGTATTTTTATTAATAATTTTAGTCAGTTTATTATTTATAACGGGGAATAAAACAATGGCAAAAGAAAATTTGGCACAAAAAGCCTTAACCCAAAAACAGCAAAATATAGTTATGATATCGTCGTATACTGCTGCGGGTGATTTGAGTAATTTGGAAAAATCGATTAAAAAAGGTCTCGATGAGGGATTAACAGTTAATGAAGTTAAGGAAATTCTTGTTCAAATGTACGCATATTGCGGTTTTCCAAGAAGTCTTAACGGTCTTTCAACTCTTTTGAAAGTTACAAAGTCAGGTAAATATAAAGAGGGTGCAGCAGGTAAAGCTTTATCAAAAGATGTTGATAAAAATGAGATTGGAACAAAGGTTCAAACTGAGCTTGCAGGTCTGCCGGTTAAGGGTGAACTTTTTGAATTTGCTCCTGCGATAGATGATTATTTAAAAGAGCATTTATTTGGTGATATTTTTGCAAGGGGTGTTCTTACAAATCAAGAAAGAGAAATTGCAACGATAGCAGCATTATCTTCTATAGATGGTGTAGAACCTCAACTTAAGGCTCATATATCAATCGGTAAAAACACCGGTTTGACCGATAAACAAATAAGCGGAATTTTGATTTTGACATCTCGTCCAAAAACGGAAGTATTCGGATTAGGAGAGCCTAATGTTAATTATGCAAAATATTTTAAAGGGAATTCTTATTTGAACTTGCTTACCAAAGAGCAGGTCGTGACAGCGAATGTAACTTTTGAACCAAAATGCAGAAATAATTGGCACATTCACCATGGAGTAAACGGCAAAGGCGGACAAATTCTTCTGGTAACCGGCGGTAACGGTTATTATCAGGAATGGGGCAAGGAAGCACAGGCTCTTAAAAAAGGTGATATTGTAAATATTCCTCCTGAGGTAAAGCATTGGCATGGTGCATCAAAAGACAGCTGGTTTTCTCATGTTGCGATAGAAGTTCCGAGTGACGGCGGTTCGACAGAATGGCTTGAGGAAGTTAGTGACGAAGAATATGACAAATTAAAATAAAAGGATATTTACAATGAAAAAATGTAAAATAACAGTATTAAAAAGAAACTTTGATGAAGAACTCGCTAAAGAATATGGGGTTGATGGGCTTACGCCTTGTCCTATGCTCAAGGAGGGACAGGTATTCTACGCTGATTGGGAATGCCCGCAAGGGTTTTGTAATGAGGCTTGGAAAGCTATTTATCAATACGTTTTTACACTTGCTCATGGCGGTGCTGTTAATGAACTTTTTTATTACGGTGATTGGATTAAAAAACCGGGTGTTGCAATTTGTTCGTGTAATGACGGTTTAAGACCTGTTATATTTAAAATCGAGGCAGAAAATTAATTAAAGGAGTTATTATGAGTAAAAAAGTTTTAATTATATCGTCTTCACCCAGAAAAGGCGGTAATTCAGATGTTTTGTGCGATGAATTTTTGAAAGGAGCAGTTGATGCAGGTCATAATGCTGAAAAAATATTTTTGAAAGATAAAAAACTAAACTTCTGTACAGGATGCGGTTTTTGTCAAACAAATGATTATACAAAATGCTCACAGCCCGATGACGGGAATGATTTAATGGACAAATTGGAACAGGCTGATGTGGTAGTATTTTCGACCCCAATATATTTTTATGCAATTGCGGGGCAAATGAAAACTTTTATTGATAGAATTTGCTCTCGTTATACTCATATTCAAAATAAAGAATTCTACTATATTATGACGGCTGCTGACAATTCTCAAAGTACTATTCAATTTGCATTGGGTGAGTTTAAGGGGTTAATGGCTTGTTTGGAAAATCCTGTTGAAAAAGGTTACTTATTTGCGGGAGGTGTTTGGAAAAAAGGCGAAATTAACGAAACTCCTTATTTACAACAGGCATATGAATTGGGTAAAAATGTTTAAGTATAAATTACAAATATAACTGCAAAAAAGTAAGCTACTACTGAATTTAGAGGTGTTTTTTTTATGAAAAAAATAAAATTAAATAACGGAACTGAAATTCCTGCAATAGGTTTTGGAGTTTTTTTAATACCGGATGACGGAACTTGCGAAAAAGCTGTTAGCGATGCACTTGATGTCGGATATAGATTTATTGATACGGCTGCCGCATATATGAATGAATCAGGTGTCGGCAAGGCTATATCTAAAAGCGGACTTAACAGAGATGAAATTTATGTTACATCAAAATTGTGGCTTCAGGATTACGGTTACGACGCTGCAAAAAAAGGTATTGAAACTTCACTTAAAAATCTTAATTTAGATTATATTGATTTATATCTTCTTCATCAACCATACTTTGACACGGCCGGTGCATGGAAAGCTTTGGAAGAAGCCGTTCTTGACGGAAAAATTCGCTCTATCGGTTTGAGCAATCATACGGTAGGGTTTTTGGATAAACTTATTCAGCAAATGAAAATTTTGCCCGTTGTAAATCAAATGGAGTGTAATCCTTTGTTCCAACAAAAAGACCTGAGAAAATACCTATCTAAATATGATATAAAACTGCAGGCATGGTATCCGTTGGGACACGGAAATAAAGAACTCTTTGAAAATCCTGTTTTAAATAATATTGCCTCAAAATATTCTAAAACCGTATCTCAAATTATTTTGAGATGGCATATAGAAGAGGGTATTATTCCTATCCCGAAATCAACCTCGATGGCTCATATAAAAGAAAACTTTGATATATTTGATTTTTCTCTTGATAAGGATGACATGACAAAAATCCGTTCTATTGATACGGGCAAAGGTTCTCATAATCCTGATGATTTATCCTTTGGAGAAACGCTGCTTAAGGCTTATAAAATTCATGATTAATTATATAAGTTTTAAAAGTTCCAAATAAATCGTTGGATTTTTCTGAATAAAGAAACTTTAGTATTATTATCTTTTTTCTTTACGGATATGATGTTATATTTATCCGGTTGTGTTGTTCGGTGATACTTTTTGTCAGTTAATCCGAACAGCATAACGTAAGACGCTTTATAGTTATCAGGAATTTCAAGATATTCGGAAAATTCCGGAAATAATTTTAAACAAGCTTCCGCAAGTCCGCACCATAGTGTTGCAACACCCATGCTTTGGGCATAAAGTTCAAAATAACTTAATGCAATAACAGGGTCAATATCTTTACAAGGTGCATCAAGCGGTGTTGAAACTACTACCATATGCGGTGCGTTTCTGAATATTACGTCTTCTCCTGCAAGTATTGCTTTTATATATCTTGAAAATTTCTGCTTAATCCCTTTAAAAGGAGTTTTGTTTAAAAGGTTTACCAATTTTGTATTAACCTTGTTTCTGAAATCATCCATAACTTCCATATCATCAATAAACGAAAAATAAAGACGATGGTTGTTAACTCCTGTAGGAGCCCAATTTATCATATCTTTTAACTTGTTCATTCTTTCTTCGTCAAGGTTTTCTTGTCTGTATTTTCTGTAACTTCTTCTTGATTTTATTAGTCTTAATAACTCTTCAGAATTGTATTCGGGGTTAACGGCATCGGAATTTTCTGGGTTTTTGCCCCATAATGTTAACGCACCTGTCGGACATATTGTCATGCAATGCTGACATTTTATACATCGTTCTTCTCCGCCTTTTCTGAAAACAGGGATATTTTCTTCTTTACTCATTTTTATACAGTGTGTAATGCAGTCATTCACGCATTGAGCACAGTTTACGCATTTTTCTTTATCTATTATTAAATTTTCGTTCATTTGAATATTCTCCTTTTTATTATTTTATCACAATCTGTTGTTATATTTTTTGTAATCATTTTTAATCAACAGCTGCTATCTATTAAATAATTACAATATTTTTAAACCAAAATGAATATATTACCAAAATATAAAAGGTTTTATTTTTGTAAGTAAAATTTAGAACATATTGTCAAAAAAGAAATGTATTAAGAAATATTGCAAATCTGAAGAATGCTGCCAATACGGAGTTGTGGCGATTTGAAACAAAAATGTTAACTTTTGTAAATATGAATTTTAAAATGGCTGAAACTCAAGTATAATGCCCTATATGATATGATATGATATGATGGGATGGGGATACTAAAGTCTTTTGACCATGTTGCCGACATGAAAAGTGTTAGGACAAAGCAATATAGGAAAGTCAAAGGAATAAAACAATGGGTATTTCAGCAAATCAGGCAAGATTAATGACGTTAACAGCAAGACAACATGATTTAGAGTTAAGAGCTCAACAGATTTCTGCAAAAAAAATGGTTCTATCTCTGCAATCTCAACAATTTGCTACTGCTTATTCCGCTTCATTAAACGAATATAGTCTTATGAAAAATGGCTCTTCTACTGTAGAATATGTAACTGAGACTGAATCTGTGGTAACAGGTTATGAATATGATGGTGTGACTTATTCTGATATAATGGATATTCCTTATAAAACTGTGGTTACCGGTAAAGATGATGATGGTAATGAAATAACTGAAGAGCAGCCAAGAACTGCTGATGATGAAGGTGTTACAGTTTTGACAGAGGATATTCCTACAGAATATGCTACTCGTAATTATACTGATGAAGAAACGTCAAGTTTCTTGAGTATTACTAAGGGCAATTATGATAGTGCAATGACTGCTCTATCGACTCAAGAAAAAATTATGGATATGGAATTAACTCAAATTAATACTGAGCATCAGGCTGTTAAAACCGAATATGATTCTCTAAAATCATTGATAGGTGATAATGTTGATAAATCATTTAATATTTTCGGATAATTAGTATGATTTATTCCTATTATTAAAAAAATTGTTTAAAATATTTGAATAAATATATAAAAATAGTGTATTTTTCGTTGTGGTTTTGTGATTTATGAATATTAGAATTTTTATGCTAAAATTTTAATATTATGATAACAACAGAAAATTTGACGGTACGTTTTGGTACTGAGGCTTTATTTGAAAATGTAAATATAAAATTTGCAGAGGGTAATTGTTACGGGCTTATTGGTGCAAATGGTGCCGGTAAATCTACTTTATTAAAGGTTCTTTCAGGCGAGCTTGAGCCTACAAGCGGTGAAGTTCATATAAAAAAGGGCCAAAGAATTGCTGTTTTAAAGCAAAATCATTTTGAATTTGATGAATTTACTCCGATAGATACCGTTATAATGGGACATAAACATCTTTACGAAGTTATGAAAGAAAAAGATGCTCTTTATGCAAAACCTGATTTTAATGATGAAGACGGATTAAGAGTTGCTGAATTGGAAACTGAGTTTGCGGAAATGGACGGTTGGCAGGCTGAATCTGATGCGGCTTCGCTTTTGAATGATTTGGGTATTTCTCAAGATTTACACTACTCTTTGATGAAAGATTTGTCAGGTAGTGAAAAGGTTAGAGTTCTTTTAGCTCAGGCTTTATTCGGCACTCCTGATATTCTGCTTTTGGACGAACCTACAAACCACCTTGATTTGAATACAATTACCTGGTTGGAAGATTTTTTGATTGATTTTCCGAATACTGTTATTGTTGTTTCTCACGACAGAAAATTTTTAGACAGAGTTTGTACATATATTGCGGATATCGATTTTAGAAATATTCAACTTTATACAGGAAATTATTCATTCTGGACGCAGGCTAGTGCTTTAATCAGAAAACAAAAAGAAGAACGTAATAAAAAGATTGAAGAAAAAGCAGAAGAATTCAGAAAATTTATCGCAAGATTTAGTGCAAATGCATCTAAGGCAAAACAGGCAACTTCAAGAAAAAATATGCTTGAAAAACTTACGCTGGAAGACATTAAACCGTCAACAAGAAAGTATCCGAGCATTAATTTTAAATATTCTAAAATGCCCGGTAAAGATGTTTTGTCTGTAAAGGGTTTGAAGAAAAGTTTAAATGACGAACTTTTAATTAAGGCTTTGTCATTTGATGTTGTTCAGGGTGAAAAAATTGCGTTTATTTCAAAAAATCAATTGGCGGTAAGTGCGTTGTTTGATATTTTGGAGGGTAAACTTGAACCTGATGACGGAAGTTTTAACTGGGGCGTTACTGCAACTCACTCTTATTGTCCGAAAGATAATAATGAATTTTTTACAGAAAATAAAAACCTTATACAATGGCTTGCACAGTATTCTCAAGAACAACATATAAGCTTTTTAAGAGGATATCTCGGTAGAATGCTGTTTTCCGGCGAAGATGCGGAAAAATCTGTTACTGTGCTTTCAGGCGGCGAAAAAGTAAGATGTATGTTTGCTAAGACTATGATTGAAGAATCTAATGTTCTTATCTTTGATGAACCTACAAATCATTTGGATTTAGAAGCAATTACATCTTTGAATAATGCTCTGATTGATTATACGGGAACGGTTTTGTTTACATCTCAGGACTACCAGTTTATAAATACCGTTGCTGATAGAATTATTGAAATAACTCCAAACGGATATTTGAATTATCAGACAAAATACGAAGATTATCTTTCAAATCCTGAAATTCAAAAGAAAAGAGAACAGTTGTACAATATGCAGATAAAGTCTAAAAAATAAAATTAGATATTAGTACTTTCGCAAAGTTGTTTTGCAATATCACTTATTTCTGCAATATCTTCAATAAGATTTTCATCACCTAACGAATTAGCGATAGGGGCAAGAGTTTGTGCTTTTGCAGATATTTGCATTGCAGTCTTTAATGCATTTATTTTTTTGTCAAACATTTCTGTAGCTAAGATATCATCAACTTTCATAATTTTTGCCTGCCTTTAAAACTTCGATTGTTTTTCACTTTATAATTGTGTTTAAATAGTTGGAAATTTTGTTATATGTTTTTTATTCCATAAATTAGAAATTCTATAACAATTTATTTTGTTTTGTTAAGCCGCTCACTTCTTAAATCACATGTATGTTTGAATTTATTCCATTTGTAGTTGTATTTTTCACAATTTTCTTTGTTAATTTTAAAGGTAATATTATCTTTTGTTTCGGCATCAAGACCTTGTGCACAAATGCCAGTTTTATAGCAGATTTTAATATCATTTATTTTCTTTATTTCGGGCAGGCAGCTAAAAATTATAAATACTATAAAACATGATATTACTGTTATAATTTTTTGACGCAGCGGTAAGTTTTTGAAAAATAAAACTGTAAATATTGTAAAAACTAAGATTATTGAAATTATTATGTATAAGACAATTTGAAAATCAAAATGTTTTAATATATGTTGGGCAATAAAACAGGTTACAAATAATTTAGAAAGAATAAAGAAGCTTACTAATGCACAAAGTAGTGTATATAAGATTATTGTACAAAATTTTAAATGTTTCATTTTTATTTTTCCAAATTAAGTAAATATTCTTTTTTATCAATACCAAAGGCATACCCTGTTAAAGAATTTGATTTTGACAGAATTCTATGGCATGGAATAACGATTGCCAAAGGATTTTTATTACAAGCCTGTCCCACTGCTCTTTGGGCATTTTTACAACCTATTGCTTCGGCAATTTCTTTGTAAGTTTTCGTTTGTCCGTAAGGTATTTTTGTAAGCTCTCTCCATACCTTTTGCCGAAACTCTGTTCCTTTTGGCTTAATTTTAAGGTCAAAATTTTTTCTTTTCCCTTTGAAATATTCGTCAAATTGTTTTGTTACATTACTGTTGTCTGAACTGCTGATTTTTTTATCAGTAAAAATAATCGAAATTATATTGTTATTTTCTGAAGTTATTTCAATAGTTCCAATTGGTGAATTATAGTAAAATTTTTTCATAGCAAATATTATAACATGAGAATATTTTATAAAATATAAAAAATAAATAAAAATACTTGATTTAAAAAAGGGTTTATGATAACGTAGGGATATAGACGGTGAGGGCTATTAGCTCAGGTGGCTAGAGCGCACCCCTGATAAGGGTGAGGTCCCTGGTTCGAGTCCAGGATGGCCCACCATTTATAAAGAGGTCTTAGGGCCTCTTTTTTATTGTATTTTAAGTGAATGTTTCTTTTCAGTATATATCGGCAAAATTTGTTATAAGGATTAAAATATATGAAAAGTCTGAAATCTCTAAGATTGCATATCGGAATATTTGGCAGAACAAATACAGGTAAGTCATCATTGCTTAACGGTATAACTGCACAAAATGTTTCGATAGTTTCTGAGCAAAAAGGTACGACGACGGATGTTGTCGAAAAATCTATGGAATTATTTCCGATAGGGCCTGTGAATTTTTTAGACACGGCAGGTCTTGATGACGAAACTGTTTTGGGCGAAAAACGTCTTGAAAAAACCTTATCAGTTATAAACAGATGTGATGCAGCTGTTATTGTTATTGATTTTAACGGTTTGGATAGGGAAGAGAAATTTTTGATTGACAAATTTAACGAATTCTCTATTCCGTATTTTGTTGTTATAAATAAATCTGATGAAAATAAAATTTCTGAACGAAAATTGGAGGATATAAAATCTTATACCGAAAATATTATGGAAACTTCTGCCATTGAAGACAGTTTGTTAATAGAAAAATTTAATACATGTTTATTAAAAATTTTGCCCGATGATTTTGTGAATTCTCCCAAAATTTTGTCGGATTTGGTAAACCCGAAAGATGTAGTAATTCTTGTAACACCAATAGACAAGGAAGCTCCAAAAGGCAGATTGATACTTCCGCAGGTGCAAACTTTAAGAGAGTGTCTTGATGAATTTTGTATTACGGTTGTTGTAAAGGAAACTGAATTAAAAGATGCTATAGAAAATTTGAAAGTGAAGCCGAAACTTGTTATAACTGATTCTCAAGCCTTTAAGACTGTTGATGAAATTGTGCCGAAAGATATTCCGCTTACATCTTTTTCAATACTTTTTGCAAGACTAAAAGGCGATTTAAAAGCCTTTGTTGAGGGTGTTGGGGCTATTCGTGATTTGAACGAAAATGATAAGGTTTTAATTCTTGAAAGCTGTACTCATCATAATATAGAAGATGATATTGCAAGAGTTAAAATTCCTAAATTGCTGCAAAATAAATTGGGGTTTAATCTGAATTTTGAATATTTTACAGGTCATAATTTCCCTGAAATTGACGGATATAAATTGATAATTCATTGCGGGGCATGTATGACGAACCGCAGAGAAATATTATCAAGAATTTTAATCGCAAATAAAAAAGGTATACCGATAACAAATTACGGATTGGTAATTTCGTATTGCGTAGGGATATTGAACAGAGCAACAGAGGTTTTTAATATCTAATCTTTTTTATCAATATTTAAATATCTGTGAACAGTTTCGACAAAACCCTTAATTCCGCTTTTATCCTTTAAACTCATGTTTGAATAATAATGAGCATAGTTTTCAAGAATATTTGACGGCAAATCTTCGCCTTTTGCAAGCGTATTTGCGATAAATTCAAGGTAATCATCCTGTTCATCCCTGTACAGCAAGTCTCGGTGTCGCAAATCTTCGTCTGCCTCCCTGTGAACAAGGGCATGGTATGCTGCTTGAATTGATTTATCTTTATGGTTTTCCGGAAAATGTAAAATTGCCTCTCGGGCACAAATTTTATCGGTCAAAACTTTGATAATTAATCGGCTTACGAATGCTCTGTCTTCTTGATTGGTCATTTTCTTTTCCTGCTAAGTTTTAATAAATCGGCTTATAGTTTGCTATTTAGACTTTCCCTGTTGAACCAAAGCCGTCCTCGCCTCTTTGTGTGTTAGAAAGTTCGGTTACAACTTCTATTTGTGCCTTTTCATATTTTGAAATAACTATTTGTGCTATTCGTTCGTCCGGCATGATTGTGTATTCTTCATTTGAGAGATTTACAACAGGTACGCAAACCTCTCCCCTATAATCTTCATCAATTGTTCCGACGCAATTTATAAGTGTTATTCCGTGTTTAATTGACAAACCTGAACGAGGTCTTACTTGGGCTTCGTAACCTTTTTCAAGCTCAATTTTTATCCCGGTCGGGATAAGGGTTCTTTCTAATGGTTTTAGAACAACTGGTTCAGCAATTGCCGCACACAAATCCATTCCCGCCGCACCATCGGTTTTGTATTCGGGGAGGACTTTGTTGTGAGCCAGTCGCTGAATTTTTAATATAGTTTTTTTATTGTTCATAAAATTATAATTGATTTAATTTCTAATTACTCAATGCCTTTGTACAACTCGTTTATATCAATACCTAAAACTTTTGCAATCAGATAAAGATTTATTGCATTGGGGATTTGCTTGCCCTTTTCAATTAAATATATTGAATTTTGAGTCATACCAATTAACTCAGCCAACTTTTCCTGAGTCAATTCTTTTCGGCTTCTTTCTGCTTTGATATTTAATCCCAATGCTCTCGTATTCATAATTTAATTATCACTTATTGACACCCAATATTCAACATTGTAAAATTAGATAAAATCTAACTAAAATTAGTAAAAAACAAAGAAAGGTTTAATAAATAATGAATACGCATACAAATTTATCAAGCAAAGAATGTTTAGCGGGCGAGCCTGTTGAAGAAACAGTTTCGAATTTGTCAGATGAAATTCATTCTGCCGGCTCGCCCGCAGATGAAAATATTATCGATTTATCCGACAACTTAAGTATTCAGCTTTATGATATTAAATGCCTTGTGATTTGCTTTAAAAATTTATTTAAAGCTGTATTAGAAAGTGGTGAAAATTTAGATTACATTGAGCCGATAATAAACATTATTGAGGATAAAATTAAACAACTGGACATTGATTACGATAAAATCGAAAACTATATTTATAACTCGCAATTAATTTAAATTTTACTAAAGCTAAAATAAGTTTATTTCAACTAAATCCTTAACAATCAATTTATAAAAATCTTTATCAATTGAAAAGTAGTCCGTAAAATTGGTAATATACGGCAATTTTGACTCGTCAAATCGCTCTTTTAATTCAACAAACACCGCTAAAGGCATTTTTCTTTCACCTTTTATCAATATATCCAAATCAGATGTTTGTTCAAAGTTTCCCTTAACTCTTGAACCGTAATAATAAAAAGAATATTTATCTGAAAAATCTTTCAAGATAGCTTTTATTATTTGTTCTTCTTCTTTTGTTACACCTTTTATCATTATGAATTCAAAGCCTTTGATAAATTATTATAAAATTCTTCTGCATCGACAAGAAATTTTTCGGCAATACTCAGTATTTCACTTGCTTTCTCTTGGTTATATTCATGGCTTGTATTGTTTCTGTTATTGTAATAATTTTTCCAGGAGTCCCATGATGTTATAAGGCCGTAACCCTCCATATATCGGAATATATTGTTCATTGTCAACTCTTTATCAGTTTTTCCATATTGCAGTTTAAGGTATCTTTTCATAACTTTCCAAGATGTCTCAACTGTATATTCAAATCGCTTAATACATGAATCGGAAATGTATTCTTTTATCTTTTCATCATAATTTTTTTTATAATCTGAAAGACATTCTTTTAATGACTCTATACATTTGTTTAAGTTTGAAAGATTTAAATCGTCTTTATTCATAAAATCCTCAAGATAGTATATTTTTAAGATAATACGCCATTTTATATCCGATTTATATTAAAACTATAATCGATTATTTTTTTAGCTCGGTTTCGATTTTGGATAATACTTCATCAACAGCCTCAAGATTTTTCACCGCACCTTGAGCGAATTGCGGACGACCTCCGCCTTTTCCGTCTGTTGCTGCTGCTATTTCTTTTACGATATTTCCTGCATTTATACCTTTTTGAACAAAATTATCAGATACTTTTACAAATATCGATGTGCCTGCAACTACTGCAATAATTGAATTACCAAGCTTGTTTGCAAGCATTTCAACACCCTCTTTTAATGCATTTGACTCAAGCTGCTCCATTTTTTGCACAAATAGCTTTCCATCAGTGATATCAACCGCTTTTGGTGCAAATTCTTTAAATTTATCTTTTGCCTGTGCCGATTTTACTGTAGAAAGTTCTTTTTGAAGTTCTTTATTTTCTTCCATTATTTTGTCAACACGGGTTTCAACTTCGTTAAATTGAGCCTTAAATTTTGATGCTAATTTGTCGATGGCGTCTGCTTTTTGGGTCAAATATTTTAATGCTGCCTTTGCAACTACAACTTCTATTCTTCTTGTACCTGCTGCGATTGCAGATTCCGAAATTATTTTTGCAAGTCTCAATTGCCCTGTATGAGAGGCATGGCATCCTGCACAGAATTCTCTTGATATTACGTCATCATTTTTTTCGCAATTGTTAGCACCTATTGATACAACTCTGACTTCATCTTCGTATTTTTCGCCGAATAAAGCCATTGCTCCTGTTGCACGGGCTTCGTCAATATTCATAACTTTTGTATTTACGTCCAAATCTTCAGAAATCCATTCGTTAATTAAATCTTCGGTTTTTTGAATTTCTTTGTCCGTCATTGCTCTGTCGAACGTAAAGTCAAATCTCATTCTGTCTTCTTCAACCTGAGAACCGGCCTGATGAACATCACCCGATAAAACATGTTGTAATGCTGATTGCAATAAGTGAGCAGATGTGTGATGAACTTTTATTTGACCTCTTCTTTCTTTGTCAACTGACGCATGAACTGTTGAACCAATTTCAATTTCGCCGTTTACAAGTTCACATCTGTGTACAAAAAGTTTATTAACTTTAAAAGTCGTGAGCACATTTAATTTTACACTATCGCTTTCAATAACGCCGGAATCTCCTACTTGTCCGCCGCATTCTGCGTAGAACGGTGTTTTTTCAAGAACTACATCGACATAATTTTCTCCGTCTAACGTTTCAAGGATTTTTGTATCACATTCTAAATCAGTGTATCCGATAAAATCTGTTGCTCCGACTTTTTCTTCAACTTTCGCATACTTTATATCTCCTGTTACGGAAATCTTTTGAGTTGCAGCTTTTGCTCTGTCTTTTTGTTCTTTCATTGCTTTTTTAAAGCCTTGTTCATCAACATTTAAGCCGTTTTCTTCTGCAATTTCCTTTGTTAATTCAAACGGAAATCCGTAAGTATCATATAATTTGAACGCATTTTCTCCGTCAATATCTTTTTTATTGTCGATAAATTCATTTAATAACTTGTAACCTCTATCAAGAGTTTTGTTAAATCGTTCTTCTTCCTTTAGAATTGTATCCATGATTTTTTGTCTGTTCTTTCTCAAATCAGGATAAGCATCTCCGTAATTTTCAAGGACAACATCTACCAGTTTGTGTAAGAATGGTAATTCCATGCCCAAAATTTTTCCGTGTCTCAAAGCACGTCTTAAAATCATTCTTAAGACATAACTTCTGCCCTCGTTACCCGGAATAACGCCATCATTGATTAGGAATGTTACACAGCGGGCGTGGTCTGTTATTATTCTTAAAGAAATATCTGTTTTTTCTGATTTTTTATAAGGAACTCCGCTCATTTCAACGACTTTGTCTAAAATCGGACGAAGTAAATCTGTTTCAAACGTAGATGTTACGCCTTGACAAACCATTGTTATACGCTCTAAACCCATACCTGTATCAACATTTTTTGACTCTAAAGGCGATTGATTGCCCTCTTCATCTTGATATAATTCAGTAAATACAAGGTTCCAAATTTCAACCCATCTGTCGCATTCGCAAGTATCAATACCGCAATCATCAGAACATTTGAATTGTTCGCCTAAATCGTAATGGATTTCAGAGCATGGCCCGCAAGAACCCGAAGCCCCCGGAGGTCCCCAGAAATTATCTTTTTTCCCTTTACGTTTAATTCGTTCGGCTGGAACACCTGCTTCTCTCCAAATTTCGTATGCTTCATCATCTGTTTCAAAAATAGTAATCCAAAGTCTGTCTTTATCTAATTTTAAAACATTGGTAACAAAATCCCAAGCCCATGGAATAATTTCTTTTTTGTAGTAATCACCAAAAGAGAAATTTCCAAGCATTTCAAAGAAAGTATGATGACGAGGAGTACGTCCTACGTTTTCTATGTCCGAATCCTTTCCGCCTGCACGGGCACATTTTTGGCATGATGTAGCACGAGCAGGGTCATACGGTGATTTAACAATTCCTAAAAATATAGGCAAAAATTGCAGCATTCCTGCTGTTGTTAAAAGTACTGTCGGATTATCCGGAACAAGGGATGAGCTTTCTACAACTGTGTGTTGGTGCTTATCTTTAAAAAAGTCTAAATATAATTGTCTGATTTCATTACCTTTTAGCATACTAAATTCCTCATAAAATATTATATAAAAATTATAACTTAAAAATTTTAGTGTTGCATGGAAAAATTTTGTGTGTTAATATAATTATACGAGTGGAGGTATAAATCTTCGTTCTCGTTTATAGTTAATATTTTATAGGCGTCCGTAGCTCAGCTGGATAGAGCAACTGCCTTCTAAGCAGTGGGTCGCGCGTTCGAATCGCGCCGGGCGTAAATTTAAATGGACTGGATTAACCAGTCCATTTAAATTTTTATTTTTTTGTAATCAATAAGAACACCTATTAGTGTTCTATCGGCAGGTGATATTTTTGGATGTACTTTGTTAATTTGAACATGACTTGAGAAGTGTGTGTAAAATTTTCACACACACTTCAAATATTATGTGTTTCAAGCATTCTTCTTATCGAAGACAGTTATTATTCGACTAATTATCTTAATAAATTACGGCATAATGTTTATGCCATAATGTTGTTTTTATTCTTTTTCTTCCAGTTTTTGTGTTGTTTTATCAATGGTTTTATTGGCGGAATTTTCTACTTTTTGAGCTGCATTTTTTATTGTTTCGGCAGTTTTTTTCTTTGTTTTTAAGTAGTTTTTTTGAACTTTTCTGCCTGTTTCTTTTGCTTTCTCTCTCGATTGGATTGCGGCGTCTTTTGTGTTTTCGTAGGCATTAACAGTTGAATCTTTTACTTTAATACTTGTGTCTTTAGTCTTTTGGTAAGCATTTGAAGCTGCATCTATTGTGTCTTCGTAGATATTTACAGTTGCATCTTTTACTTTTGCACCTGTTTCTTTTGTCTTATTGACAGCCTTAGTTGTGCTGCTTTTTATGTTTTTTCCTGTCTCTTTTGTTTTGGTCGTGATATTTTCTATTGTTTGTTCTGTTTTTGTTTTATATTCGTATTCATCATTGTAATAGAGTTCTTGTCCTGCAATTGATTTTAAGTTTCCTAAAAATAGGCATGCAATAATTATAAATACTTGTTTTTTCATTTTTAACCTTTTAATATTATTCTCTGCTGTTAATCAAATCTTTAATAACTTCCCCTGCTATGATAAGTCCCATGACTGACGGGCAGAATGCGTTGCTTCCGGGAATTTGGTGTTTTACAGTGCATTTTCTTACTGTTCCGGGCGGGCAAATACAATTTTTTTTACAGCTTACTTCGCAGTTATCATCCGGCTTTATCGGAGGTTCTTTTGAATAAACTACTTTTACTCCGCTTATTTTTCGCTTTTTTAATTCTTGTCTAATTACTCTTGCAAGCGGGCATACGGAAGTTTTTGAGATATCAGAAACTTCAAATTTTGATGCATCCATTTTGTTTCCTGCTCCCATGGCACATATTATCGGGATATTATTTTTTTTCGTTTCTTCTATTAATGATATTTTCCCTACTACGGTGTCTATTGCATCTATTACGTAGTCGTATTTTGTAAAATCAAATTCATTTTTTGTATCAGGCGTATAGAATGTTTTATACTTATTAATTTTTACATTCGGATTAATATCTTTTATACGTTCTTCTGCTATATCAACTTTGAATTTCCCTACTGTTGAACGGGTTGCATAAAGCTGTCTGTTTAAATTTGTAAGACAAATTTTATCATCGTCTATCAAATCTATTGCTCCGATACCGCTTCTTACAAGTGCTTCCACTACGTATCCGCCTACTCCTCCGATACCGAAAACTGCTACTGTTGATTTTTGTAATTTCTCTAGAGCTTCTTTTCCTATTAGTAATTCTGTTCTTGAAAATTGATTTAGCATATTGTAATTTTATAATAAAAATACTTATTTATAAAAAGGTTTTATAATTCTTATTCCTTAGTATTGCAAAAATTTTATATATTAATTATTATTTAAAACAAATTAAAAGGAGTGAAGTATGTTTGATATTGAATTGCAGGGTTTGGATAAAGACGGAAATGAAAAAACATATAAGTTGGCTGATTTTAAAGGCGAAAGAGTTCTTTTATATTTTTATCCGAAAGATAACACATCAGGCTGTACTCAAGAGGCATGCGATTTTAGAGATAATATCAACAGGCTTACAAATTATACGGTAGTTATCGGTGTCAGCCCTGACAGCATAAAAAGCCATAAGTCGTTTAAAGAAAAGCAAAATCTGAATTTTATACTTCTTTCTGACCCTGAACATAAATTGGCTGAAAAATTAAATGTTTGGGTTGAAAAATCTATGTATGGCAGAAAATATATGGGTATTGATCGTTCTACTTTTGTTTTGGATAAGGATTTGAGTATTGAAAAAGAGTGGCGAAAAGTTAAAGTAAAAGGGCATGTTGATGAAGTTATTGATTATATTTTAAATAACTAGAATTTTAAAAATATTAAAAAGCAGGGCGGTTACTCATTTATGAGTAACCGCCCTGCTTTTTACTTACCAATTAACGATGCTATCTATTATTTTTCGTTGTTCTGTACTTGTTTTTCTTAAATATATTCTTGTCGTTTCTATGCTTTCATGTCCCATTAAATCTGCCAGAAACGCTATGTCGTTACATCTGTCTAAAAAACTTTTTGCAAATCTATGTCTGAATGAATGAGGATACACTACTGCGGGGTCAATTCCATACTTTCTAGCTAATTTCTTTAATAATCCGGCTATTCCTCGTGTTGTTATTTGCTTTCCATATTTATTCAAAAATATAAAACCGCTTACTTGTTCTGTATTTACAAACCAATCCAGGGCTTCATCCTGAAGCTTTTTCGGTATATATATCCTTCGCAGCTTCCCGCCTTTGGAGTACAAATCTAAGTGACCGATTTTTATGTGTTCAACTTTTATTTGAACTAATTCGCTTACTCTCGCTCCTGTTGCGGCTAAAAACCTTATAACAAAATAACAAAACATTTCTTTATCTTTTTTTAAGCATGTTTTGAAATATGTATAATCTGCTTCGCTTATTACATTTTCCAAAAATGTCTTTTGCTGTATTCTTACAAACGGTAGTTTTAAGTCTGACCTTCCGATACTCTCTAAATAAACATTCATCGCCCTCAGCCGTAAGTTTACTGTTTTGGGTTTAAAATTCTCAATGAGCCAAATCTTGTAGGACCGAAGATTTTTTTTGTTTACCTCATGAAATTGTACCTGGTACTGTTTTAGGGAAAAAACGTAGGACCGAATGGTGTTTGAGGCTAAGTTGGCCTCTTTCTGTTTCTTTTCAAATTCTTTGATGTTCATGGCATCTGCCTCCTTTCGCTAATATAATAAACAATTTTTTTGCAGCGAAATTCAATGTTTTTTCTGTATTACATATTTCTCTCAAAGTATTTTGAAAAGTTTGTTTTAGTCCTATATTTATGCTTAAAAATTTTAATAAAAAATTACAAATTCATTGAGATTGTTAGTATATTTTTTCCGTCCTTGTAGTCGTAATCAACTTTATCCATGGATTGTTTTACCATATATATTCCAAGTCCTCCGATTTGGCGGTCTTCTGTTGATAATGTTATATCAGGGTCTTCCTGATTTAGCGGATTGAATTGTTTACCTTTGTCATAAAATGCTATACTGATGTCTTTTTCCGTCTGGGTAATAGAAACTTCTATCGCTTTTGTCTCATCTTGTTCATAGCCGTATTTTACTATGTTTGTAAAAATTTCTTCTGTGCAAATAAGCATTCTTGTAAGTTTTGTCCCCTCAAAGCCTAATTTATTACAAATGTTTTCAACTCTGCTTGTTAATTCGGGCAATGCTGATATTACAGACGGCAGTTCAAAGTTGTAATATCCTTTGTATTCCAGTGTTAGCATCGTTATGTCATCAGGCAATCCGTGTTCTGCTGATTTTGAATATTCTTTTATTTCATTGTTTACGTCATCTAAAAGTTCGTTAATGTTTGATGCATTATATTTATCTAAGCACATTTTGATACCTTCTTCTCCAAATAAATTTCCGAATTCGTCAATTACGTCTGTAAGTCCGTCCGTGTATAAGAATAATTTATCGTTTGGCATAAGTGTCATTTCTTCCGATTTGAATTTTGTGTCAGGCATTCCTCCTAAAACAAAATTTTGATTACAGGTTATTTTTTCATAATTTCCGTTTTTTCTTTTTATAAATGGCGGATTATGACCTGCACTCAGGTATTTTAATGTTCCTGTAGAAAGTTCAAGTGTACAGAAAAATGCCGTTACAAAAAGACCTTGTTCATTATTCTGGCAAAGTTCCTTATTAACCTGTTCAAACAGTTGTTCTAAGGTTATTTCTGTTTTTGCGATATTCTTTATTACGGCTTTTGCTTTCATCATAAATAGTGCCGCAGGAATACCTTTCCCTGATACGTCTGCTATCAAAAATGCAAGCGTATCGTCGTTTAAAAAGAAGAAATCGTAAAAATCTCCGCCTACTTCTCTGGCTGTTTCCATTGTTGCGTATATATCAAATTCTTTATGCTGCGGAAACGCAGGAAATCTGTTCGGCATTGCTGTTTTTTGAATTTCTTTTGCGATTTTTAGTTCAAATTCTGCTTGTTTTTTTTCTTTTATGTAACCGTCTAAAGTTTCGATGTATTGTTTAATTTCTTCGGATGTGTTGTTTAATGTATTTGCAAGTAGTGCAAATTCTTCGGGCTTTTCTATGTTTACTACCGAATCAAGGTTTCCTCGTCCGATTTCTTCTGCTGTTTTTACCAGCATTTTTATCGGTTTGTTTATATTTTTTGTTAAAAATAAGTAAATAAGTATGCATACACCTATATAAAATGTTATTAATGCAAATATTAAAAATGCTACTTCAAATCCTAAAAATTTGAACATTTCTTTTTTAGGTACGAAAATTGTTACTTCCATACCGTTTTCTTCGCTTAGGATAAATGTTATATACTTTTTGTTGTTATAGGTTATTTCTTCCCCTGATTGCAAATCTGTTCTAAACATTGGGATGTTATTCAAAGATTTGCCCGTAAGTTTTTTATTTTCGCTGTAATAGAAAATAAAATCGTTTTTTTCGTTTGAAAAAATTACTATGCTATGTTTTGGTAATTTAAAATTCTTAAGTTTTTGAATAAAGTTGGCTACTTTCCAGTCTACATGAACAATTCCAACCAATGAAGAATCATTATCATAAATTCCTCTTCCACAGGCGAGCATTAAGTCTTGTGAAAAATTCACAGGTTCGTTTTTTGCTACCACGCATGACATTGTTCCGGCTTCAGCGTTCAATATCTTATCTCTTAATTCTCTATACCATATTCGTTCAAGATAATTATATTTCAGCTCTTTTAGGTCTTCAATATCATAGATTCTGTTTATGTCAAAATATGCCGCAAGTTCTTTTGTGTTCGGGTAAACTTCGTATGGCTCATACCATATTCCGCCTGTGTTAACTTCGTCGGTGTTAATGATTGATTTACTGTTTTTAAAAACATCTTCTACGAGGTTGTTTAATTTAGAAATAGGGCCGTTATAGATATAATAAAGCTTTCCCCGTTCTGATAATTCCGTTGCAACAAGTTTTAGGCAGATTAATGCCCGGTGCATGTCTGTATCTATGTCTTCCAGTCTGAATTTTAGTTCTTCTATCTGATTTTTTTTGCCTGTTTCGTACGCAATATTAATTAATCCTATTGTTACTGTTGAGAGTACAACCAGAAAGATTAATGTGATACAAATGATTTTGGATTTTATTGTTCTAAGCATTTTCTATTGTCAAAATTTTGCTGAAACCTGTCATATTAAATACGTCCATAACGGATTCATTTGCATTTATTATTTTCATAACTCCTTGAGACAGCATTCTTTTTTGAAGTTCTAATATGGCTCTCAACCCTAAACTTGAGATGTATTCAACATTTTCAAAATTGAGAATTAAATCTGTTATATTATCTAACGTGTCGTTGACTTGTTCTCCAAATTCCATCGCTGTATTGGTGTCAATTCTTCCGTCTACGTTAATAACTACTGTTGAACCGTATTTTTTTGAAGTTATATTCATCAAGTTTCTCCAAGGTTTATTTTTCTTAAGTATAGCACGTAAATTAAATTGAAACAACTTGTTTAAACTTGCGTATTTATTTTTATTGTATAATCAAAATGTAAATATTAGGAGGAGTTAAAATGATTAATGAAAAATTAGAAAAGGCTTTTAATGATCAGATTAATAAAGAATTGTATTCGGCGTATCTTTATTTGACAATGAAAGCTAAGTTTGCAGAAATGAATTTAAACGGTTTTGTAAATTGGTTTGATGTTCAAGTGAAAGAAGAACAAGCTCATGGAATGGGTATGTATGATTATGTTATTGAAAGAGGCGGAAAAATAGAATTGTCGGCTATTGATAAACCTGAATTAAAGGGTTCAACACCGTTAGAAATTTTTGAACAGGTATTGGAACATGAAGAATATGTAACCTCAAGAATAAATGCGTTAATGGATGTAGCAGAAGAAACAAAAGACAGAGCAGCTTTATCATTTTTAGATTGGTACTTAAAAGAACAAGTAGAAGAAGAATCAAACGTAGGCGGTGTATTAGCTACTTTAAAATTAATAGGTGATGATAAAAAAGCTCTATTAATATTGGATAAAGACCTTGCTGCAAGAGTTTTTAATCCTCCTGTAATCGGTTAAAATCAAAAATAAATATAAATAAAATGGATGACTAAAAACTAAAACGGTCATCCTTTTTTTTAGCTCTCTATTAATAAAATTCGTTATTGATACATAACGTTCAAAAATTCATTGCTAACAGCATCTCTGTACCATTTTGCATGGTCTGATGTGTTAAAAATATTGTTATAGTGGCTTGCAACATCGCCGTATGTAGATTTGTTTTCGCCGTATTCCATTAATTCGTGGGTATTTTTAGCATATGGAGATGTTGGGAAAATGTCGTGCATCTGCATATAAGACGGCAATCTCCAACCTGCGTCACGATGTCCGTTAAACGCATTTTTAATTCTTGTTAATCTTTGCTCCAAAGACATTTGGCAATTATCATTATCGTCAGAAATT
Source organism: bacterium (assembly GCA_017478515.1). Lineage (GTDB taxonomy): Bacteria > Cyanobacteriota > Vampirovibrionia > Gastranaerophilales > Gastranaerophilaceae > UBA791. Next base: position 50,726 of record JAFVDH010000004.1, read on the forward strand.
ACAGGCCCTGCTGCGTATTCATCATTCCATGATTGTTTGTCATATTCATGAAGAATATTGTTAAAGTCGTCGGCTCTTCCCCAGTCGTTGCCTGCTGATAAACCCATTTCTCTGTTTCTTGGGTGCATATCGCATTTTTCGCCTACAAGAGCTATGTCATTTCTTCCTGTTTTACTTTTTATTTGTTGAGTAATGTACTGCATTTGTTTGAAATTAGGAACTTCTCCAACTCCGCAGTAATAATGCATTTCATGGTTTCCAACGTGCTTTGCACTGTCAAAGAATATTGCGTCAAATCCTAAGTCAACTGCCCAACAGCATGCATCTATAAATGCTTTTTCATGCTTGTACCAGTTAAAAGGTTCTCCTTTAACGGTCATTTGGCCTGCTGATAGAGGCATTCTGATACCTGTTTTTAATCCTCTTAAGTGAGCCATGTCATTAAATGCTTTTACTTGTTCATCGTCACCCATTCTTTGTCCGTCACGGCAAAGCTTATCTGAAGTTAGATTTTTCGAAATTCCTGAATGCAAATCTACAGTATATAGTGAAGAACGGCCTGTCTTTCCGTCATTTTCTCTGTTCATTGCAGGATATAATTGTGATAAAACTACGCAATTAGCAAAGCTTTTAGGTGATGGCGGGATTGCAGGTAGTAATTTCATTACATTTAATAACCCCTCGCTTTTTTTGTCGCCTTCTGTTAATGCAACGGTTCTCGGGTTAATTTCTATATAATTTGCACGTCTTCCCCATTTGTCACCATAGTTTGGAGTTTGTATATTATTCGGAATTTCCGGATAATGGTCATTTTTCTTTGTTAATGTGCATATTGACTGAATGGCATCCATTGGCGAGCGTTTCAAAAGATTTTCCGGGTTTTCGTTAACCCATTTTTTCCATCCTGTATTACCGCCTTTATATAATGTTTTGTATGTTTCCTGGTCTTCGTAAACATCATTGTTGCCTTTTAGTATCCAAAACAGTTTCTTGGCAGGGTTTTTATCTCCGTAGTATCCTTTAAAGTTTACTAATTGTTTGTTGTAATTTGCAGAAAGTTCCAATGCTGATGCCGAAGTAGGTTTAACTGCTTTTGGTGCAATAGGATTTGAAGTCTTTTTGCTTATTACCGGCATTATGTTTGGCATATACAAACTTTGGATTGCAGAAACTTTCATACTTGGTTTAATGTCCCTAAAAATTTATATTGCCATGTTTTAGGCGTTTTTTTACAATACTTTACAGTTGCTTTTACTCTTTGAAAAAAGCTTTTTTATTTCTTATTTACAACTGATGTGTTTAATATATTGTAAATACAATACTCTGAGAAATCAGGGAAGAGTGGAAACCTAAAGCCAGCCTTGCTTTGATAACAATTGCTTATGCTGGCAAAATTTGTTGACGTGTTAAATACATCTATTGCAAATGTTGCTCTTAAATATATGGCAGGAAGTTTCTCTATTTCTGATGATGAAAGTCTTTGGATAGTAACAATTTTTTTTATATCATGCATCGTATTACTTCCTGAAACAAAGTGGTGTTGTAAAGTTTTTGGCAGAAAGAGGTTCTTTTTATTCTGTTTATATTTCTAAATTGGAACTTACCAGTTTAAGTTCATTTCTTTTGCTTTGGGTTGTTTTGTGTTTTTAAATTTAAATTTGATGTTTGCGTTTGGAAATGTTATAATTCCTAATTTGATTGTTTGATTGTTCTTTTTGTTATGACTATGATAATTATTCCTACGATTACGATTATTTTTTTTTGATTTATCCAATCAAGAAATGGCAAATGCGTCTACTTTACAGAATCTTATTAAAAATGTAGGATGTGCCATCGGAACTTTGTCTGTATGTGTATTTGTATCTCGATATTCTAAGGTATACCAATCATATCTTGTCGATAAACTCTCTTTGTTAAATGATGCTTTTGTCGGAAAATTTACTGCATTAGCAATGAATTTCGCTAAAAACGGAGCTGATTTTATATCTGCTCAAAATATGTCAGGTGCGATGCTTTATAACCAACTTATACAACAGTCGGCTCTTTGTGCATTTATGCATACTTATATGATTTATGCAATTATTATGCTGATTATTTCTGCTATGGTTTTGATATTAAAAAAAGTTAGGTATGATAATTAAAAAGTAAACATAATTGTGCATTGACAATGGAAATATTACTTAATACTAAAGAGCGTGTTAATGTTGTCCTGACTTCCAATTCTAAAACAGGAATTTTGTTAAGAAATGTTACAAACTTGAAAACTGTTGTAAATACTGTAGCACAGCGATTTCTAATAAAATTGTAAACTTTTGTAAATATGGATTTTAAAATGGCTGAAACTCAGTTATAATCACCTATATGATATGATATGATATGATGGGATGGGGAGTACTAAAGCTTTTTGACCATATTGCCGACATGAAAAGTGTTAGGAATAAGGCAATATAAAGGAGAAAACAATGACTTTAGTATCAAAAATGATGAATGTTCGTGAAAATGTGGTTTTAGGTAGTCTTAATTTAAAAAACACTCCAATAAATAATCAACCAGCTACTACAAATACATCCGAAACACCTCAATCAAAAGATGATGTTGATTTAGTAGTTATAACAGGAAAAGACGATAATATAGAAGGAGCTTTAGGAAATTTATTATCAAATAATGATTCTCTTATAGACAGAATTGCATCAAAATTGAATGGGCTTTTTGGAGCTGAAAAAGCTGAAAAACAAGATCGTGGTACAGAAGCTGTTAGAGATTATCAAGTCTTAACCGATGAACAACTTGCAGCAGAAATGGAAGAATTACTTAAAAAGAAAGCTGACATAAAACAACAAATTGCTGAATGTAAAGCAGATACTAGTATTCCATATTCAAGGAACCTAAAAGCAATTGATTTAGAAAAACAATTGAACCAAATAGAAACAGAGATAAAAGCGTGTGAAGAAGAAATGAATAGAAGAAGCAACTCTTCAAACTCTTCATCTCCGTCAGGTCTACAAAACCTTTCTAATTCTTCGGAGTTAGTAGTTGAAACAGGACATTGGAAAAATCTTAGTGTATCTGAGCTTATTCAAGAATATAAAGAACAAGTCCAAGCTAAGCTAAAAGACTTACAAAGACAACTTGATGAAGCTAAAACTGCCAAAAGTGAAGCGGAAAGTAATGGATTATCAACAAAGTTAACAATGATTATTAATGCTAAGATAGCTGTATTAACTGCAAAAATAAATAGTTATAGTGGTATAATTCAACAATATAACAGTGAATTAGAAAGAAGAGGTTCGAATATACGTATTCAAGACGATGGAAGTATAATGGGAACACTTGAAAACAGTAATAAGCCTGAATTGAATAATGATATGAAAAATTTAAGTCCTCTATGTTCTATGTCTACAGATGAGCTTAAATCAAAACATGAAGAATTAGTTAAAAAGCAAGAAGAATTGGAAAAACAACTTGATGCTGCTAAATCTAAAATTAGTAATAATGCAAAAGAAAATGTACTTAATCATTTTGAAATACATAATTTAACAAAGCAATTAGAACATATAAAAACTGAAATAAAAGAAATAGAAGATGAACTTGCAAGAAGAGACTCTTAATCATAAGAACCAGACGGACTATCATTGATAGAACAGGCTTTATATACTTAAAAAGTATGCTTTACAAAATAACTTAACGGGTATCTTATTAAAAAGAGGATGACTTTTTTGTCACCCTCTTTACCCGTACCAAATTTAAGCTGTTTTGTACCCGTTTTTTAAAATTCTACATAGCTTAAACCCAGTGTTAGCAATGAAATAACCAATGCTCCGAAAAATGCACTCCAAAAACCGCTTACTGTAAAGCCAGGTACAAGATATGCCACAAACATAAGCAGCAAAGCATTAATTATTAGTGCAAAAATTCCTAACGTAAAAATATTAACCGGCAAAGTAATTAAGTTTAATAATGGTTTTAATACTGTGTTAATCAAGGCTATTACCGCTGCTGTAAGCATCGCAATCGGTATACTTGAAACAGTTATTCCCGGTATAATCCATGCCGTAAATAAAACTATTACCGTTAGAACAATAAATTGGAATAATAAATACATGACAAAACTCCTTTTTTAAGACTTTTTTATTATATGGAATTTTTATTTTCAGAACATTAGATAAATTGATAATTTTTTATTAAACCTTTTATTTATTTTTATGTTATACTAACGGAGTTATGTTACATGAAATTTTAACTAATCAGGCAATATTAGCTCCTCAGATAGAGTACTTAGTGTTTTTGCAAAACTTAAGAACTCCTGAGTTGGATGTGGTATTTTTAAACATAACAAAATTGGCAGAGTCTATTGTGCCGTACATATTTGTTAGTTTATGCTATTGGCTTATCGATAAGAAATCAGGATTTATATTATTTACAGCTTTACAGCTTGGAATGATGACAAAAGATTTATTGAAAGAACTTGCCTTTGTAAAAAGACCTTGGATTTTATCAGATAAAGTAGAACCTGTAAAGGCTGCTGTTGCACATGCCCCCGGATATTCTTTCCCAAGCGGGCACACCGTAAGAGGTATTACTGCTATTTCCGGCATTTCTATTGCAACATGGAAAAATAAATTTTTAAGTTTGTTTTTTATTTTACTAGGTTTTGCTGTTTTGTTTTCAAGAAATTATTTAGGGGTTCATACTCCGCAAGATGTTATTATAGGTTGTTTGTTTTCTATAATATATATATTTACTGTAAGCAAATTTATTAATTGGATTGATAAAAAAGAAAAAGGTTATTTGATTTTTGGCGGAGCTGTTTTGGTGCTCGCAGTTTTGGTTGTGTCTTGTATTTTGTCAGGAATAATAAAAGAAGAGATTATGTCATATTATAGTGAATTGACTTTATTGGCCGGTGTATGCTTGGGTTATTATGTTGATAAAAAATATATAAAGTATGAAGTTCCTAAAACTCAATGGTATATCAAATTTATTGTTGCTATAATCGGGATTATTTGCATGTATACCTTAACTCATGCTATTTACTTTGCTGTATCAGGAACTTTTTTTGATTTATATAAACGAGTTATTTTATACTTTTTCTTAAGTATATTTTCTACAATAATTTATCCTATAGTTATTAAAATGTGTATTAAAAATCGTGTGTAAATGTAAATATTTTGTAAAATTTACACTTGATTTGGCAATTATTTTTTTTACAGGGCTTAAAATAAACATATGAAGACATGTGTAGGAAGGTAAGATTAATGAAAGTAAACTCAATTCAATCAGTAATGCCGTTTTTAGGGGCAAAAGAAGTTAAAAAAGAAAACAAAATATCTCAAAATACAACTCAAACTTCGCCTCAACAATTAGCAAAAATGCCTAGTGCTGAGACATTTCAGGCTATGAACGGAATTAAACCCAGAACAAAAAACAGACCAACTCCTATTGTTCACTCAAACTATGACGCCGCAAAAGCTATAGCTGATGCTGGAGTTATGCTTTCAAAAGAAGATTTTAAAAACGTTAAAAATGTTTTGAGCAGAGGCGATGAACAAACAAGTAACGTTATGATGCAATTAAGCTTGATTAAAAGCGGAGATATAGAACCATCAACAGTTAGCCACTACTGGGAAACAGGCAAAATGAACGATAATCTTGCAAAAGATTTAGACATGGTTTATGAGGCTCGTAAAGCAGGTAAAAACCCTGCAGATGTTTATGTTCCTACAGTAAAATCTCAAAAGGAAGGTAACGCAAAAACAAAAATCGGCGATGTTTTTAAAGTTGCGGATGAAGATAAAATCTATGTGAAAACATCTAAAAAAGACTCAAAACAATTAGACATGGATAAAGACATGTTCGTAAAATTGTTCCCGCCTGCAAAAAGATTTACAACTCAACAACAAAGCATAGGTGATTGCTACCTTGTATCAACTTTAAATACCGTAATGCAAAATCCTAAAGCAAGAGTTGCACTATATGATGCTTTTCATCAAAACGGAAAAGACGTAACTGTTAAATTCCAAAACGGTTACGGCGAATACAAATATGAAAATGCGGAAGTTCCTAAAGATAGAGTTCAAAAATATTCTCTAAAAGGTTCAACAGGTATCAGAATTTTGGAAGATGCTTACGGCTTGGATTCTGTAAATAAGGCTGATGTTAAATTCAGAGAAATTATGGGTCAAAAAATTGAGGCTAAAAAGGCTGAAGTTGCTAATTCAACCGGCGAACAAAAAGTTAAGGCTCAAAAATCATTAGAAGGTCATGAAAAAAGATTAAATGATTATATTGAAGCCAAAAAAGACCCATCAAGAACAATTGTAGTATGCCGTGATGATAATTATTACAATATTTACTACGAAGAAGACGAAAACGGTCTAAAATTTGCAGACTTAAAAAATGACCCTGATAATAAATCAGATAAATTCCATAGTGCGGCAGATTTTTATAGAGGTGCTTTAGGCGGTTATAACTTTGAAGTACTTGAAAGAATGGGCTTTGGCGGATTTAGACAATACAACTTAGACCTTGAAGAAAAAACAGTAACACCTATGTTGAAGAAAGATAACTTTAATGAAGATTTCATCATGACAGGCGGAACAAGAGCAGGCGGAAGCAGAGTTGAAAATCCTGTGGCAAAATCAGCAGGTATTTACGGTTTCCATGCTTACACTCTTGAACCTCACAAAGATGAAAAAGGTGAATTGAAAATGAGATGTACAAATCCTTGGAATACATCTTATGATGCAGATATTTCTTACAAAGACTTCTTGAAATATTATGATTCTGTATCGATTATTGATGTTAATTCATATGGCAAAAAATTACCGCTTGAAAAACAACCGTATAAATATGATAAAGACGGTGCAGTAGTTGGTGATAATAAAAATGACGGAGAAGTAATCTGGTTTAAAAACGGTGGAAGAAAACCTGTTTTACCTCATAAAAAGTAAATTTTAAAATACCAAATTTAACAACAAAGACAACGCATTTTTGTAAAAATGCGTTGTCTTTGTTTAATTTAATTTAAAGACTAATTATTGTTATCCGATAAAGCCTCCGCCTGCGTTAGAAAGGCCTTTAGTTTTCTTTTCTTCAATTTCAGGCTTTTTATCAGTTTCTACCTTTGGATTAATAGGTGCTTTATCTTCTTCTTTTTTTATTTGAGGTTTTACCTGTGGAAGATTGCCGCTAATGCTACTCATAACATACTCCTTTCTTTTTTACATTTAAATATTCTTTTTATGATATTAAATGTATTAACGGCAAAAATCTTTTAAATCTTTAGATTTGTTAAGAAAAATAAACCTCTTTATAAATGCATTTTTTATGCAATTTGATAGGTTATATAATTTTTTATTTAAAATTTTATCTAAAATTTTTATTTATTTTCTTTTGGTGTCGTGACATAGCCGAACAGTTTTACGTTATTTTTAAACGTTTTATAGCTTAGTGTTTGAGGTTTGTCGGGATGGTATGAGTCTAAAACTATGACTTTATCAATGCCGCCGTTTTCATCTAAAAGAACTTGTTGTACAGACATTGCATGGTCTATATCTCCAACATTATCGGGGTTATTGTCATGGTAAATATATGTTGCAGATATTCCGTTGTTATTTTCGGGTTTTTCCCCCATTGCTTTTAGTATCGGTTCAAACTGTTCAACTTTTGAAACTTGTCTTCCTTTTCTGCCTGTAAGTAAATATTGCAGAGAATCTTCGCCCGCAAGGTCATTTCCTTTTATTGACCCGTTATTAATGTTTTCCTCTTGAAAATGTCGTTCTACGGCAATTTCGTACAATAGTGCATCTGCATCATTTGACGAATAGTCTGAATCATTTTGTGCTTTTTTAAAATCTTCTTTTGTAATTTTAATATCTTTATGCACACCTTTAAAATGAACAATATAATTGCCGTCTTCATCAGTTGAAATACCATTTTTAAAGGCCTCTTTACCCCAATCTGTTTTTGCCATGGAATTCATTTCTGCCAAAAGCCAGCAGTCTCCAGCTGTAGAACCTTGTCTTCCACCTTGTATTATTCCGTCAGGGGTTGTTCTTATTCTTTCTCTTTCGGCTTTTGCTTCTGCTTTTTGCTGTTTTTTTAATGCTTTCTTTTCTTGTTTTGTTAATTCAGAAACCGGAACTTCGTCAGGCGGGGTATCATCATTTAAAAATACGCTTATTTCTGCTGCTGATGCGGAAGTTGAATTTCCAAACTGTGTTTGTGACGTGTTTTCGTCAGGTTTTCTTGTTATATTTTGTGCAAAAGATATGTTTAATTCGTTCATATTGTCCTTTTAAATTGTTTTATATGTATTTTTTAACGTAGATAAAAAATATATTTGTTAGTTTTTTGTAAAAAAAATAACAATATTTTACAATTCTGTTTGTTTTTATTTTGTGCTAACATGCTTATAGGAGGCCTTAAATGATTTTATTTTGTACAGCAGTAGTACTATTATTAATAGGTTATTTTGTGTATTCAAAGTTTGTTGAAAAGGTTTGGGGGATTGACGAAAACAGGATTACTCCTGCTGTGAAATATGCTGATGGGGTCGATTTTGTAACAATGCCTTTGTGGAGAATATTTCTTATTCAATTTTTAAATATTGCCGGTTTAGGGCCGGTTTTTGGGGCTGTTCTGGGTGCGGTTTACGGGCCTGTTGCCTTGTTATGGATTGTTTTTGGCTGTATTTTTGCTGGCGGTGTTCATGATTATTTAACCGGCATGATTTCTCTTAAATTTAAGGGTAAATCTATTGTTTATTTGACTGAAAAGCTCTTCGGTAAAAATTTTAAAACATTGTTTTTAATTTTTTATTTAACACTGCTTTTGTTATTGGGGACTGTTTTTGCTGTTAATCCTGCCAAGATGATTGCGGACTTATCCCACACTCCTTTAAATTTTTGGATAGTTATTATTTTTGTGTATTATTTTCTTACAACATTGATGCCTGTTGATAAGATTATCGGAAAAGTTTATCCTTATTTTGCAGCATTATTGCTTGTTATGACTGTTGCCGTTATGGTTATGTTGTTTAAATCGGTATTACCGTTTTATCCTCAGATGACATTTTCCAATTTACATCCAGAACAGGTAGGAATATTTCCGATGTTATTTATAACCATTGCATGTGGGGCAATAAGCGGTTTTCACGCAACGCAGTCACCTATTATGGCAAGATGTCTGCCTAATGAAAAAGACGGCAGAGTAATATTTTACGGTGCTATGGTAACTGAGGGAATTATTGCATTGATTTGGGCAACTCTTGCTATGGCGTTTTTTCATAATTCTACAGAACTATTTAATACGGTTAAATCTATAGGACAGGGTGGTGTTGTTTCATTAATATCTACGAGTTTGCTGGGAAATATTGGCGGGGCTTTAACTATTTTGTCTATTGTCGCTTTATCTATAACTTCGGGCGGCTCTGCTTTTCGCTCTATAAGATTAACTGTTACAGACTTTTTAAAACTTAACAATCAAAATAACTTTAAACGATTATTGTTAAGTGTGTTAATTTTGTCCTGCGGGGTTATTTTAAGTCGTTTGAATTATACGACTTTATGGCAGTATTTTGGTTGGGCAAATCAAGCTTTATCGGCACTGGTTCTTTGGACGCTTACTTATTACTTGAGAAAAAAATCAAAAATGTATGTAATAACATTAGTTCCTGCGTTATTTATGACTGCTGTTGTAGTAAGCTATATTCTTCAAGATAAAATGGGATTTAATATTCTGCCAGTATATTCAAATATTGTCGGTATTTTGGCTGCAATTGTATTTTGTATTATATTTTTTGTGTCAAAAAAAAGGTTAAATAGAATGAAAAAATTTATATGGTTGCTTTTAATATTTGTTTCTTTTCAATTATCTGCAAGTGCTCAAGTTTTGAAAGCAAAAGCAATAGATGAAATTTCAACAGCTTATCCAAAAAATATTGTAAAAATAGAAGTTTTAAAAGATGTTATTTTGTCGAAAATTCAACTAAAAAAAGGGTATGTAGTTGTTGGTTCTTTAACAGACGTTAAAAGTCCAAATAAGGGTGCTAAAGAAGCAAGTTTTACTTTTACTATTATAAAATATTTTGATTTAAATAATACGGAATACAGTCTTGAACAAGAAATAAAAACTGTTTATAAGCGAAAAAATATTAAATTTGGTGAAAATTTTTTAAGAGAAGCAGATTTTTCTTTTTCGCCTATAGCAAATATGAATGTTTATTCTGCGGATACTGATATAACAGGACGTCCTAAAACTTATGATTCTACGGTAATAAAACCTATTTCCATTGCGGAAAGCCTTATATCAGAAGAATATAAGAATGATTTAAAAGATGATATAAATTATAAAACAGGTTTATTAAATGATGGAGATGATATATTGATTTTACCGGGAGATAAAATTAAATTTGATTTTTCAAAATAGGATAAAATAAAAAATAACGTATTTAGTTATTTTTATTATGTTCCGTAAAACTCAATTGCGTCAATGTCATCTTTCCATCTCATGGCATTTTTTATTTCCGCTATTGTTTCAGGAAAGTTTTCCTGCAAGTATTCTGCTCTTAAAATAATTTCGTCAGAGGCCTCATTTGTAACAGCAGAACCTATTGCATTGGTTTCTGCAACAATTTCTCCCAATGCTCCCCATTTGCCTGCGTAGTGATTTTCGTTTTCCAAGAAATAACCTGCTTCTTTTCTTTGTTCATGCGGATATTTTTTTACAAATGCACTATATTCTTTCATATATGTGTCTTGTATTTTTTTGTTTCCGGAATATTGCATTTGCTCATTATGTCTTACCATTCGATTTTTACTTTTCAATGTTTCAGAATCTTTTATATGCCCTAATTCATGCAAGAATATAAATAAGTTATCAGCTGAGGCAATTAATTTTTCTGACGGTTGAGAGTATGCAAGCAAGGCTTCGTCTTTTTGAAGTCCATTGTATTTTTTTACGTCTTGTGCTGCTTCCATTAGCATATGGCCGGGAACTTTCTTTAAAAGATTTACCATTTCATCTCTGTTAAATTTTTCTATCTTTTTCTTGAATTTAATTGTTTCTTTTTTGCCAAGACCTATATCTTTTACTGAAATAGACTGATTATCTACGGTTATTTCATATTTTCTTGCGTCGTTTGAACTGATAAATTTAGTATCCGAAACTTTCTCAAAAGTTTGAGAGTTTTGATATAAAACTTTTCCTGATTTGTCTGTTATTTTATAATCAATAAGTCTGTTACCATGAGGGTCGTTTTCATATAAATATTGGCTTCTTGTTCCGTTTGGTGATGTAAAATCTTTTTTTATAGTAACAATACCTGTCTTTTCATCTTTTGATGATTTTACTATATCTTTTGTTGTCCCGTCAGAATATACCAATTGAATGTTCATATTCCCGGGAACATCTTTTGACTTTGTTGATACTTTTTTATAAGCAATATTTCCGTTATCGTCTTTGTAATTGATGATTTCTTTGTATGTAGAACATCTTTCTACCTTATTTATGTATTGATTTTTCTCTGTATTTTGATATTTTACATTTATGGAATTTGCTCTGTAGTCTTCTGTTGTAACCTTGCGAATTGTTTTTTCGTTGATTTCCATATCTTCAAAATATGATTTTGCAAGTTTTTCTCCGTTTTTTGAATAAGTATATCTTATATTATCTGTTTCGTCTTTTACTATAAATTCATTTTTACCGTCAAAAAGGCTCTTATAAATCCAGGCCTCATGACCTTTGTTTTCGATATCCTTGACTTGATTATGAATTACATTATAAGTGTTTTTCTTCATATCAATTCCATCTTTTAAAGAATTTTGATACAATTTGTAGATTGAACTCATATTATGCATGTTCAAATTAGTGTCAGAAAATGTTTTTGCCGTATCAAGGTCAATTTCGTTTTTCTTATACAAATCGCTGAAACGTCCTATTTCACCTTTATCAAATCTTTCTTTGCCATCAGGCGTTTTTATTTGTTTTAAATCCTTAATGGCTTGTTTAAGAGATGGTTTTGAAGTTTCAAAAGTATCAGGCTGAGATTTTACGGCAAAATGTTTTACCGTATTTGTTTTTAAATTTATTTGGGGGATTTTTAATCCTATATTACAAATTTGCATAAATACCTACACTGATACATGTATTAAAAGTAGTTTTTACAATAAAAATTGCTTAATCTTAAAACAATATTAATATATGTGAATATAGTTTTAAGTGTTTAAGAAAGTGTAAAACAAATAAGTAAGTACGATGCAAAAAAGGCGGGAACAATTTTATTGTTCCCGCCTTTGCTTTATTATCTGTCTTAATCCGAATTAACGTCTGCCGTTGCGGATATTATTAAGTTGTTGGTCAAATTCTTGAATTCGTCGTTGACCTTCAGCTCTGCCTTGTTCTCTTGCGTAATCAATTCTTTGATCTACGTTTTGAGGTATTAATGATTCTGCTGTTTCAGGGTCATATCCTTGAGCAATAAGACGTTGAACAAGTTGAGCTCTTGTAACAGGGCCGCCTTCTTCGTCTTCTACAGCTTGAATTGCTTGGGCATATGTGTATCCTTGATCTACATAATATTTAATTCTTTCCATGTGGCTTTGAGTTTTTTGAGATGCTTCTTCTGCTGCTTTTTTTGTATTTTTTATAAATTGCATTGAGCTGCTTTCACTTATATCATCATCAGAGCCACCGCCAAAAATATCAATATCTCTTGGGTCTTGTTCACTTCTGCCGTTTGTGCTTCCTGAACGATGAGAGCCATTTGTTCCTCCAACACCATTTACATTAAGATTAGGATACATTTTTACCTCCTTTATTTTTTATATCGCTACTTATTTATAATATACATTATGACATTGTCTATAATGTTTGTGAAAAAACTAAATTGCTTTATTACAAAAAAACATTTACATATTTTAATAAAGGCTTAATAAAATATTTTTCATTTTGTAATTTAAGATCGAATTACACTTACTCTGTTTTTGATATTTTAATGTATCTTTTAACATTTCTTGTGTAAATTTATTTTTTCTTTTTCATAATCAAATTTTTGTATCATAAATATTTCCTTTATATCACCTTTATCACCTAATTATGTTCCTCTAAAAGAGATAAAAATTTCATCATTTTTATAAAATGCTTCACAATGAAAACCTGTATTTTTGTTATCGTATTCATTTATTTTTATCTAATCTTTTGGAACATATTTTTCATTTCCAACATATACGCCAATGGAAAGATTTTTTAATTCATTATCAAAATCTAAGGTGTTATTCTTATGCATAATTGTTTTCCTTTCTTTTTTTGTTGTAACCTTATATTTTTTATTATGACAAATTTTATAAAATAAAAAAGTCCGTATTTCTACGTACGTAATATTACGTACATATTTTTACTTACAGAGAAATACGTATAAAAATAAAAATTAGAGGGTAATAATTAAGAGAAAAGAGAAGACTTTATAATTTTTCTATTTATAATCGGCAAATATTCTCAAAAGAAATTCTCTTTTTAAAAACTTTATCTAAAACTCACTGTATATTTAAAATTTGCATTAAAAAAGACAAGACCTTAAAAGCCTTGTCTGATATGGTGGAGGATTTAATCCAGAGAGCAAAATTCTCCTTTTAATTCCCAAAATTATTTTCTTCTGTAATATCCGCTTACTTCTGTTCCGTCATCTCGTGTATATGAATTTACCCAAATTAAATTTCCTGCCTGCACTTGTTGTTTTGCTTGAGCCTCCGGCATAACTCTACCTGTTGCAACTTGCTGATTTATAAAATTCTCTAAGCGTTCAAATTCATCATTTGACATTTGCCCAATTTCTTCATTAGTAAATATTCTATCGGTATCAATATCTTTAAAATCAATATCCATATTGACTCGCCCTTCCAAGCGATTTGGCCTATATTCAACGGCATCTTCTAAGTCTCCCATTGTCTCTAAAAAATGATATTTCCCCCAATATTTTTTATTGTCTTTCCCTGTATAACTACTTGTTACATAGTTAGCATCTTGATGTCTACTTATCATATAAATATTACCGAGTTGATTATTGATATTCTCTGTAAAAACTTTATCGTTGGAATTACCGTAATTCCTAATATTTAGGTTATCATTTATATTCCCTTGTAAAATATCTCTCACGCCATAGGCATTAAATGTAACTGTTTCGTGTCCTGTTTTGTTGACATTAACTGAGCAAGACTACCCCCTAACGAATGACCCGTAAAAACAATTTCTTGATTAGGAAAATCTTTTCTTACTTTTTCATAAAATTTTTGAGCATCAACATATTGATTTGGAAGTTTTTTACTAAAATACATATTCCCATCAGCTGATATATCTCCTATA
>JAFVDH010000005.1 GCA_017478515.1 bacterium
TATTTTTTCTATTGCTTCTGATTTTAACAATTCTTCTTTTTCTTGAACTGTATAAGGTTTTCTTTTCATTTTTACCTCCTTATATATTAAAACCCTAAAACTAGGTTTTTTATCTTGTCTAGTTTTAGGGTTTCAGTTCATTAAGAAGTCTTTTTTAAGTTATTTACCATTCATTATATATCAAAACTAAATTGTTGTTGAGATAGATGGAGCGATTTGGATGAATTTTCTAACCAATTCGGCATCCCATTGAATTCCTGCACCCATTCTTAAGATTTCACAAGCTTTTTCTACGCCTAAACCTTTTCTGTATGGTCTATCACTTATTAATGCGTGATATGTATCTGCAACAGCTACGATTCTTGCTGATAGAGGAATTTCTTCGCCTTTTAATTTGCAAGGATAACCTGTTCCATCATAGTGTTCGTGGTGATATTTAACCATTGGGATTAAATCTTTTAATGCTTCATTTTGCATTAACACTTTTTCTGCTCCGATTGTTGGGTGCTGTTTCATAACTTCCCATTCTTCATCAGACAAGTGAGTTGGTTTTTTCAAGATATTTTCAGGAATACCAATTTTACCTACGTCGTGTAATAATGCACCTAATGAAATTCTTTTTACTTCATTTTCAGGAAGATTGATTGCTCTTGCCAAAGCTTCTGCGTATTTAGAAACTGAAGTTGAGTGACCTTTTGTATAAGGGTCTTTTGCATCGATAGCACCTGCTAAAGATGTAGCCATTTCTTCCAAGTGAGTTTGAGAAATAATATCTTCGTTATTGAATTTTTGAAGTAATTCTTCTTCAAAGTTTATACCTAATTGAGCATGACGTTTTGTTACAACATCTGCGAAAGATTTTAAAGCCATATCATCCCAGAAGTTAAAGTCTGAAGAACTAATGATAGCACTCATACCGTCTTTGTAACCTTTAGATTGAGAAATATACATAGCTTGTTCAGCTAAGATTAATAATTTTTCTTGGTCTTTAGCACATTGAGGGTAATTAGCGATACCAACAGAAACTTTAACAGGGCCGATATCATCAACGAAACAGCAAGATAAGCTGTAAGTCAAATATTCAGCGATATATTTAGCTTCAGCAGTAGTTGTATCAGGTAAGATGATAGCGATTTCATCTCCGCCATAACGGCCTGCTGTATCATTTGGTCTGATATTTTGTTTTACTTTTTCTGCAACCAATTTAATAATTTCGTCGCCTTTAGCATGACCTAATTCTCTATTGATTTTAGAAATATTATTAACATCCATCATTATAACTGAAACTTCTTTTTCAGATTTTTCAGCTTTTGTTAATTCTTGAGACAAGATTTCTTGGAAACCTCTGTGGTTGTGTAAAGAAGTCAAGCTGTCTGTATTAGCATGTTCATAAGCTTTTTCCAACAAATCTGCATTATGCATAAATAATGCATAGTGATTAGAGATTAATGAATATAAATCGATATTTTCATTAACGTTGTTATCACCGATAATCATAACACCTAAGCATTCATTAACAGAAATCAAAGGCAATATAGCAACTTTTGGTTGTTGTAAATATGATAATTTTAAGAATTTAGAATCATGTTTAACGATTGGTTTTTGAGAATTAAAACATTCAACAATCGGATTAGAATCGTCTGATAAGAAAACTCTTGAAGAATAAGTACCTCCAACTTTATCAGTCAATTTAATGTTAATACATTTAGATTGAGGTTGGAACAAACCTATTGCAGTGAAGAAACAGTTGATTTTCTTAGTCATAAAGTTATGTAATGACGCATAAAAATCGCTAACAGTAGTTTTGCCTGTTAAAGCAGCATTTAAAAATTGAATAACATCTCTGTAATCTAATTCTTTGTTAGTATTTACAGTATCAAAAGTATGATTATAACCGCAATATAATCTGTTAGAAGAAGTTCTTGTAGTAGTCATCGGTGTGCGATGAGCAATTCCGTTGCGAGCAATCGGATTTGAAACCAATGATTTCACATATAAAACTTCTTTTTCCTCTTTAATAATATCTGTTTTATTCAATCTTGTGCCTTTACGATTAACTATATAAATATAAAAACCATGACATTAAAATAATTGCTATGTGGATTAAAATTTGTTAAAAGATTATGTATTTTTCACGAAATTATTATACAAAAATTTACAATTCAGGGCAACAAATTTTTACATAACTTAATATGCCTCAAAAAGAAAAAGTTAAAACTATACCTAATTAATTTTCAATAACGTCAACACTTTTTATTTTTTTTGAAGTATGGGTTTGAATATACTTATTTAATAATTCGTAGCAAACCTTACAAACTTTTTCCGTAGCTTTTTTGTCGTAATCGCTTTCATAGTTGAAATCGAATTGTTCCATAGCTTGTAAAAAGTCTCTGATTTTATAGTGTAATTTTTTACTTATTTTAAAAGTTTCGTTACAGTCCTTGCAAATAACGCCGCCCATTTGAGTTGAAAAATACATATCTTCATTCAAAATTTGTTCACGGCAGCACAAGCAAGTATCCAGTTCTATACCAAAACCTGCAACAAGCATTAATTTTAATTGAAATTTAATAACAGCAATTAAAATATCTTTTTTAGATGTCGATACAGAAATACGTTCAAGAGCCTTGTAAAATAATTCATAAACCTCATCTGACGATGGATCATCTTCAACACCAAATGCGGCAACCAATTCAGAAAGATAAATAGAATAGAATAATTTATCCATGTCCTTTCTGCTTGCGGAAAAAGTATTCAACGCCTCTGCCTGACAAATAGTGCTCATATTTTTTCCTTTATTAAGCATCAATCTGTTCGCAACAAGAGCGTCCATACGTGCACCCAATTTACTTTTAGGCTTTTTAACGCCTTTTGCCACACCTTTAATCAAGCCTTTTTCTTTGGAATACATAACAACAATCTTGTCAGATTCCGAAAGAGGATAAGATTTCAAATTAATAGCGTCGCATACAAAACTATTATTCATAATAATTATTACCCTGATTTTCAGTACCTCTAAACACGCCTCTAAGCATTTGATTAAATTCGTTTTTATTGTCAGAGGCCTCAAGAGCATATTCTTGAGTAATAACACCCTCTCTAAGCAAATTAAATAAAGATGCGTTCATAGTAACCATGTCATCACTGCCGGTACGCATAATATCATAAATTTCATCAAGTTTATTTTTAATAATATAATCTTTAATAGTAGGAGTTGAAATCATAATTTCAACAATAGGTCGTCTACCTGAACCATGAGCGACTTTAACAAGTTTTTGAGCGATAATACCTCTTATGGTATTAGCAAGCTGATCACGGATTAAATCTCTATCTTGCGGGTCAAACATATTTATAATACGGTTAATAGTTTGAGTTGCATCATTTGTATGGAGAGATGCCAAAACGAGGTGGCCTGTCTCAGCAGCTTTCAAAGCCGCATTTGCAGTATCTCTGTCACGAATTTCACCGATAAGAATAACATCCGGGTCTTGTCTTAAGGCATATTTGATACCGTCATTAAAAGAGGAAGTATCAATTTCAACTTGACGCTGAGAAATAATACTTAATTTATTTGAAAACATATACTCAATAGGGTCTTCAACAGTAATAATATGCTTAGGATACTTAACATTAATATGTTCAATAATAGAGGCAAGCGTAGTAGACTTACCGGACCCTGTAGGCCCTGTTACAAGAACAATTCCGTTATTTAAATCCGCAAAATTTTGAATAACGGACGGAAGATTTAATTCCGTAACTTGTCTGATATTAAACGAAATTAAACGAAGAGTCAGTGCAAAATGGCCTAATTGACGGCTTAAATTTACACGAAATCTTGAAACAGCAGGTAATTCATAAGAAAAGTCTAAATCCATATTTTTTTTGATATCGTTAATATCGTACGACGGAAGTAAGGTCATAATTGAACGTTCCAAATCTTCATCATCCAGAAAATCCATATCAATTTTAACCATTTTACCGTCTTTTCTTAAAACAGGTCTTTCGCCAACATGCAAGTGTACATCCGAAGCTCCGGTTTTAACAGCCTGCTTTAAAAAAGTTCTTATATTAAAATTTCCCACTGAATAATCCTCCAAAATTATTTTATCATTACGAAAGAAAAAATACAAAAACATTACAAATACTTAAAATAAAAAGCGATAAAGCAAAGCTCTATCGCTAATTGTAGTTTGATAGTTAAGTTTATTGGTTAATAGTTTAAGTTACTTACTTATTTAAATAATTAGTTTTACCTATACCAAAGGCTGTTGTTGCAGCTCTTACGCCACCGTAAATTGCGGTTGCCGCACCTAAAATATTAGAAACTTTTCCTTTTGTTACAAGAGTTGCAGCAGAGAGTGCTAACGGAACAATATTTTCTGCCAAAGAAGTGAAAGCACCTGCTATATAACCCTTTGCCTGAGCGAAACCGTTACGAATTCCGCCAAATAAACCACCCTTCATTTCGGCATCAAGACGAACCTGCTGAAGTTTAGAGTCAATCGTGCTAGTACTGTTTAAAGTTTTAGAGTCCATATATGCATCACAGGCGGAATTTGCAAGCTGATTTTTGCTATAAGTTTGTGCCTGAATTTTACCGTACTGATGAGCATCGTAAAGAGCCGCACCCAACCCGGCTACACCCACGCCTTTTGCTAAGACTTTTGTAATTCCTGCCGAAACATTCATAATAAATTTTTCCTTAACCTACATGATAACACATGCAATTTATTTAACTAACACTACACTTATATAAAGTATTTTTGAACATGAAAATTGCGTTTTATAAAATTATTGTTAACAAATATTACAAAGATATAAAAAAGCCGATTTAAAGAATATAATAAAATTATGGAAAACATTTTTGACAACAAACCCGAAAGACTATGCCTGCATTGTAAAAAATGCGGAAACGACGAAGGGTTTATAAAAGATTTTTATGAAAAACCTC
The DNA here is from genome assembly GCA_017478515.1 of bacterium. Taxonomy (GTDB): domain Bacteria; phylum Cyanobacteriota; class Vampirovibrionia; order Gastranaerophilales; family Gastranaerophilaceae; genus UBA791. The sequence continues at coordinate 4,952 of JAFVDH010000005.1, forward strand.
CTGAGGGCTGCGGATATGAGGGCTGGTTTTTCCTTGAATGGGAAAAATATAAACAAAATATCCGAAAACTAAAAGAAAGATTATTGGTATTGGAGGTTCAGCTAAAAAACTGTAAAGACTCAAAAAAAGCAACAAAAATTGCATCAGACATACAAAAAACAAAAGATAAAATTAAAGGCTTTAATTCAATCGGGCCGACAGATTTATAAAATAAAAAAAAGGAAGAGGAAACAAATGTTTCCTCTTCCTTTTAAACTTTAGCAAAAACTAAGAACAAATGAGACTAGTTTTCAAATAACACGTACTTAGCAGCTTGTCCGTTAGGTTGAACTTGTTGGTCAGCCATAAATATAGAGAACTGGTCAAAAATACCTGCGTTGTTAGGATTACACTGAGTACCACCACCATCAGTAGTTGCATCTTTCTTTTGAGTACCACCACAGTTAGACAAATAATTTGGAGCACGAGTACCATTTACGTCAACAATACCTTTACAAATATTTGCTCTACTATTTTGACCTACACGACAATTTTGAGAAGAAGCAGGAAACGACAAAACCATACCATCCGCAAAAAATATCGTATAATTGTTAGCTGCTCCAGAGTGGAACATACGTTCAACAGCCGTATCATCACTATTACCATAAGCCGTTTTTGTAACGTGCATTCTGTTAATAAATATACCCAAAATTGATTGAGTAGGGTTTGTACCGGTTGATGTTGTATCAGAGAAATCAATATAATTCAACGCAACACTCATTGTAATAGCTTGGTTTGTAGTAGAAAGAATTTTTTTGAACCCTGTTTTAAATTCCATTTTATTAGTATTTGTCATCAATGTTGGAATAGTCATCGCTGCAACAGTACCGATAATTGCTAACGTGATTAAAACTTCCGCTAAGGTGAAACCCGATTTTCTGTTCATAAAATAATCCTTTTTTACTAATTGCGATTAATATACTTATGCTACCACTAACTTATTTTAAAATCAACATATAGGATAAAATGTCATCTAAAAGAAGTAGTTATTGCACTAAATGCTTACATTAATATTATACCATAGTATTAGTGTTTTATAACACCTAAGAATTATATGTGTTACATTACTTTACAATAGGCATTTTTACAAAAGCTGAAATTCAGCAAAAACAAGGTTCTTCAGAAATAAGCCAAAAACCATGTCATGACATGTTTTTCAGGATAGCAATACCTGTCAAACACCCTGTACTCCAGCAGTTCTGCAGGTTGTACCCGCCGCAAAACCCATCCACATCAAGAATTTCGCCGCAAAAATACAGATTTTTAACCAATTTAGACTCTAAATTTGAATCTATTTCATCAAGATTTACACCCCCGGAAAACACCGTCTCTCCGCCATTTCTGACACATATAAACGTTATCTCAAATGAGCACAAACTCTCAAGAAGTAATACTTTAGTATTACCATTGAATGCTCCACACTTTGTCTCAGGATTTATTTTTAACTTTTGAAGAAAATATTTTACAAAAGATTTTGGCAGATATTCAGATAAAACATTCTTAATATTCTTACTCCCGCTGCTTTTTAAGCTATTTTCAAAATCCTCCTCATTTTCAATTAATTTTATTTTCACCGAATACGGATATACTTCTCTGGAATTAATTGAGGAAAGTTGAAAAATAACAGGCCCCGACACTCCATTATCAGTAAACAGCATATCACCCTTAAGAATTATTTTTTTATGTTTAAGAATTATATTTTTTAAAACTACTCCTTTTAGAGTACTAAAATTATCCTCAGTAACCAAACCGCACAAGGCAGGTTTTAATTCAGTCACTTTATGCGGAAGCATATTTAAAAACTGTAACCCCGAATGTGTACCAATAGCAACAACAACATAATCAAAAATGTATTTATTATTTTCTGTTTTTACATAAAACTTGTCATCAATTTTTTGAAGACCCAAAACTTTTTCTTTAATAAATTTAGTCGTCTTAAGCTGTGACAGCATTTTTTCCCGCACATCAGCAGCAGAATTCGAAACGGGGAAAATTCTTCCGTCGTCCTGAGTATAAGTTTTAACCCCAATTTTTTCAAAAAATGACAGAGTATCAACAGTAGAAAATCTTGAAAAAACCGAATAAAGAAATTTTTCCCCTCTCGGATAAGCCTTTGCCAGTTCCTTAAAATCATATTCGGCATGTGCAAGATTACATCTGCCGCCGCCAGTAGCAAGCAATGTCTTAAGCGGTTTTGACATCTCAAAAAAGCTGACATCACAAAAATCTTTTATAGTGATACCGCACATACATCCCGACGGGCCCGCACCTATAATGGCAACTTTAGGTTTTCTCTTACAAGTCAACCCTTGTTCCATATAAAAATACCATCTCAGGGTTTTCTAATTCTTCATGAAGTTCCATGACAGTCTTTTTTAATTCCGGATGAACAAAGTCCGGAGACAACTCTAACATAGGTACAAGCGTAAACGCACGTTTATGAAAATATTTATGAGGAATTATTAAATCTTCCGTATATACTATTTCTTTATCATAAAATAATATATCAATATCTATTGTTCTATCGCCGTAGAAACCCTCTGACTCTCTATCTCTGCCCAATTTTTCCTCAACCTGATTACACAATTTTAGTAAATCATGAGGAGTATAGCTCGTTTTTATCTCTATCACGGCATTAACAAACCAATTGCTTGTATCAGTCTGCCAAGGTTCTGTTTCATAAAAGGCCGACGTACGTATTAAATCAACCTGTTTATCTTCATTTAATAAACTGGTCGCCTGTTGGATAAAACCAACTCTATCGCCTTTATTTGAACCTAAACTTAAATATACTAATGCCATACATTACATGTACAAAAAATTTCAAAATTTGTCAATCATATTAACAATGTATAATAATATTTTTCAATATCTGTTATAATAATGTTATGACTAAGAAAAAAGTAATTTCATATCTGCACACACATTGGGACAGAGAATGGTATAGAGAGTTTGAAATTTTCAGAATACGACTGTTAAGGGTTTTCGACAATGTTCTGGAAATGCTTGAAAACAGCAAAATTCCGTCTTTTTATTTTGACGGACAGGTTGGAGCGTTGCTTGATTATTTACAAATCAGACCTGAAAAAGAAACTCTTATACGAGATTTAATAAAAAATGAAAAACTCTTTATCGGGCCGTCTTACTGCCTTATAGATGAATACTTAACAGATAAAACCTGCTTTGAAAAAAATTTAGAAATCGGAATAAAAATATCAAAAGAATTCGGATGCAGCAAATTTATCGGGTATTTGGCCGATACTTTCGGACATTCAAAACATATAACAGATATATTTAACAACTTCGGAATAGATAAAGCCGTTGTCTGGAGAGGCTGCAATAACAACATTCCTGCGGATTTTAAATTTAATGGAGTTAACTGCGTAAATCTTGTTCGAGGATATTTTATGGACATCTTTGCAGCTGATTTGTCATACGAGAAAAAAGCCGAATTTTTGAAAAACAACCTCGATAAAATTGCAGAAAAATCCTCAACTACTCTTTTAATGCCGATTGGAGCAGACCATTTGGGAGTTCCCAAAAACATTTCAACACAAATCAGAGAGGTGAATTCTCTGCTTGAAGATTACCAAATAATCCTAGGCACGCCATTTGATTATTTTGAAGAAGTTTCGGAAAATTTTAACAAATACAAGCACAATAACGAATTGAGAGATAACTCTATAACCTTTATTCTGCAAGGCGGGTACTCTGCAAGAGCAGATTTAAAAAAACTAAGAGCAGAAGCATCTTATAAACTGGATTTAGCAAACAGAGCACAAAAACATTTTCAGCTAAATTATGAAAACCTAATTGAATATGCTTATAAATTATTGATAGAAAATATGGCTCACGACGGAATTTGCGGCTGCTCTACCGATGATGTACACTTTGAAAATAATTTAAAGTATAAAAAAGTTATTCAAATTGCTCAAACTATTATTGACGAAGTTCGTTTTAAAATGGCAGATACATTTATAATTAATTTAGGGGACAAACCTTTCAGCGGAGTTATAGAATTCGACTCGGAAATAGAACTTCCTCTGCCTATCGTGTCTACACAGAAAGGTTTTGAAAACGAAATTCTGCAAAACACTTTAAAAATCCCCGTGACAGAGGATTATAAAAATATTTATACATATCTTCTTGAAGTTAATAATCTTCAACCAACCGAAATGCGAGAAAAATTTCAATCAGATGACAATACAGACTTAGAAATCGGAAACACTTATCTGAAAAATTCAAAAATAAAATTAGAAATTGTTGACAACAAAATAAAAGTAAATGATATCGATAATTTTATAGAACTTGTCGACTATAAAGATTTGGGCGACAGTTATAATTTTGCACCTGATGAAAACGATTATGGAAAAATAGAAAATATAATATCATCATCAATAGAATTTGAAAGTGATTTAAGATGTATTCTAAAAGTTCTCACCGAAAAAGCTCAGATATTCATATCATTAGATAAAAATTCGGACATACTTGATTTTAAAATAATTTATGAAAACGAAAAAGAAAACCATAAACTTCAAGCAAAAATAAATACACAAAAGCCAATAACTGAAACGTATTCAGAAGATTTAAACAGAATATTAAAAAGAAATTTCGACCCCGACTACGATATAAGAAAACATCTTCCAAAAACAAAAGGGCTGGAAGCGAAAACAAATACTGCACCAATGCAAAGATACGTAAATGCAAACGGCATAGGTATTGTAACAAAAGGGTTAACAGAATACGAAATTTACAAAACATCAATTTCAATAACACTTTTAAGGGCTACAGGTATAATTTCTAATCCGAAAAACCCTGCCCGCTCAACCCCTGCAGGCCCGCCTTTGCCAACTAAAAACTCTCAGCTTTTAGGAAAAAATATCTGCGAATTTTCTGTTTCATTCCACAAAATAGAAGATTATGAACAATATATTCAACATACATACAATTACATTGTTTAATCATTTTATACAATGCGAAATTTATAAAGATATTACAAAGTTTTCCGTATTAACTTCCCTTAAAAAATCAATCCAGCCTATGTAATAATCGAGTAACGCTGTTGAATATCCGTTAATAAAATCGTAATAGGTTTCTTCTATTGAAACTAAGTCAGAAAAATCAACATCTTTCTCTTTATATATCTGCTCAAAATTTTTAAATAACATTTCAGTATCTTGTAAAATGTTTTTATTATAATATTTTATGTTCACTCTCGCCATTCTAAACTTTTCATAAGACATTTCTAAGTTTTTTAACGCCTTACTAACAGTAGAAATATAATTAAGATTAGCCTGCTCAACTTCTAATTTTGCATTTTTTATTTCAGGTTTATAGGTATAAAATAAAGGTATATTAACAAGTCCTGCAGATATATATGCACCCGATTTAAATTTATTTGTATCTGAATCGTTTGCAAACTGATAACTATAACCGCTTCCTATTTCTAAATCAGGAACTAATTGCCTTACAACTACAGTTAAATTCTTTTCTGCCACATCTATCTGATTTTTTGCAATTCTTATATCATATCTGTTTTCTATTGCAATTTCTTTTATTTGTTCAAATGGGGGTAAAGTTCCTTTCAAAATTGGTATATTAATTTTTATGATATCATTTAAATTATTAATATCGATATCTTTTACATCATAATAATTATTACTATTTTTTTCATTTATCATTTTATTAAATTCAATTCTGGCAATTTTAACTTCGGCTTTTGCTTTATTAACAGTCGCCAAAATCTCATTCAAAGCTATTCTTGATTGAATTAAATTCATAGTATTGTTAACTTGCTTATCTTTAGTAATATCCTTATTTGCCGTTGAAAGTAACTGTTCAATATACTGCTTTTGTTGTTCATATCTTTTTAAAATAAATTTTGCAATAACTAATTTTATATAAGCCTCGGCTATATCCATTTTTAAATTAAATTTGTCATATTCATAATTATCATACGCCAGCTTATATTTTGTTTTTGCAAGGTTTTTTCTTGGATTTCTTTTAAACAATTCTATCGTTTCTGATAAACCAATTTGATTAGGATTACCTTTTCCTGCTTCACCAAAATTCCAAAAAGTCGAAAACGATGGATTTTGTAAGCGATTTGCAATTTTTATATCGTTTTTTGCAACAGAAACATCTATTTGAGAAACTTGAATATCAAGGTTATTTTTTTGAGCTATTTCAACTGCTGTGATAAAATCTATTTGTTTATATTCTTCAGCATAGCAAAAGATTATACTGAAAAAATAAAATAGACATAAAACAAAAATCTTTTTCTTAAACATAAGTTAATTATATTATAAAAACATTTATTTTGTATTAAAGAAAATACCCTTATAAATAACGTTTATAAAACTAAAGGGCGATTTCAATAAATTGAAATCGCCCTTAAAATCATTTAGTTCAACAATTATTTGTATAAAGGTTGAAGTTTTTTAGCTTGTTGAGGAATTACACCCTCTTCAATAGGAAGATATACTCTATAATCAATATCTGCAAAGCAGTTATCAATTTCTTCAATTTCTCTAAGCTTATCTTCGTCAATATTACCTGAATCAATCATATCAGCGATAGTTTCAAATCTTGCAACATGTTCTCTAAATCTGTCTGTTGCATAATCTTTAGCCTGCCATGTTGTGATTAGGAACGGCCAGTCAGATGATTGAAGAAGCAAGTTTTCTCTTGCCAATTGAGATAAAGCTCTCAACAATAATTTATCTTCAGGTTTTTCTTCATATCTGTCAGCAATTTCAATAATACGTTTTTCACAAGAGTGAATAATTGGCCACATCCATTCTGTTAAATGGTTCATCCAAACGTAGAAGTGTCCGCCTTGTCCCCAAGAAGATTCAGGGATTTGTATAGCCTCTTTCGGAGGATATTTTTTAACATACGCACCGGCAGTCAACATTTCAACATCTTTATGATAATCATGTAATTTTTCAATAACTTGTTTAATAAATTCAACACCCTCAAACCACCAGTGTCCGAATAACTCAGTATCAAATGAAACCATCACTAAGCCTTCTTTTCCGTCATGAGAATTTTTATAATCTCTTAACAAGTTTTCAATTAAATGAGTATAGTGGTCAGAATTTTCACAAACTTTATTATGAGCCAAAACAGGGTCATACAACATTTTATCGCCTAAATCTGTTGTAGAAGAAGTAATTCTCCAATATTGCATACCTGATTTGTCGTCTTTTTTGTGGAATTCTCTGAAACATCCATCGCCAGGATAACCATCAGCAGCTGACCAAACTTGGTAACCTGCTCTGTCATTTCTACCCATAACAGCAACTTGCGCATCAGGCAACCAGTATGCTGAATAAGTATCATAACCTGTCAATTCACGTTTTGGAAGAGGAATATATTCAATGTTTCCGTAAACACCAACAACTCTTCTGTGACCAATTGAATTACCGCCCTCAATTACATGAGATTCTGTAAAGAAGTATTCAATATCGTTGTTTTGTAAAGTCAATTCAATAGCAGGTCTCCATTTTTTTTGTCCGTCAGAGCCTGTATATTCGTAACCTTGTCTGTATGCACATTCAGGTAACCAACAGCCTTGGGCTTTTTTACCAAAAATTCTTTTTGTAGTATCAGAACCAACTTTGAATTGAGCATTCAAGTTTGTATCAGTTGCAAGAAGCGGAGAAAATCCGTGAGTTGCACCGGAAGTTGTAATTTCAATACAACCTAAATCTTGATATTTTTTGAAATATTTAATTAAATTCATTTCGTACTTGTTAACGAAATCATCTTTCAATTTTGTAAAATGCTTAAAATAGTAGTCAGCCAAATATTTTAAGTGTTGAGAATGAGCTACATTCGGATCGGGATATCTTTCCAAATCTTCAGATACAGCCTTAATTCTCGTATCAAGATATTCAACGAAACCTTGGTTTAGGTGTTCATCAATCAATTGTTCGGCTAAAATCGGAGTAATACCGACAGTTAAGTTAGCCTTAATACCTTCATCATATAATTCGCTGATAGCATTTAATAAAGGAACGTATGTTTCAGCCATACATTCATATAAGTTTTCTTCACCGAACGGCCACATACCTGCTTTTCTGTAATAGGGTAAATGACTGTGTAGCATAAAAACGAATTGTCCTAGTGACATATTGTGCCTCCGTTCTCTCTCTATATAATTATTTTACTGTCCTACACTTATATTTTCTGTAATTATATAACAAAAAAAGAGAATTTCCAGTTATATACAAGATTATAATTGTAATAATGTTACAAAATTTAAAAAAGACATGGTAAAAATATTTTTTTTATAATAGAATGGCATTACTCACCACCTCTGACAAGATGCGTAGTCATTAAACGCACAATGTTAAGAAAGAAGGAAAATTATGGCAAATATTAAGTCAGCAAAAAAGAGAATTCTTACAGCGGAAAAAAACAGATTGCAAAATGTTGCAATGAAAACAAAAATTAAAACAGCAATGAAAAAAGCTCTTGAATTAGCATCAGCTAAAGATACAGAAGCTTTAAAAGGTGCATTGGCAAAAGTTTACCAAGTATGCGACAAAGCTGTTTCTAAAGGCGTTTTGCACAAAAATACAGCTGCAAGAAAAAAATCAAGATTAACAATTGCAATCAACAAATTGTTAGCTGAATAATTTATTTAAAAAGCCAAAAAAGTGCCGATTAATATCGGCACTTTTTGTTTGCATATTTCCCCTCTGCTGCTCACAGATATATGAAATTTATTGTTTAAAAAAGTTAATTTATTATAGTTATGAAAAAGTTTTTGAGATAAAATTAAAGCATGGGGTTTGTAGGACAAACGGGTCGTAAGAGTAAATGCAAGCAAAAGAAAAGCCGATTGTAGATTTAAAAGAATATAAGAACTTGATAGAAACAGTAGCAAAGATAGAATACTCTAAATTTTCTACAGCATCGCATCTTATTGATTTTCAAGAACTTATAAACCTAAATACCCATACACTATACATTTTGTTTAAAAACGGGAAAAAAGAAGAATATAACAATGCCTACCTTTCAACGGCAATGAAATGGGCAATAAGAAACGAAATTCGCCGCCGCTATAAGTGGTATTCCCTAAAACAAAAACGACTTGACACGGAAACAGGCGAAGAATTGAGGCAGGCTGTATACAAGTCTATTTTATCAATAGATGAAATGGCTGATGCAGAAAATCCGACTCAAATAAAAGACAGCAGCAGAAACCCCGAAGAATCCTATGAATTTTTTCAGCTTAAATCTCGTATAATGAAAGCTCTGGAAACAATTCCCGAAAGAGAAAAAGATTTTATAGAACAAAAATTTTTCAAAGATAAAAAATTACGAGAAATGGCGGAAGAATATAAAATTTCCGAATCCAGAATTTCAAGAATAATTCAATCAGGACTGAACAGAATAAAAAAACAATTAACAGCACAAGGAATGATTTAAAATATCAGAAAAATTTATAAGGCATCAGCTAAAACATCTCCTTAAACCCAAAATAATAAGTGATTACCAAAAATTTTCATGATATTATAAAGAAACACAAACATTTAAATGAGCTGAATAAACAGCAAACCAAAGATTTTAAAGGATAAAAGAATGGCAAAAGAAGAAAAAAAACAAATAAAAGTGGCTTTTCCTCATATGGGAACAATATGCATAGGCTGGGCGGCAGCACTTAGAAAAGTAGGTATAGAACCATATATTCCGCCATATACAAGCAAAAAAACCCTTTCATTAGGGACAAAATATTCTCCTGAAGCCGTTTGTCTCCCTTATAAATTAATTCTTGGAAACTTCATAGAGGCCATTGAGGGCGGAGCAGATTATGTTGCAATGATATCTTCGCCTGGAATTTGCCGTCTTGGAGAATACGGAACAAATATTCAAGAAGCCTTAAAAGATTTGGGCTATAACGCAAATTATATCGAGCTTTCTTTATATGACGGAATAAAAGGAGTATTCGACTTTTTAAAAAGATTAACAGGAAAAAATGACCCGATTCTTTTTGCAAGAGCGGCACACTTGATTATAAGAACAATATTTTTGCTGGATGATTTAGACACCTTGCTATCATATTACAGAGCAAGAGAAATAACTTTCGGAGAAGCAGAAAAGCACTATAAAAAAGCCCTAAGACTTGTTTCAAGCATAAAAAACTCAAGAATGCTAAAAGAAGTACGTAAACGTGCTTTTAAAGAAATGGCAAAAACAGAAATTGACGAAAACAGAGATATTCTATATGTAGATTTAACTGGTGAAATTTTCCTTGTATGCGATAAATTCTCAAATCAAAATATCGAACGAGAACTTGGAAAAATGGGAGTTCAAACAAGAAGAAGCCTAACGGTTGGAAGTTTTCTAAAAGATGCAATAATTCCTAAAATATTTAGAAAAAAAGACGAAGAAACTCACCTGGAAAGAGCGGAAAAAATGGCAAAACCATATCTTATGAGAGATATAGGAGGAGATGCATTAGAATGTGTTTCTGATGTTGCCTACGCTGATAAAAAAGGTAAAGATGGAATAATTCATATATCACCGTTCACTTGTATGCCGGAAATTATGTCTCAAAACATTTTTCCAAAAATGAGAGAAGAACATGATATACCTATTTTAAGCCTTGTTATGGATGAACAAACAGGAAAAGCAGGATACCTTACAAGATTGGAAGCCTTTGTTGATTTGATGAGAAGAAAAAAACGTAAGGCTATGCAGAGAGAGGTTCAAAATTCTGCATCTCAAGAACAAAATCAACAACAAAAAGAAACTGCTGCGGCAGCAAGCGAGACAAAATAATAATGTTTAAATGTTTTAAAGAAGCTTTTAGCATAACCTACGAAAACCTTATTTGTATTTCACCGCTAATCTTATTTATGATAGCACTGTCTTTATATCTTGGTGCTGCAAAAATATCAATAGTTAATGCGTTATCTTTGTGTTTATCAGTATTAACTTTAATAATAATGTTTGCCATATTCTTTTCAGGCTGGTTCTATATGATAAAAATGGCAATAATTAATTCAAGATTCAGCCTTATCAATATACAAAAAGACTTTGAACTTTTAAAAGTTTTCCCAACCGGTGTAGCAGATTACTTTTTAACATTTGTTTATTTCATATTCAGTTCTCTACTAATTTTATGCTTAATATATTTAACCGATTACGCAATAGCAATAAAATTTATAGGTAAAGTCGGAATAGAAATAAATCCGTTTGTAACGTTAAAAGATTTGACGACATTACAATACTTATTTGCAGATTTAACATATGAGCAAATAATAAAACTTTCAGGCTGGACATTTTTATACACCGTATCAACAATAATATATTCTTTATTTACATTAATGTGGATACCTTATCTGGTGTTCAAAACAAAGAACGTATTTAAAGCCCTATGGTATTCAATAAAAGACGCATTCACTTCTCCAAAAATATTGACACTATTGCTCGGACTCACAATTTTAAACTGTATATTTGCAGTAATAAATTCTTATATAATGTTAAACCCTCTTTTGTTTTTCATAATGACAGTTATATATATATTTTTCATAGTACATATGTCAATGCTGGTATTCTTATACTATGATAAAAAATACACCTATGAGCATGAAGACTAAAAACAAAGTAATAGCAATAGCAGCCCCGACAGCATCAGGCAAAACTGCCTATGCAATAGAGCTTGCAAAAGAAATTAACGGTGAAATTATTTCTGCAGATTCGAGAATAATTTATAAAGGGTTCGACATAGCATGTGCAAAGCCCACAAAAGAAGAAATGCAAGGAATACCGCACTATATGATAGATATAGTTGAACCGGAATTTGAATACAGTGTAGCTAATTACGTTGATGATGCAGAAAAAGCAATAGAAAAGATTATATCAAAAAATAAAACGCCAATAATAGCTGGTGGAACAGGTCTATATTTTAAAGCTTTGTTAGAGGGATGGAATTTGCCAAGAGTTGCTCCGAATAAAGAATTACGAGAAGAATTGGAAAAATACTCAATTGAAGAGCTCATTGAACAACTTAAAACTTTAGATGAAAAAACTCTTGCACCAATGTTGAAAGAACCCAAAAAACGTAAACTAATACGTGCAATAGAAGTCTGTAAAACACTGGGAGAACCAATGTCAAATTATTCCAACCAAAAAGACCCGCCTTATATAGTTGAATGGATAGGCATAGATATGACAAGAGAAGAACTCTACGAAAGAGTTAATAAAAGAGTTGATAAAATGTTTGAACAAGGAATAATTGAAGAAACAAAAAGCTTATTAGAAAAACATGGAAAAATAAAAAATCTTATAAGCACTATCGGCTATAATGAGATAATCCAATATTTAGATAAAGAAATAACCCTTGAGTGTGCAAGAGAATTAATAAAACAGCATTCCAGAAATTATGCCAAAAGACAGCTAACATGGTTCAAAAAAAATGAACAGCTCGGATATAATAAATAACCGAAAAACAAGTAATTAAGGTAAAAAGTAAAGCGGACGAACATAAAATGTTCGTCCGCTTTACTTTAAATATAAACGAACCTATTTAGCAACGTTAGTAGCAACACCTGCTAAATTAGTACAAAAAGCAGTAAAACTACCGAATATATCAGCAACTTTTTTACCTGCTTTAGAATCAGCCGCCTTAGCGACAACTTCTAAAGCTTTATTATCTTTGGCCGCTTCTTTAATAGAATCGGTTATACCTTCAGAATATGCCGTTTTGTCCGTTTCAACATTCTTTTTAAATTCATCAGCACCTTGCGACAAATTTGAAATAGTAGCCATTGTTTTTTGAGTTTTATCAATAGCATCCATAGCATCAATTTTAGGAACGCTAGCTTTAAATGAAACGTGAGAAATTGGACTTATCATATACTTACCTACCTTTTTAGACCTAATTAAATATCATCAGGGTCATCATAACTATAATCATTATACGAATTGCCTTGAGCTTTGTCAATAGAGTTTTCTACCAAATTTTCAGTAGCATCAGAAACATTTTTCTTAACAAGCCCGAAGTCTTTCATTGCAACACCGAGTGCTGCACCGCCTGCTATAACATTAACGGCGATTTTATCTAAATTTAAACTTTTAATCTTATCTACACATTTAGTTACTTTATCAGCATTTTGAGCAGATTTTTCACCAACTTTTTCTATAACCTTATCAGCACCTTTACCCAATGTGCCGGTAATCATATCAGCAGCTTTGCCCAAACAAATTTTAGTAGCCGTGAACGCAATTGCAACACCAATTGCCTTAGATGCGAACTTGCTTATTTTACCCATAAATCCGTTATCATCGGAATTTTCAGACATTCTTCTGAACTCATCCTGCTTAGAACGCAATGTATCGAGGTCGGGAGCTCCGCCTTTAAATGCAACTTGAGCTTTTGGCTTAGCCAAATTATTCAAATATGTTTGAGTATTAATATTATTTACAGCTTGCATATTTACCACACAAATAATACTTATAACTACCTACATTAAAATTAAAACATTTTTTGAGGAAATTTTGCTATTTAATATCATAAATTAAAGTTTTTTGTTACAAACGTTAACATGTTAAAACCCGCATGACGACATGGTTTCAGCATGATATATAAATTAACAAAAGCATCGGTATGTACCCTAAAAATTTACGAAAAGGAGAAATAGAGGCGGTGTGGGGGTGACAAACATCCCCGCACCGCCTTTATTATTATTTTTAAGCAAAAAAAATAGCTGCGAGTGCAGCTAGTACTTCATAATCTTGGGAGGAGATTTGGGGATAGTTGTACATGCATGATAATATAAGAAAATTTTTCATGTTACATCCATGCCAATTATTTTTACAATTCGTTACAATCTGAATTCAAATATCAACAGAACCATGTATTCATCATGGTTTTAGAGCTTGTCAAGAGTTTTTATTATATAATATATTTATACAGTTTTAAAAGGAGAAAAATTATGTACAAAAGCGTTAGAGCAAGCCACATTCTGGTAAAAACAGAAGATGAAGCTAAAAAAATGTTAGAAGATATAACATCAGGTAAAGCTAAATTTGAAGACCTTGCAGCATTAGAATCTCTTTGTCCGTCAGGAGCAAGAGGCGGAGATTTAGGATTTTTCACAAAAGGCCAAATGGTAAAACCTTTCGAAGATGCAGCTTTTTCAATGAAAAAGGGCGAAGTTTCAGAACCTGTTCAAACACAGTTCGGCTGGCATTTAATTCAACTTACTGATGTTGAAGAATAGGAACAGAACAAGATGCAAAACTTCCTTATACAAAATAATTTAGATTATTTGATTATAAATTCTACCAACAAATTCCTGGTAGAATATAACTCTTTGGAAGATAATTCAAGATATCATCTCACGGGATTTACAGGCTCTACAGGAGATGCACTGGTATCCCGTGACGGTGATATATACCTTTTTGTTGACGGAAGATATCACGAGCAGGCTGACAGAGAATGCGATTTGTCAAAGATTAACGTCGTAAAATTAAAGCAAAATCAGAGTTTTTTAGAAGAAGTGTCAAAAAGAATATCTAAAAATTCAACTCTTGGAATAATCGGCGAAAAGACATCAGTCTACAGATATGAATGCCTCAGCAATATATTAAAAGAAAAAAATATACAAATAAAAATTCTTGAAAAAGATATTTATACTAAAACAGATACTCTTAAAGAACCTAAAGTTCTGTCTGTTATTGAAAAAAATATATGCGGTAAATCTTCATCAGAAAAAATACAAGAAATTCAAAACACCTTAAATACAGAAGAAGCCTATCTTTTTACTAATTTAGAAGAAGTTTCGTATATAACCAACTTAAGAGATTTTTCAAAAAATTATTCAACTGCAATAAACGGAAAAATTCTTATAACAAAAAATTCATCAACTATTTTCTGTGATGATACGGCAGAAAATGCAGATTTAAATATAAAACCGATAAAAGAATTTAAAAATAGCATATCAGGGTTAAAAGTAATATATTATGATAAAATGAGCACAAATACCGCTGATTTTGAACTAATTAAAGAAACTGCCAAACCAATGATTAACAATCCTGTTTCAAAAATGAAATCAATAAAAACAGAAGAAGAACTTGCTCACTACAAAAAATGTTTTGAAAGAACTGATAAAGCTGTTTTTGAAATAAGAGAATTTATAAATAGAAATGAAAATATTTCCGAAAAAGATATCGATATTGAATTGGAAAGATCATTTAAAAAATACGGTGCAAAACTGCTATCTTTTAAATCAATAATTGCTAAAGATAAAAATTCAGCACTAGCACACTACTCAAAAAGTTCAGCAGAAGAAATATTAAAAGATGGTTCTCTTGTTCTTATAGACTGCGGAGCATACTACGAGGGCGGATACGCAACAGATATTACAAGAGTTTTCGTAAAAGGAACTCCAACAGAAGAACAAAGAAAAATTTATACGCTTGTATTAAAATCAAGTCTTGCCGCATTTAATACACCGATAACAAATTCAACAACAGGCTACGATATCGATAAAACAGCAAGAGATTTGCTTAATAAAATTGCACCATCGGGCTTTGAATTCTCGCACGGACTGGGGCACGGAATAGGAATAAGCGTCCATGAACAACCGCCAAGATTGTCTCCTGCAGATTACTCTTCAAAAACAGTTATAGAAGATAATATGTGCTTTACAATCGAACCCGGATTGTATTTTAAGGATTTTGGAGGTGTAAGACTCGAAAATTCGGTTTATATGAAAAACAGAAAAATTCACTCATTTTCTAAAATGTGCTACGAAAAGAAATTGATTAATTTTGATTTGCTTACACCGCAGGAAAAAGAACAGCTGAAAGACTTTGAGGTTATGTAATGGAAATTACAAGTGCAAATAACGACTTAGTAAAAGATTTTTCAAAACTAAAAGAAAAAAAATACCGTGATAAAACAGGCAAATTCATACTTGAAGGTTACAAAGCAGTAGAGGGTGCTATTTCATCCAATATTGAAATAGAAAAAATTTTTCTTTTAAATGGTAAAAATTTCAGTTTTGATAAAAATAAAATAATCTACACAAATGAAACTGTCCTAAAGAAAATTTCAACAACAACAACTCCGCCTGAAATTATAGCAATAGGAAAGCAAAAAAGACTTGATTTAACAGACTTAAAAACAGTAAAAAGAGCCGCTCTATTTGAAAACATAAACGATTTAGGCAATCTTGGAACAATCCTTAGAACCGCAGCCGCAACAGACCTTGATGCAATAATACTCTATGGAAATACCGTGGATATTTATAACCCAAAATGCGTAAGAGCCTCTGTCGGTAATTTATGGAAAACACCTGTTTACAACATAAAAGACATAAACATTTTGAAAAAATATTTTAACGATTTTGACAGAATATCAACACTGCCTGCCTCAACAGACACAGTAAACTTAAAAAACTATAAAACAAAAGAAAAAACACTGGTAATGTTTGGAGCTGAAAGTACTGGGCTTTCGGAAGAACTTATAGATTTTTCAACAACAAAACTTACTATTGAAATGAAAAATAACGTAGAATCTTTAAATTTGAGTATAAGTGCAGGCATAGTTTTGTATAAATTATTTTTGTTATAAAATGTAGAATATGAATGCCGAACAAATAGAAAAGATTTGGGAAGATGTGAAAAAAATATTGGAAACAGAAATACCTGTTTCATCTTATGATGCCTGGGTAGAACCACTGGAACTTATTGATTATGAAGATAATCAAATCAAACTTCTCTCAGGTCAGGCAATTGCTGTAGAATACCTCAAAAAAAATCATTACCCGAAATTTCTTGAAGCATTTAAACAAGTTTTACAAAAAGAGGTTACAGTAAATTTTGAAACAGATAAAGAAACCTTTGACAAAATAAAAAAAGCAAAAGCAAAGGAAGAAAAAAAAGAAGAACGTAAAGCCGAAAAAATACAAAAAAAAGAAGAAGAGCACAAAAAAGCAATAGAAAACCTTGGCTATGTTCAATCAATGAATCTCAACTTAAAATACAGATTTGATAATTTTGTAACAGACGAAAACAACAAAATGGCAAAAGCTGCCGCAGAAATGGTTGCAAAAAACCCGAATGCACAATATAATCCGCTATATATTCAAGGTGGCTCAGGATTAGGCAAAACACACCTTATGCAGGCTATCGGACATGCTTTAATCAAAAATAAAAAAATCCAATGCGTTAAATCCGAAATTTTTATAAACGAATATATCAACAGCACGGCACGAAATAAAGAGTCAAACAAAAGCAATTTGATGAATAAATTTCGCCAAAAATACAGAAATATTGATGTGTTATTAATAGATGATATACAATTTTTCGAGGGTAAAAAACAGTGTATGGAAGAATTATTCAACACTTTTGATTCACTGCATATTGCAAATAAACAAATTGTTTTAACTTCAGACAGATTGCCTAAAGATATGCCTGAAATGCCTCAAAGATTAATTTCAAGATTTGAACAGGGCTTAGTTGTTGAAATACAGCCGCCAAAGGAAGAAACCAGAATAAAAATTTTAAAAAATATTGCAAACACAAAAAACCTGACTGTACCTGATTCAGTGTTT
Organism: bacterium; assembly: GCA_017478515.1. Classification (GTDB taxonomy): domain Bacteria; phylum Cyanobacteriota; class Vampirovibrionia; order Gastranaerophilales; family Gastranaerophilaceae; genus UBA791. Next base: position 22,570 of record JAFVDH010000005.1, read on the forward strand.
GAATATATTGCAAAAAATTATAAAACAAACGTCAGAGAACTTGAAGGAGCATTTAATAAAGTAGAAGCCTTTGCCTCTTTTGAAGATACCGAAATAACGCTTGACTTTGCAAAACATGTTCTAAAATGCGAAGAAAGAAATGAACTTAATATCGAAAAAATTGCACAAGAAGTATCAAAACACTACGGAATAAGTATTGAAGATATAAAAAGTTCCGCAAGAAGTGCAAATATATCGAAAGCCCGCAAAATAACAGCGTTTATATCAAAAGAATACTTAAAACTAAAACTTGAAGAAATAGCAAAGTATATAGACAAAAAGCATCAAACAGTTATATATGCCTGCGACCAAATAAAAGAAAAAATTTCCAAAGATAATAACTTAGAAAAAGAAGTTAAAGAAATTTTATCGACTTTAAATTTATAAAGAATTTTCTAATTATTATAATTTTACGTAAGCTTATACTTATTATTTGTCTAAACTTGTATATCATTGCCAAAAGTTTTTAATATTAAATAATTTCTTAACTTTTAAACAAATATCAATATTTTTCAGTTTTAACATTGGTTTTTCAACAAAATGATAAGAACATATTGCAATAAATAAGGTTATAAAAAAAACAACGATATTATATGGTAAAAAATTCAATTTATCTTTAAATAAAAATACAACAGTTTGTTGAACTAAAAACCCCCAAATATAAATTCCATATGAAAAATCACCATATTTTCCCCAATGATTTATAACAGGAATTTTTGCATAAGCAATATAAATAATAATATAGGGTAAAGTAAACCACTGAATAAAATAAAAAACATCAGTATTTACAGAACAAATCCACAGTAAAACTGCTAAAATAAAAAAGTTAAAAGACATTTCTATACTATCTCTTTTAATATACAAAAAGGAACTCATTAAAAACAGCATTGCCATTTTAAAAAACTTTTGTCCTGAACATAATAAAAAGGTTTTATCAATCCAATCACCAATAAAAACATGAAATAAAAAGATTAAAGAAATCAATAATATCCATAAAAAAGTCTTAGTTTTATTTAAAAGTTTTAACAACCCAAAAACCATAACAATTAAATAAAGCAAAAACTCCAACGGTAATGACCACAAAGAACCATTTACCACATTTGGATAAGGATTATTTACAAATACACCCGGCAAAATATGGCATATTTTGTATAAACAAACATTTCTAACATATTTAAAAAAATCTTCACTACTAAAATACTCATCTAAAGGCAAATTTGTTATTAACGGGCCAAGTATAAAAGCTGAAAATAAGACAACAACAATTAAGGCAGGAAAAATTCTCAATATTCTCTTTTTTAAAAAATTTATTACTCTGGGTTCATTTACCCAGCTTTTTGTAATTAAAAAGCCGCTTATAACAAAAAATACATCAAGTCCCGCAGGAATATAATCAATACAAGCAACTGATAAACCAATACCATAAAAGGCCAAGCTGCTATGACAAAACAAAACATTACATGCCGATAAAAATCTTAAAAAATCAAAATTATTATCTTTTTTATCCGTTAATTCCGATAAAAACATGCTATTTATAACCTTTCATATTCAACTAATGATTATAGTATAGCACAAAAGATAAATATATTTATCTTTTGAATATATTGTTAACTAGAATAATGGACATGTAAAGATTAGAATTAAATATTGTTATGAAAAATATAAATACAATTAAAAAACTCGGATATAAAATTAGAATTTTAAGAAAAGAAAAGAAATATTCACAAGAAATGCTTGCAGAAAAAGCTGATTTAAACAGAGTTTTTATAGGTTTAGTTGAAAGAGGCACAACAAATATTACGGTCAAAAATCTTGAAAGCATCGCAAATGCTTTGGATATAAATATAAAAGAACTTTTTGAATTTATATTATAATAAATAAAAAAGGAGAAAGCTTTTTAACTTTCTCCTTTTTAGTTATAGAATTTATAAGAATTACTAAACTAAAGATTCTCTTCTTGTTGACATATGGTTCATAGACCAATTCCAACTTCTGTTAGCAATTTCTCTTAAGTTTTTAATAACAGCCATCATTTGGATTTGAGATTCTAATCTGTTAACGCAAGAACCGCATCCGATAGCACTTGCACCTGCAGCAAACGCCATTGATGCTGTTACTGTGTTAATATTTGATGCTGTCATTATTGGTAATTCAGTATTTCTTGATAATTCAATTGTGTTAGAAAGAGTTAATTCTGCTCTGTTTAACAATGTTCTTGTATTTTCTAATGTCATTTCTTCAGAAACATAGCCTTCAGTTTGAATCATATCAATATTCATCATTTCTAATTCTCTTACTAAAGAAATTTGGTCATTAACAGAAAGAGAACCAGGAATAGTAACGCAGAACATAACTTCTGCTCTGTGTTCTTCAATCATAGATAATGTTTCACGAACCATGCTTAAAACTTCCATAGAAGAGAATGAACGACCTTCTCTGTATAATGCATCGAAGTTACCTAATTCAATAGCGTCAACATGGTGAACGTTAACTGCTTCAGCTAATTCAGAAGGATTTACAGAAGAAGCAAATAAAGCCATTGTAGAGTTTGAATTTTCCATCATTTCTCTAACCATAGTTAAAACTTGTCTGTTAGCAGAAACATCAACAGCATCAGCACCTGCTTCCATTGCAGATGATACAACCATTCTTACTCTGTCTAAATCCATATTATTCATTCCGGCAATAATTTTTAATGCTCTTCTTTCGCTTAATGCTCTTTTAAAGTTTTCCATATTTCTCATAATTTCTCCTTTCCTACCTAATTTCAAATTATGATTATTTTAACAAATGGATTATAAATTAAAAAAATAATAAATACAAGAATAATGCTACAAATTGTTACAAAGGTAGTAAAAATTTTTCATAAAAGATTTTAATATATATTCAATCAGTAGGGAGGGAAAAATGTTTTTAAAATGCATAAAACGGACATATATATTAATATTTACAGTATTTTTAATGGGACTAAACCCTGCACAAAGCTACGATAGCGAAGAAACTACAATGATAGCTGTATACGAAAAAATAAACCCTGCAATTGTAGCCATAGATGCAGAATTAAAAATAGGTGTTTCCGGAGGAACGGGGTGTATAATAAATTCTAACGGAACAATATTAACAAGCAAACATGTAATAGACGGCAGCAAAAAAATAGAAGTAACAACATATGACGGGAAAACCTATTCCGCAGTAGTTTTGCCGACAAACAACAAATCCGGCGACCTTGCGTTAATAAAAATAAACCCAAAAACGCCGTTAAATGTAATAAAATTAGGCAATTCAGACAGCATAAAAGTAGGACAGAAAGTTCTTGCCATAGGAAACCCGTTTGGATTTGCAGGAACGCTTACTCAAGGCATCGTATCAAGAATAGATTTAGCAAAAAACAAAATTCAAACAGATGCGGCAATAAATCCCGGTTGTTCAGGAGGCCCTATACTAAACACAACGGGGGAAGTTATCGGAATAAGTCAATCAATATACAATCCCGATAATAATATATCAAATATTGGCATAGGCTTTGCAATACCGTCGGATGAAGTAAAAAAATTTATAGCACATAATATAAAGTAAAGTAATTATATATCATTTTATATAAGTTTATGTTTACACCAATAATAAAAACGACTGCCCTTTAGACAGTCGTTTTATACTTTGATTGTAAAACCGTTCAAATACATCCTAGCAGAAAGATGAGAATGACTCACCACCGCCAGATGCAACAGAACCTGCTGATTCACATCCGCCTGCGGAAGCTAACGAACCAGCTGATTCACCTGCACAAGCAAGAGAACCTGCTGACTCACCGCAAGCTAATGAACCTGCCGATTCACAAGCTAGAGAACCTGCTGATTCATATTGCGAATAATCAATTTGTGGTGCAAACGGATTTGATGATACAAATTCGTCTACTTGATTATTATTTGAAAGTAAACCGCCTGATGATTGACTTACAAATGCCAATGAGCCTGCCGATTCTGTATTTGTACTTGCTAATGAACCTGCTGATTCTGTATTATTACTTTTTGATGCTGTATTGCTTTGTGACGATAAATTCAAATTAAAGCTTAATGCCATGCATACACTCCTAATATCCTTTTACATTTATATAAAAACATTTAGATTTACTCAATTTCAATGTTAACCACTTTTGTTACAATAGTTAATATTTGCGTTTTTGGCAGATTTGATAAGGGTTTTAGCCACATAAATATCTTTATATTTAACATATTTAATTAGGTAACTATATATTATTTTCCACTAAATTTGTCTAAAATGCAATAATATTGTCATGCTGAACTTGTTTCAGCATCTGACCAATACCAGACCCTGAAACGAGTTCAGGGTGACACTTTTGGAAGTTTTGAGTGGAAACATGTATATAATTACCTTAATTAATAATTAAACATGCTTAATAGATAAGTCAAAAGTTTTTGCACATGCCACTATTGCACTTGTAGAAATAACATCCACACCTGTTTGGGCTATTTCTTCCAATCTTTCATATGTAACATTTCCGCTGGCTTCGGTTATAGCATTTTTGTTTATAAGTTCAACAGCCTCTTTCATAATTTCAGACGGCATGTTATCAAGCATTATTATATCAGCTTTAGAGTCTAAAGCTTCTTTTACCTGCTCAATTGTTTCACATTCAACTTCTATTTTATGAGTATGAGAAATATGTTTTCTTACAGTTTCAACGGCCTTTTTGATTGAACCCGCGTAAGCTATGTGATTATCTTTAATCATAACGCAATCAGATAGGTTAAATCTGTGAGGAATTGCACCTCCTGTCATAACCGCATATTTTTCAAACAATCTGAAACATGGGGTCGTTTTTCTGGTATCTGTTATTTTTACACCGTATTTATCAAGAACTTGTTGATATTTATTTGTTAGAGTAGCAATTCCACTCATTCTTTGAATATAATTCAAAGCAGTTCTTTCTCCTATCAGAAGTGCAGAGGCATTTCCCTCAAGTTCTGCAACTTTGTCTCCTTTTTTAATTTTATCTCCGTCATTAAAGAAGAATTTTATTTGTACATCCTGTGACAATTCTTTAAAAACAATTTCAAAAACTTCTAAACCGCAAATAATACCGTCGTCTTTTGAAATTAAATTAAGTTTTAAGTTTTCGTTTTTTGTTAGGACATCAGTTGTAATATCTATAAATCCGATATCCTCTTTCAATGCATTTTTAACATGCTCTTTCACCATAAATTTATTTAACAAAGACCAATTCTCCCTTTTCATTAAGCAATTGACTGTGTTCTGCTACTTCGTTTTGAGATAAGTAATCAGTTCTGTAATGAGCACCTCTTGACTCTTTTCTCATAAGTGCAGAATCAACCACAAGTTCTGCATTCAACAACATGTTTTTAAATTCGTATTCCGCAATATTCAGACATTTTTTATTTCTTAAAAATCTGTTTTTCAGATCAGAAATTTCCTGTTTAGCAAGTTTTAAAGAATTTTCATTTCTAACAATAGAAACATTTTTCCACATGATATTTTTAAGTTCGGATTTCAAAATACCAACATCGTATTGAACAAACCCCATTTCTTTACAATATTCGGAAATAACATTATCAAAAGAATACCCACAGTCAAAATCATGACTCAAATCGCAAGATTTAAGATATTCGCACAAATGATAAGGAATAACCAAACATTCAAGAAGAGAATTGCTGGCCAATCTGTTCGCACCATGCAACCCTGTTGAAGCGGTTTCGCCAACAGCATACAAACCTTTTATTGAAGTTTTGCCCTCCAAATTAGTTTTTATTCCGCCCATAGAGTAATGTGCAGCAGGAAATACAGGGATATAATCTTTGCTTATATCTATACCGTGTTCCGAACATATTTTAGAAATTGTAGGGAAACGTTTTTCCAAAACGGCTTTATCAATAACAGAGGCATTCAAGAAAACATTACTCAAACCAAGTTCAGACATTTCGTTAAAAATAGCTCTTGCAACGATATCTCTTGGAGCTAATTCTAAATCCTGATGGTATTTTTCCATAAAAGTAGAACCGTCAGCATGACAAAGTTTAGCACCTTCACCTCTCACAGCCTCACTAATCAAAAAATTACATTCCGGCAATTTAAGAGCCAAAGCCGTAGGATGGAATTGAATAAACTCCAAATCCTGAATAACAGCACCTGCTCTGTACGATATGGCTATACCGTCACCTGTGGCAACCGTCGGATTTGTAGTATATGGATATAACTGCCCCATTCCGCCTGATGCGAGAATTACACAAGTAGTGTTATATCTTATATATTCATCCCTGTTTTCATTATATGCAATAAGACCTTTACAGATTTTTTCATCCGTCACCAAAAGTTCAACCGCCATGGTATTTTCATAAACAGTTATTTTCTGATTTTGAAAAACATCATGAACAAGAACATCTTCCATAACCCGTCCTGTTGCATCACCACCGGCATGAAGAATTCGTTTTACACTATGAGCACCCTCTAATGTAAAATTAAGATTTCCGCTGTCATCTCTGTCAAAATTTACACCATGAGCAATCAAATCTTTTATTACCGTCTCAGATGTTTCTGAGATAAATTTAACAGCATTAAAATCACTCAAACCCGCTCCTGCTTTTATAGTATCGGATATATGAGATGAATGGGTATCTGCCGTATTTTCGCTCATAACGCCAACTATTCCGCCTTGAGCAAAATGTGAATTGCATTTTTTAATTTCTGACTTAGTTATCAAAGAAATATTATGGATATCAGGACATGTTTCGGCCAATTTCAAGGCACAATACAAACCTGATATTCCGCTTCCTACAATAACTACAGATGAATTTATACTTTCCATAAACTAAACCTTTAGAATAATACTAAAACAAATATTAAAAATTTTCCAGTAAAATATATCTAAAAAAACGAGCCTATAAAGGCCCGTTTGAATACTATTAATATCTTTCCAAATATTTATCCAATTCCCACTGAGAAACATATGTTCTGAACGAATCCCATTCTTTATGTTTTGTTTCGGTAAATTCATTGTAAACATGAGAACCCAAAGCCATTTTAGCGACTTTAGAATTTTCAAGAAAATACAAAGCCTCAGCCAAACTTCCCGGAAGAGAATCTATTTTCTTTTTCTTTCTTTCTTCAGGAGTCAAAGCATAAATATTTGCCTCAACTTGTTTTGGAGGTTTTATTTGATTTTTAACACCATCAACACAAGCCCCTAAAATAACCGCAAAAGCCAAATACGGATTACAAGACGGGTCAGGTGAACGAAGTTCTACTCTGGTAGCATTACCTCTTTTTGCAGGAACTCTTAACAACGCACTTCTGTTTGCCAATGACCACGCCAAATACACAGGAGCTTCATAACCCGGTACTAAGCGTTTAAAACTATTAACCGTAGGGTTAGTAACAGCTGTTATACCCTTAACATGTTTAAGCATTCCGCCGATTGAATACATTGCAACATCAGACAATTGAGACTCCGTATTAGGATCATAAAAAGCATTTTTACCGTCTTTAAATAAAGAAACATTACAGTGCATACCAGAACCGTTTATTCCGTAAATAGGTTTTGCCATAAACGTAGCATGCAAGCCGTATTGTGCAGCTATAGCTTTAACCGCAATTTTAAATGTAGCAACATTATCTGCCGCAGTTAAAATATCCGCATATTTAAAATCAATTTCATGCTGACTGTCAGCAACCTCATGGTGAGATGCTTCTATATCAAAACCCATTTCTTGCAAGGTTAAAACTATTTCCGCACGAATATCTTCACCTAAATCATCTGGCCCGATATCATAATAACCTGCCTTATCAACTGTTAAAGTTGTAGGATGGCTGTTTTCATCTCTTTTGAACAAGAAAAATTCAACTTCAGGCCCCATATTCATGGTATATCCCAAACTTGCAGCCTCAGACATCATACGTTTTAAATTACAGCGAGGGCAGCCCTCAAACGGTGTTCCGTCAGCATTGTGAATATCGCAAATTAGTCTTGCCGTATTTGTTCCGTCAAATTCCCTCCATGGCAAAATTCTAAAAGTATTTTTATCAGGGAAAAATAACATATCTGACGTTTCAATACTTCTAAACCCTTTTATAGAAGAGCCGTCAAGCATCATTTCATTTTCTAATGCCTTACATATGTGTTCTGACGGAATTGTCAAACTCTTTACCTGACCGTTTATATCTACAAATTGCAATTCTATAAACTTAACATTTTTTTCTTTTATAACTCTCTTTATATCCTCTTCTGTTATATCTTTTCCGTCCAAAGGAACATGTTTGAATTCTTTCATAAGAATCTCCTATTTTATATCTATACATATTTTACTTTAGCATAAAATCAGAAAACTTTATAAAAATTTAATAAAATAATAAATCATACAAAATTATGATTTATATTTCGTAACATATTGCTAATATAATACCATACTCCTTAGAGACAACGATACACATATCCCTAATCATTAGCTATGCACACCTAAGTACATAGCTTTTTTTTATAAAAAAACATGATATAATAAAGCCAATGAAAGAGCTGAATTTAAGAGAGCTGATAAAATACAAAAAACTGCCTTTTAACGTATATAATGAGAAAGGGCAGATATTGATGTATACAGGAGATTTACTCACCCCGGGGAAAATTCTTGAATTAAAAGAGGCAAAATTTCTCATATATGATGAAAATTTTGAAAAAAAATCCCTCAAAGAACGTGAAAACCCCCTAGTCATAAAAAGAAAGCAATCTCAACAAAAAGCTTTAGAATATTCCAAGGAAATATTAAAAGAACTTGACTCAACAGAAAATTCCATCCCGTCAACAGTTGAAATTCCAAGCTCTATAATAGCAAGAGTAAATGATTATACTGTAGCAAGAGATTTAAAAATCAATAAAAAATCAATTTTCTCTTCAGAAATGCAATTATCGCTTAAAGAATTCTATAAAGACATTATGGAAGAATTAGAGGTAAGAAACTACCCAATAGCACAAACAAAATTCATAAAACTAATGAATATAATAGAAAGCGAATTACAGGATAAAATATCATTAGTAAATCATCTTTCGCAATTAAAGCTTTTTGGCGAATATCAAAACTGCAATTCATTAAATGTTGCAATAATTGCTGGATTTATAACTCTAAAAAATCCAAAAATAAATGCCGACACAAAAGATGCAATTCTGAGCGGGCTAATGCACGATATAGGTAAAACAAGACTAGACCAAAATATCGCATATAAAAAAGTTTTGTATATTCCTCAGCAGGCAGAATACGAAAAACACGTAATTATCGGTTACAAAATCATAAAAGAAATATTTAAACTCGGAAATGCAATAGCAAGACCCGCACTTGAACACCACGTTACATTTGACGGAACAGGCTTTCCAAAAGAAATAGTCCTTGATAATACAACGGAAATAAGCAAAATTATTGCAGTTGCAAACTATTATGATAAACTTACATTTAACAGAACGCCTAATATTGTCGAATACAACTATGAAGCAGGTAAGATTCTACTCAATCTGGGCACGAAGAAATACCCTGCAGATATAATTTACGACATTGCCAATAAATACATATTAAATGATACATCCAAGCTTTCAGAATTGGTAGAAGATAAACGATTGTAATCTCTATATTTTTTAGCTAAAATTTGAATAAAGAGAGGTTTTCATGAAAATAGAAACAAAAAATCTTGTAAAAATATACGGAGACAGAAGTGTAGTAAATGACATCTCATTTGAAGTAAACAAAGGAGAAGTTGTATGCCTGTTAGGACCGAACGGAGCAGGTAAAACCACCACTTTTTATATGGTAGTAGGACTTGTAAAACCTAATAAAGGACAAGTATTATTAAACGGCACGGATATTTCATCCTGGCCGATGAATATCCGTGCCGTCAACGGAATAGGATATTTACCGCAAGAAGCATCCATTTTCAGAAAATTAACCGTAGATGACAATATAAAACTTGTACTTCAAATGAATAACAAATTAACGGAAGACGAAAAGAAACGTAAACTTGAAGAACTTCTTGATGAATTCGGAATGACCAGATTGAGAAGTTATACAGGTATACAGCTTTCAGGAGGAGAAAGAAGAAGAGTTGAACTTGCAAGAGCATTGGCTGCAAGCCCTGATTTCATCCTGCTTGACGAACCATTTACAGGTATTGACCCTATTGCCATAGGTGAAATTAAAGATAACATAAGAAAATTATCGGAAGATAAAGGTTTAGGCGTTCTTATTACAGACCACAACCCTAAAGCTACTTTGTCCATAACCGACAGAGCATATATTATTTTTGACGGTAAAATAAAAATTCAAGGTAACAGTAAAGAAGTTGCCGTTGATCCTGTTGCAAAAGAATTTTATTTAGGAAAGGATTTTGAACTGTAAAATGAATAAAAAGTTATTAAAATTTACTATCTATGATAAATACATTTTTAATCAACTTTTAATTACAACATTTGTTGCAATTTTACTTTTCACGATTGTTTGGATAGCTCCGGAAATACTCTTAAATACAATAAAACATACCATAAGCGGTCTTTATACCCCAAAAGAAGCTGTACTGGTACTGATTTTGGAATTACCAAAAATTCTAGGAAAAGCTCTTCCAGTTGGACTTTTACTGGGAACTTTATTTACTTTTGATAAACTTAGCAAAGATTCTGAATTAACAATATTTAGAGCAATCGGATTATCTTTTAATAGAATAATTGTACCTGTTATAGCCCTAAGTTTAATAGGTACGGTTTTATGTTTCATAACATATGACAAACTCATTCCTATTGCAGAACAAACATCAAATAACATGAGCACTTATAAGCCAAATATCCAGTATATTTATACAAAAAAAGATAAAAACAATGTTCCTCAACAAAGTATAATAGTTTCCAGTTACCATAACGGAGATTTAGAAAAAGTAATTGTTTTGGATTTTTCCGAACAACTTTATCAGGATGTACACGGATTGTCAAACATTTATATTGCAAAAACAGGAAAAACTTTTCCAAATTATTGGGAACTTAAAGATGTTACTAAATATAAGGTTTCCCTTGACGGAATCTACACTGATATTTCAAAACTTAAAAGTATGAAAATACTTGATGGAGAAGATGCAAATGATGCAGAAATTTTAATTACAAATTCCGTAAAAAGAGACAGAGAGTTCACAAACGGAGAATTAAGAAGATATCTCCAACTTTTAAAAAGGGAAGATTTGGATGAAGATTACAGATTTATGCTAAACAAATATTTCCAAAGATTTTTCCATCCGTTTGTATGCATATTATTAGCAGTAATGGGTTCGCTTCTTGGATTTTCAAAACCGAGAGAACAGAGACTCATAGGATTTACCATTGCAATAGGATGTATTTTTATTTATTATATAACACTGCCTTTTTTCGATTTGCTTGCAGAAAAAGGTGTTCTTCATCCGCTGCTGACTGCGGGAATTCCACCTATTGCATTTTTATTTGCGATTTTAGGTTTTTACAAGTCTAAGGATTTATAATTATGAAAAAACTAATTTTGTTCTTTTTATTTATGCTGATACCGGCTGCAGCCTTTGCAGAAGATATTACTGTCAGCTATACAGACGGATTTTATCACATAGTATTAAACGGAAATAAAATAAAGAAAAAAATTGAATTTGTACAAAGCGATGAGTTAATTACAAATAAAGAAATTCATGACAAATACAACTCAAGATTAACAATAAATACAGGATTTTTTGACCTGAAAAACAAAAAAACTATTTCATATATAGTTAATAATAAAAAAATAATAGCAGACCCGACAAAAAATTGCGATTTAATGAATAATAAAGAGCTTGCTCCATATATGGATAAAATTCTAAACCGTTCGGAATTAAGAATAGTAAAATGCGGACTAAAGTATAAATACCAAATAGCAAGACATTCAGATCCTGTCTGCAAGCATTGCAAAATTATCGCATCTGCACAGGGAGGGCCTCAATTATTGCCTGTTTGCGATTTAGATAAAAATTTGCAAGAAGAATTCTTTATTGTAAGAAAAAACGGAAAAGTAATAAGACAATCAGCCTCAGTACTTTTTAGAACAGCACGAACAATTGTCGGAATAAAAAATGACGAACTGCATATCCTTATTTTTACAACTGACAATGCCAAAACAATAAGCGAAGCGGCATTTATTTGCAGAAATTTTGGCTTTGAAAAAGCAATGGCATTTGACGGAGGAAGTTCGACATCTTTGGATTACAAAGATATCCACGTGATTTCAACTCAGTTTCAGGGCGACACAGGCAGACGCTTAAAATCGTTTATGAGTGTAAAATAATAAGAATAATAATAAATATGTACAAATAACACGGCTAAAAAGTAAATCGACTAAAAGAAGAAATAAACTTACAGCCGTGCAAAACTTAATTAGCCACAAATTTATTATTTAGAGTCAGTAAATACAGCCTTAACAAGGCATAGTTCCTCATCTGTTGATTTATTTTTTACAGAAATTCGTGCAATATTTTCATCAATTTGAACTTCAGAAAGTACAATATTTCCGTATTGAATTTCCTTTTTATAAAGCATATCAAGTGTTTTAATTTTATATTTATCCTTAAATTCTTTAGGTAAAGCCTCAAAAGCCCAGACAATATAATTCATATTATTAACATGCTGATTAACATCAATATCGTCATATCGAACCTTAAATTCTTCTGAGTAATCAACTCTTTCAAGCGGATGAATTTTTTCAAACGACAAATCATCTTCTCTTTTTTCAACCTTGTACATAAACGGAAAACACTCTGCCGGAGAAGCCATAGATTTGTCACTCATATTAACAAGTGCCCACTGGCTTATAACACGCCCTATCAAAGCCTTTGACTCAGTATTATATAACTCAAAATCACGAGAAGCAAAAAGTTTATTATAACCTCTAGCTTCTGTTTTAATCAATAGATTTTCGAGATTTTTAGGATAATCCTCAAATTCCATATGATACTTAAGCAAAAACCAGCCCAAATTGTGAACAACGGTTTCATTATAGCCAAACCCGCCCTCATCAGCGGCAAAAGTCGCCAAATCCTGCAAAAAATTAAGCATTGCCGAAGGTTTCAAAACCTTATGATAATCCATTTCACTATATCTTATATTAAATTCTCTTTCCTTAAAAAATTTTGATGTCTCGTCTATCATAAAAACCTCTTTCTACAGTGAGTTATAATACTCTTTTAAAATATTTGTGTCAACTTCAATGTTAGGACTTTCGCAAACAACAACGCCTTTAACATCAAATGACTTAAATGCCCTTGCCAAATCTTTATAATTCATATCAGCTTCTTCAAAATTCAAGTGATGTTTTTCGCCCTTAGCCCCGTAAGCAATACCCGCAACGTGAGCATGAAAATTATTCAACGCATACGAACCAATCTCAGTGCCTATACGCTCCAAAATCATGCAAAAATCGTCATAAGCATTAAATTCTCCGTTAGAGCGTGCATGCAAGTGGGCAAAATCAACACACGGAAGCACCTGAGCAAATTCATTAGAAATCTTTATAATTTCATCCAAATCACCCCATTGAGTTGCTTTACCTGTTGTTTCAGGTCTTATCCAAATTTTGTTATTTTTTTCTTCCAACTGACTGCAAATAAGTGCCAGCTTTTCTTTAACTGTGTTATAAGTTTTTTCTTTGTCATCACCTAAATAATACGCCGCATGAAAGACTATGCTGTATCCGCCAAAATCATTAGTAACTTCAGCAGTTTCAAGAATTCTTCTTATACTTGCATCGACTTTATCCTGTTCTTTTGCATTTAAATTAATAAAAAACGGAGCATGAGCCGTAAAAACATAATCTTTACTATTTTTGATTAAAACTTCTCTGCTAACATCAGAAATTCTGACCCCTCTTACAAATTCTACTTCTAAACCATCCAAACCAAGTTCATCAAGTACTTTTAAACCCTCTTCGTAAGATGATTTTTTTGCACTTGCAGGAATTCCTGCTGTTAAAAAATTTAATTTATCCATAATTATATTTTTCCTATAAATTCTTCTCCGACATTAGGTTTTATAATTTCAATAAATTTCTTTGAATTACATACGAAGAAACTGCCAAATTGAAGCATTGTCGGAATTATATAACCATTTTTAACAGCGATAAACATTTTGTTATTTTCAATTTTTTCAATATGCCCCAACGGAACAGACGCAGGCTTGAAATCATAAGCCGTTTCAACCCAATACACCTTAACATGTATACCCCTAAACATACATGAGGCATTCAAAAAAGGATTTAAAGCCCTTACAAAACGCTCAATTTCATCAGGGGTTTTATTAAAATCAATAAACAAATCCTCATCATCAATACCGTTACCGACAGGGAAAACACCTTCAGGCTGTTTAGTTCTGTTCAAAATTCCAAGTTCATAATTTTGTAATACCTCAATAAGCATTTCCAATCCCATAAAATTGGTCTTATTAAACAAAGTACCCATAGTTTCGTTAGTATTAAGAGGGAATTTTTTTTGAAGTAAAATATCGCCTGTATCAAACCCCTCATCCATCAAATGAAGAGTAACACCCGACTCTTTTTCATTGTTCATAATGACAGCACTGTAAGGATTACCTCCTCTGTATTTCGGAAGCAATGACGGATGTACGTTGACAAACCCATCCTTTGGTATATCAAGCATAACTTTCGGAATTTTGTAATTAAACGAACAAACAACTGCAATATCAAGTTCTAAATCTCTTAATGTTTGTAGGAAATTTTCATCTTTTAAAGACTCATACTCAATAAAATTCAATTTTCTTGAAACAACATAATCCTTGAAAGCAAAGTAAGTATTATGACTTTTTTTAGGGCCTAAAACCCCTACTATATTAACACCCTCTTTTATAAGTCCGTCAAGGCAAACATAAGCCATATCAGGAATTCCGACAAATAAAACTCTTTTTTTATACATAATATATCACCACATTAAGATTGAACATAAATTTTATTTTTAATCATATCTTCCAATATTTCAGCACAATTTGCAACATAATTTTTGCAAAGTTCACGTCTTTCAGCAGAGCCTCGGTCAAGACCATGAGAAAGAACCCTGCAGCAAGTAACTTTGTTATTAGCCGTAAAACGTTTAATAAAATCTTTTGCCATAAGTCTTGCATCTTCTCTATCGAAAACAGCCCCGATAACAATTTGAGCACCTGCAACAGCACCGCATAAACATCCTGATGACATTCCGCCTGAAAACGGTGTTGCGACTTTAACCAAATCTTCGCTGCAATAACCCTTATCAACTGCGGCTTTTACTATACTTTCAGAACAAGAATACCAATTTTTAAAATATTCTAATGCAGAATCTTTCATACTAATTTTACCTCACAAAATGAGGGCGGTATAAAAACCACCCCCATCAAAATCATATTATATACATACAGTATCATACTTTTCAGATTGCAATCTGATATCTTCGGCCATATCTGTTTCTTCCCAAGGAACAGCAATATCTGTTCTGCCCATATGTCCGTAAGCAGCAAGTTTTTGATAAAATTTACCGCCATTTTTAGCAGGTAAACCTCTTAAATCAAACTTGTTAATAATTGCAACAGGTCTTAAATCAAACAAATTTTTAACTATTTCAGATATATTATCATCAGAAATTTTACCTGTCGAGAAAGTATCAACAAAAATTGAAACAGGTTCAGCCACACCAATAGCATAAGCAAGTTCAACTTCGCACTTATCAGCAATCCCTGAAGATACGATATTTTTAGCAACATATCTGGCCGCATAAGCTGCAGAACGGTCAACTTTAGTAGGGTCTTTGCCCGAAAAAGCTCCGCCGCCATGTCTTGAATAACCGCCGTAAGTATCTACAATAATTTTTCTTCCTGTTAATCCGGCATCACCTTGAGGCCCGCCAATTACAAATCTTCCTGACGGATTTATCAAAATAATTGTATTTTCATCAGGTTTTACGGATTCTTTTTTAAATACGTAATCAATAACGTGTTCTTTAATATCTTTTTCAATAATGGCCTGAACTTTAGCATTATCACTAACCGTTCCGATAACGGGGTCGTGCTGTGTAGAAATTAAAACCGTATGAATTCTTGACGGCTTACCATCAACGTATTCAACAGTAACTTGAGATTTGCCATCCGGTCTTAGATAATCAACAATACCTTTTTTTCTTACTCTTGATAATCTGTAAGACAATTTGTGAGCCAAACTAATAGGCAACGGCATCAATTCAGGTGTCTCGTTACAAGCATAACCAAACATTATGCCCTGGTCGCCCGCACCAATTGCATCAGTTTCATTCGAAGATGTTACAGAGTGACTATCTCTTGCTTCAAGAGCTTTATTAACACCACCCGCAATATCAGAAGACTGCTCATCAATACTTGTTAAAACAGCACATGTCTTATAATCAAATCCACCACCGTTTTCACCCTCATAACCAATATTTTTAATAGTGTTTCTGACTATTTGAGGAATATCGACATAACAGTCAGAAGTAATTTCACCGCAAACTAAAGCCATTCCTGTTGTAACCGTTGTTTCGGCAGCTACACGGGACGACGGGCTTTTTGTTAAAAATTCATCTAAAATAGCGTCCGAAATTTGGTCGCATACTTTGTCTGGGTGTCCTTCAGTTACTGATTCTGACGTAAATAAAAAATTCTTTGATACCATTTCTTTTCTCCTTAATTTATTGTACCGCCGGTAAGTTTTTTATTTCCAACCCGGCATTATTCTCTATCAATAAAAGGATAAATCAAATTTATTCAAATTGCAAATATATTATAGCCGTTTAGAGAAAAAATAAGCTGCATAGATAGTACAGAAATAAATAATTAAATATGGCAAGTTTTCTAAACAAAAAAGTACTACTAAAACTTGAAAAACAGAAACAATCAAAGTAAAAATAAAGGGGCACTAAAAAGCACCCCGGAAATCCAACTATCACAAATCATAATATATATGAAACTTATAGAGATTTACCCCAAATGTCAGCGAATTTAGAACCTGAGCTTTGAGTATCAACTGACATAGTAACGTTGCTAGGAGTAAATACAAAAACCATATCACCAACTTTTTGAGGTTTACCGCTCAACGCATGAGCCGCACCGCAAACAAAGTCAATAGTTCTTTGTGATTGGTCTTTATCCAACAGGTGTAAGTTTAGAACAACTGTTTTTCTGTCGATTAAATTTTGAACTATAGAACCTGCTTCGCTGAAAGAATGAGGTTCAACAATAACTACTTCATAAGCACTTCTGCTAAAATTAGGATGAGAAATAACGTTTGAATCGTTTTTTCTGTTATTTTTATTATTAACAGGCATAGGTGCTAATGCCAAATTATCTTCTGTCATATATTCTTCACCGTCTTCAACCATATCTGTAAAGATATCGTCTCCGTCACGAGATTCAATTCCTTGTGTTAAAAAGTCTACAATGCCTCTAATACCATCTGTAATTGCCACTAATCTGTCCTCCAATATGATTTAACTAAATAATTTTCTACCTATACGTACCCATGTAGCTCCGTTTGCAACAGCAATATCGTAGTCATTACTCATACCCATTGAAATATCATTTAGCTTAAAATCAAATTTTGTTTCTAATTCCTTCTGAAAATCTTTCACATCTTTAAATAATTTTGCAAGTTCTTCTTTAGATTCCGTAAGCGGAGCTATATTCATAAGACCTAAAACTTCTAACCCCTCCAAATCGGTTATAGACTTAAACTCGTTTAAAAGTTCTTGCTTGTTAAAACCAAATTTTTGTTCTTCCTCAGCATTGTTTAATTGTAAAAACACTTTCTGTTTCTTACCTAATTTCAATGCCTCATCAGAAATAAGGTTCGCAATTTTTGAAGAATCAACAGAGTGGATATAGTCAAAATTATTAACGACTAATTTTACCTTGTTGGATTGAAGGTGCCCGATAAAATGGAAAGTTGAATTTTCCTTAACATCATTAGGAAGTTCGCCAATCTTTTTAACTGCTTCAACCGCTCTTGACTCGCCAAAATGTCTTAAGCCTGCTTTATATGCATTCAGCATTACGTCTTTGTCATAATACTTAGTAACTGCAATGATATTCACGGTATAAGGTACGATTTCTTCTTGTATTCGTAACAGATTGTTTTTTATTTTTTCAATCATAAGGGATACTTACTCCTACAAGAAATGTCCTGAATGAACATATGTTAATTATATGATATGTTTCATGTTAGGACAAGAATAAATTTTCTTACGCTTTTTACCTCCCTTTTTTATTTCCCGAAAACCATGTCGCAACATGGTTTTCGGGATAATCTATTCTACTTGTTCTCAACTTAATATTTCTTAATATTTATTAGCTGCCTAAGTACGTTAGGGTTTCCAAGATATCAGCAGAAGTACCGAATACTCTGGAATTTGCCTGGATAGCACGTTGAGCCATAATCATATTTGAAAGTTCACGTGCGAGGTCAACGTTAGAGCCCTCTAAACCGCCTGTTTGAATTTGTCCCATACCCATAGCACCACCAACAGCATAAACTGTTTCACCGGTATTAGGGCCGATTGTCCATAAGTTATGGTTTCTTGAAACTAAACCAGCTTCATTTGTTACGGTTGCTAATTGAAGAACAAAACCTGAAGTTTCTGCAATATTAGGGTTCATATCAATTTTATCCGCACCACGAATTACAACACCTGTTGCTGTTGTATATTTCCATTCAAATGTATTATCGTTTTCATTTGCTTCAACAGTTAATTTATCACCGTTTGAATATGTTGCCTCAATTGTACCGTCATTTGCAACGGAATAGCTTTCTAAGTTAACAGCTTCGCTCAATGCCGCAACAGGTTCTATCTTAACTGTATAATCTAAAACTTTTGAATAATAATACCCATCACTTGTTTGTTCAGCAGAAGCCATTCTTGTCGCTTCCAAGAAATTTGATGTACCTGCAGTAAATGTTAACGCAGGATTTACATTTTGAGTATCTGTTTCGTTATTATAAGTAGCTCCGCCATATGTAATCGCATAATCAACCCCCGGAGTTCCTGAAACACTTGCAACAGAATATTGTCCTGAAGTAGCAACAACTTCACCATCTGCATTATATAACGGACTACCACTTACTCCTGACCAGTAAAAGGCCCCTCCGTTAAATTCGTAGCAATCTACAGATTTTCCTGTATCTTGAGCAACAATTTCTACAGATTTAGCAATAGTTTGAGTATATTGAGGCTGAGCTTTAAAAGATATTGTACCATCACTATTTGCGGCAGCAACAATGTGCTCACTCATATAGTGGGTAGTACCTGAAGAATCGGTATTATATACCTCTCTTGCAAGAGCTTCATTAAATTTTGTTATAAGTTTATCAACACTACCTTCTAAATCTTCATCATCTATTTCAAGTTTTACTGTTTTTGTAACGGTATCATCTGTATATTTAATAAAGAAAGTTCCTGCCGTAATATCCGAATCATTCAAATTATTTACAGAAGTTGCACCAAGTTTTTCATTACCAGGAGTTGTTACCTTTATTGTTTGAGGCACATTAATAATTGACTGAGAAGCAGATGTATTATAAATCTGTGCAGCACCTAAAACATACATACCTGTTTGAGTAACCATATTTCCATCAGCATCAAGTGTAAATGCACCATCTCTTGTATAGTATATTTGTCCGTATGAATCCATTACAGTAAAGTAACCATTCCCAGAAATCATCAAATCTTCTGTTCTGCCGGTTGAAAGATATGTGCCTTCAGTAAAGTTTCTTACAATACTTCCCACTTGAACACCAAGACCAACTTGCTTAGGGTTTATACCACCTGTTGTTTTAGTAGGAGAGTTACCTGTTGTATAAGTTTTTGAAAACAGATTTTCAAACCTTGTATCAGCAGCTTTAAATGCAGTAGTATTAATGTTTGCTACGTTATTTGAAACAACGCTTATTGCTGTTGTTGCGGCATTAATACCACTCATTGATGTATATAGTGCTTGCGACATTTTTCCTCCTCTATGTCTGTTTGCTTGTTTTTATATTTTTATATTTATTCGATAGCTTTATTTTTTAATTCTTATTTTAATTTTTAACCGATTTAATGTACGCTATCGGATAGCTTTTACCGTTCACTTTTATCGTTCCCGAACCTGACTCAAACGAAGCTTCATCTACAGTTCCTGTTATTGTTGTTTCTCCTGTGCTGTCAGACGGATCCATTACTGTTACCTCTTTACCAAGAAGGCTTAGAGTTTGAGATATATTTGCAGAAGATGCGTATGCATCTGATAATGATTCTACAAGCCCTGATAAAGTTTCAATTGCACTTGTTGTATTTTGTGCAGCTTCCAATGACGAATATTGTGCCATTTGTGCAAGCCATTCCTGATTGGATACAGGTTCTGTAGGGTCTTGGTATTCCATTTCTTTTAACATTAGTTGTAAGAACATATTCTTATCTGTTATATCTGTTGAACCTGTTTTTGAATTTGCTGCCTGCTGCATTGCTGTTTGGTTTTTTAGCATTGCCACTTGACTTTGTACTGCTGTTGCCATTTTCTCCTCCGTATATATTTTATACTTCTATGTCCACATTTCCCGTTCCGGCTAATATTTTTTCGGTTTCAGAATTCGAAAGTATATCTCCCGAAATTTCTGTTCCTTGTATTGTATTTTCATTTGCCGAATTTATCGCAAGCGTTTCGTCTTCTGTCATATCTGTTTCAGGAGCTGATGCTTTTGAGTAATGAGAATTATTTTCTCCTTTTCTTTCTCCTGTTCCTGCAAAGTTTTGCTGCTGAGAACTTTCTCCGTTAGAGTTATCTCTTCCAAATGAGAATTCCGATGAGCTTTCACTTGCAGATGATACTTTTACACTTACGTTATTTACTGTTATACCTTGATTTGATAATGTTGATTTAAGACCGTCAATATTTTTGTCTAACATTTCTTTTACTTGATAATTGTCCGTCAACATTTTCGCCTGCAAACCATCTTTACCTTTCATAATTTCGATTGTTATTTTGCCCAAACTTTCAGGGGTTAGTTGTAATGTAATCTTTTTTGTTCCATTGATATTTTGAGCCTGCATCTTGTTATTTACTTGTGCCAAAATATCATTTTTTGAAATTTCTTTAGGCTGTTCTTCAAGAGTTTGTTTTGTGTCAACAATTTTTGAAAAGTCTTTATTTTGAGTTGAAATCAAATCTTTTTTACCTTGAGTTTCAAGAGAAAGTCTTGCTATATCATCTTGTGCAGAACCTTGACCTAAATTTCCACCAAATTCATTCTCTTCGCTGCCGGCACTTGTTACATTAAGATTTAGAGCCTCAAGCTTAGCCTCATCAAGCCCTGCCTTTTCCATTACTTCTCTAAAACTCAATTTATTTTTATTTTGTTCGTTAACAACAGGCTGAACTTCTTGCTGCATAACATCATCACTAACATTAACCAAAATATCATTATTCAAGTTATTATCTTCATTTGTAAACGTATCTACTTCAACACCGTTCAAATCTGCCGAAGAAGTTTGAACTTCTTCCGAATTTGAGAATGCATCTTGTGTTTTTGAAACATCTTTTAAGCCCTGATGTTTTTGAGAAGAAGTTAAAATCTTATCTTTCAAATCGGTATTTTCTGTAGAATTATTCACTTCTGACTGTTTTACCACAGTTGATGACTGATTAATTTTTTCAATTGAACTCAAGCCTATATCAACCGTTTCAACAGTGGTAGATGTTTCTTCAGACAAATCATTAAACAATTCATTTGTTGAAACCAAAGTTGTATCTTCTGCAAGAGAAGTCAAACTTGCAGTATCAGCCAACAGTTGAGAATTTAAATCAACATCTTGAATATTTATTTCAGACTCATTTAAAGAATCAAGAGTTGATTGATAAAATGCGTTAATATAAAAATCAGCCTGTGCAGACTCTTCTTGTAAATCTTCATCGAAAAGCATTTGATTTAAAGCATTTACATCAACAAAACTATCCGTATTATCTTCAAAAGTGTCAAGAATTGCCGTAGTTGCCAAACCAATCATATCAGCACCGGTTTCATCAAGAACAGTTATATCACTATCTATTGAAGTTTTATTGTCAGTTTCCGAAATACTATTCACTTTAGAAGTCCTTGTTTCTGACTCATTCATCGATATTTTATTTACATTACTGTTATCAGATGAAACTATTTTTTCTTGGTTTGATGAACTTTGTTTATTTTGATTTATTTTATCAGCACCGTTTTTAGGAGAAACAGAACTTTGCTCTGTTACGGAATTTTTTGAACTGTTTAGATTTTGAGAATTCTTATTACCGCCAAAAGCATTCGTATTATTGTTATTGTTTTTATTTAAATTTGAATTATTTAAAGAGGTTTTGTTATCTTTAATATAATTGCTGTTTGCATTTGAAAGAATATCATTAAAACTTTTTCCGTTAGAGAAAGTTTCTGTATAATTTTTTGTAGTTGAACCTAAATTAAGGTCTGATTTTGTCGAATTTAATAATACTGTAGTTGTATCCAATAAATTTTGTGTCATTTTCCTCGTTTTCCCCGCTAATTAAATTTAGCCTGATATCTGGTAGTCGTTAAATCGTCTGCTTCTTTTTCTTCCAGATAGTTAATGTGGTCATTAAACTTCTTTTCTTCTTTTTCTTTTAGCTTTTCTAAAATCTTTACTTGCTTTAATGCCTCGTTAACCTCTAATTGCTTTACGTGTAAAAGTTTTTTCCAATCATTTATTACCTTTTCTTGAGATTTTATGTCTCCGAATAATTTTGAAATAAAACTTTTATATGTTTGCATTCCTCCAATATCTATTTCATCTGAGTCATAAATACCGTTAAGTTCTTCTGTAAGTTTTTCTTGTCTTTCTTTAAGTTCTTCAAGCTTTTCTATTTGAAGATTTAACCGCTTTATAACTTTCGCCATTTCAAGTCTTTTGTCTTCCAAGACTTTTTTACGCATATCAAGCACTGTTTGCAGCCTAAATGTAAATTTCTTCAACTAACTTACCTCATTCCTTGCAAATAATACTTGCTTATACTCACTTTACTAATTAATATATAAATTCACATCATATATATAGTTGATTTGCTTTAATAAAAATGCAAAAAATCATCCATATAAAGGATAAGCAGAGGGCGAAGCCAAAGGCTTCGCCCTCTTTTTATCTAAATTTATTTTTATTATGCAGCTGCTTTTGCGTCTTTTTCTGCTTTTGCTGCAGCTTTTTGTTCTGCTGTCAATACAGGTTTTGCCTCTTGAGTTTTTCTTAATTCTGCTGTAATTGACTTAATTAATTCAGGAATTGATTTTCCGTCTTTTTCTGCTTTTTCAATCTTAATTTCTGAACTGTCAGCTTTTTTAGCAATAATGTCGTTTACTTTAGCAAAAACTTTAGCAAAGTCTTTTTCTTCTTTACCGTTAATCATAACTTTCAAAGGAGTTTCTAAAGTCAAATCTTTCATAGAAATTCCGCCACCTGCAGCTTGAGAATGTCCTCCACCGCCAAATAATGTTGCAGCAATTTGAGCTAAGTTAGATTGACCGCTTGAACGGAATGAGAAACTGTATGAATTTTTATCTGCTATTTGAGAATTTGAGTTCAATTCACCTTGTTTTTGATTTTGAGTGATTAAAACAGCCAATCTGTCATAATCATAAGGTGATTTGTATGTTGAATAAGCTAAAGCTTTTGCAGACATACCCTCTGTATTTTCTTTAACACTGCCAGGCATTTTCAATGATGCCATTGCTTGCGAACCTTTGAATGCAGAGTATACATCGTTAAATTGAACTTTTTCATCAGCTTTTTTAGCTTCTGCTAACACTTCTTGTAAATCATCATAGCTTACAGTAATCATTCCAACACCTAAATCAGCATCCATGATTCTATTTTGTACTGATTTTTCAAGAACTAAATCTCTTGCACCTTTTGTATAAGTACCATCTGCATTTTTAACTCTTACATTTGGTAATTCATAGTCAAGGTTCAATCTCATCCATTGTTTATCAATTTCACCACCGCCTGCTTTTTCCAATTGATCATATAACCATTTTGTCATGCCCTCAGGTTTGTAAGTTGGTCTTTGAGTTACAGGTTTTGCATAATCTTTTGCATCATGAGATGCAACTTTTTCAAATCTGCAAGTATCAGTCAATGTACCTGCCGAAATACCTGCTACAAATTGCTTTGCGTAGTCAACAGAATTTTGGAACATTTTACCTAATAATCCTGCTTTATCAGCTAATGCTGTAACAATTTGAGTTGCTGCAGGAACGGTATCTGCTACTAAGAATAAATTATCTTTTTTAACTTTTTCCAAATCTAAACCTAATTTTTTAGATTCAGCAGTCCATTCACTTGCTCTGTGAGGGTGGTGGTCGATAAAGATTGTTTTATCTGCGGTTTCAAAATATTTTTTGAAGTTTTTACTTGTTCTTCCCGGAATTGGAGTATCAAGCATAATTACTAAATCATATTTTTTTGCTTTTCCGTCAATCGCACCTGCATCAAATGTTTTTGACGGGTCTTTTAATCTTTCTGCCTCTTTTTCTAATTTTTCAATTTGAGCTTTTGCAGCATCACTGTTGCTGCGTTTCAATAATTCTACGTTCTTTTCAATTTGGTATACAGCAAAACCGTTATAAGGTCTTTTTATATTATCAACACCAGGTAATTTTGAGAAATTGTTAGGAATTTCGTCATCAATTGCCATATCAACATTTCTTTCAGGGAAAGCACCTTTAATAGCAGCTTGCATACCTAATACGCAGCCGACTGTATCGCCATCAGGTTTACAGTGGCCTAAAACTAAAATATTTTTATTTTTTGGGTCGTTAATTTCTTTTGAAATAGTATCAATTGCAGTTTTAATTTCTCTTACTCTGCCTAAACCTTTCTTTTGACCCTCAATATCAAAAATTCTTTCTAAAACTTCTTTTGGAGAAGTTGGTTCTTCGTATACAGAAACAGTTGATGCCAATGTTTTTTTGTCAGAATCGATTAAACCTGTAAATAAATCTTTTGTTTGTTGCTTAACAGCATCATTATTACCAACATATTTAAAAGCAACTTCTACACCTACTGTAGGGAACGCACTGTTAACACCACCGTTTACATTTGTTAATTCAAATTTAAAATTATCTTTTTCAGCAGGATTAGATTCTATTAATTTTGCAAATCTGTTTGTTAAAGTTGACGGAACTTCACCTAATTTTCCAAATTCTTTATCATTGATACTTAAAACTTTATTTTTATAAATCTTACCGTCTTTTTCGTTTTCAACTATATCGATTGAATAATCAAATTCTTTACCTTCTTTCCAATTGCTGTTAGCTAATTGAACAACTGAATCATCAATTGAATCTTTTCTTCCGCCTGCTGTACCTTTTTGGTGAGCCATAACGCCTGAAAGTTTGAAGTTAACCGCAGGAACTTCTTTAACAACAGGGTTTTTAAATTGACCTGTAAAAGATACGTGTAAGTTTTTACCGGCACGATTAATATCAATTATTTTATCGTTTTTTGTCGAAAAAGTTGCTGTATCTTTGATTTCGTTAAATCTGTAAACCGGTTGATATTTAGCTTCTCTAACATTAGGAACAGTATTATTAATTGATAAAGGTAAAACTTTCACTACACACGCCTCCAAATATATATATTAATAAAGGACATGCTATCGCAATAATTGCTTATTATTCAGGCAAATATTAACATTTGTAAAAAAAAAAAAAAAGGGAAACTTTAAAAAAGTTTCCCTTACAATTTACCTAAATATTTTTTATTAACCTACGTTGCCGTAATATTTTCACCTACGCTACTTCGTATAATCTTCTACCACCTTTGTGTCCGTGAGGTTTTTTACCGCCGTGTGGTTTGTGATTTCCTTGAACTTGGTTATCGTTATGACCGTGTCCTTTAGGTCCTCTTGAACCTTTTGTATTTGTTGTAGAATTTGTTGCAGGTTGGCCTTTTCTGATTTCTTTTACAACATCTTTGATAATTTCAGAAGTTGTTCTACCTTTTTGACCATCTTCTGCTAATGCAATTTCGATTTTTTTGCATTTACCTGCTCTTTGATCGGCAGGAATGTTATTATCTTTCATTATGTTATAATTTCTTGTTAATTCTTCGTATACTTTTGCAGTATCTTCTTCAACTTTACCGTTAATTTTAACTACTAACGGAGTATCAATTTCAACACCCGGTAAGTCAACTCTGCCGCCTGATGCACCGCCGTGTCCGCCACCACCGAACAAGTTAGCCAACAATTCTGCGTGGTTGCTCATTGCTGATGATCTGAATGATAATCTTAATCCATTCATTTTAGCAACATCTGAGTTTTCTGTAATAAAGTTTTCTTTCTTATCTTGAATAACTAAGATTGCAATTCTGTCTGCATCATAAGGGCCTGTATATGTTTGAGTAGCTTTTTCTGTTAAAGTACTTGGTTTTTGACCAGGAGCTAATTTTTGAGAAACTTCTGATGGATCAGATTTTAATGCACCCAAAGCTTCTGAGTATTTGAAACCGTTTTGAACATCTAATAAAGTGATATCAGGATCTTGTTGTAATGAAGAGTTAAATACATCATACATTTGATCATAATCAACTTCAATTATACCTAAGCCTAATTCAGGAGACATTTTTCTGCCTTCAACAGCATAGTTTAACATTTTGTCACGAGGAGAAGCTTTACCGTTTACACTTGTTCCGCTTAATGCTCTATCAGGAACATCGTATGCAATATTTTCACGTAACCATTTTTTATCTACTGATTTATCAGTTTTTGATAATTGATTTGTTAACCAAGTAGACATACCTTCAGGGAAGAAGTTCGGTCTTTGTTGAACAGGCATTGCTGAGTGATGAGGTAACAAGTTTGCTGTTCTTGTGAATGAACCTGTATCTGTTGAAGTACCTGTAATCACGCTTGCTACAAAGTTCTTAGCTGCTTGACCACCTTTTTCAAACATTTTTCCTAAAACACCTGCTTTATCAGCTACGATTGTTACTAATTGAGTTGCAGCAGGTACTGCATCACATACTAACGCTAATCCATTTTTATGAATTTTATCCATATCTAAACCTGTTTCAGATTTAGCATTTTGCCATTCAGTAATTCTGTGAGGATGGTGGTCTATATAAATTTGTTTTTTACTACCTTCAATATAATCTTTAAATGCACCTGAGAATCTTGTTGGAGTAGGAACGTCCATTGTCATTACAAGGTCATATTTTTTCTTTTCTTTACCTTGTAAAGGATTTGCATCAAATAAGTTGTTTGGATCTTTTAATTCAGCTAAATCTCTTTCTAATACTTTTGATTGTTCTTTAGCAGTTTCTGTATTTAAAGCTTTTAAAACGCCTAAATTCTTTTCTAAAGTTTCAATTTTTTCAGGATTGTAAGGACGTTTTACATCTTCTATACCAGGCATTTTGTCACGGAACAAACCAGGAATTTTATCGTCTACCGCACAATCAATTTCTCTGTCTGGAAACGCTGCTTTTAACGCTTCTTTCATAGCGATAACAGAACCTAATGTATCGCCGTCAGGTTTACAGTGACCCAAGATTAAAATTTTCTTATTTTCAGGATTGTTAATTTCATTTGAAATATTTGTTATAGCATCTTTGATTTCTCTTACTCTGCCTAAACCATTTTCTTTACCTTCTACATCAAAAATTCTTTCCAAAACTTGTTGTGGTGATTTTTCAGGTTGATAAACCATTACTGCTTTTGAAATTTTTGGATCATCTGAATTTAATAATGTATTAAATGCATCTGCAGCTTTTGCTGCTTCTGCTTTATTTTCCCCAACATATTTTAATGAAGCTCTTAAACCAATTGTAGGAGCACCTTTCGAAGTACCTGCGATTACATTTGATAATTCAAATCTATAATCAGAAGGTTTCTTAGCAATAATAGGCATTATAAATTGTGCCATTTCTTCCGGTACAGAACCAACAGCACCGAATTTAGGATGGCTTAATTCTAATGATTTACCACTACGAGTCTTAACTTCTTTTGCTCTTAATACATCGCCTTCTTTCCAGTTGCTGTTTGCTAATTGAACAACTGAATCATCCACAGCTGTTGCTGAAGCACCTTCAGTACCTGCTTGGTGTTTCGATACGCCTCTTACACGGAATTGAATAGCTGGAGCATCTTCATTTGCTTTCGTTTCCATCGGATTTTGAAGTTTTCCTGTAAATGACACATGTAAAGCATTTCCTTCTCTCTTTAACGAAATTGGTGATGCTTTCTTTGATAATTCTACACTATCTGTTGCATAAGTTAATTTTGGTTGTGCATTACGGACTTTGACTTCCGATTTTGGTGCAACTACTGCTGAACTGTTGATTTTACTAATATTCATTTAACACTCCTACCTATATATTATTTGATAATTGATGTTTTGTGAATTGTGGATTTTTAACTTCAATTACATGAATACACTAAATTTTTACCTACACATGTTCTAAAAGGTTTGAACAAATTTTTTTTTGATAGGTCATGTCGAAAACATTAAGATTTTTTAACAATTTGTTACAATTTTTATATTACGAACCGATATGATAGTATATAAATAAGTAGAGGAGTTAATATTGGAGAACAAAGCAGAAGATAATTTTGCACAGGTAAATGAATGGCTTATTGCATATAAGCAAACTGATAGCGAAAAGCAAAAGAAACAACTTCAAAATTTAATAGTTGTAGCAACAATGCCATTGGTAAAAAAAATAGCTTGTTCGCTGGCAAGACGTTCGACTGACCCTGTTGATGATTTAATTCAGGTTGGATCTCTCGGATTAATTAAGGCTATAGAGTTTTATAATCCGGAAATTTCTACTAAATTCAAGACTTATGCAAGCTACTTAATAACAGGAGAAATAAGACATTATTTAAGAGATAAAGCCTCTATGATTAAAGCCCCGAGAGAAATTCAAGAGCTTTCATTCAGAATAAACAATTATATAAAACAGCTTATTGAAACATCAGGCGATGAGCCTACAACGGAAGAAGTTGCAAAAGCAATGGATGTATCTGTTCAAAAAGTTAATATTGCAATTGAGGTTGACAGAAGAAAAAGCACAATTTCTCTTGACCAAACGATAAATAACATTGATGATGATAACATGTCTTTAGCAGATAAAATTCCGGCCGGAGATTATCAGGAGTTTTTAAATTCTTATGAAGAAAAAATCATGCTTTCTAAAGCGATTGAGAAATTACAGCCTGAATTGAAGTCTGTTATTGAATTAAACTATTATGAAGATTTAAATCAAAGACAAATCGCAGAAAAATTAAATATTTCGCAAATGCAGGTTTCACGAAGATTAAAAAAGGCACTTGCGGCAATGTATGAAATAATTACAAGCTCTGATTACGAAAGAAATTGATAACATGCCTGACATTTTAACACTTTATATAGCATTTTGGGTATTTATAATCGGGTTGTGCATAGGAAGTTTTTTAAACGTTGTAATACTCAGAGGATTATCGGGAGAATCAATAGTATTTCCTCCGTCAAAGTGTCCGAAATGCCAACATGCTCTAAAATGGTGGCATAATATTCCTTTACTATCGTATTTAATTTTGAGAGGGAAGTGTTATTTTTGTCATGAAAAGATTAGTCCGCAGTATTTTGCAGTTGAACTTATTACGGGAATATTATTTACGGCTGTATTTTTTAAATTCGGTTTAACAATAAACATGCTTTTAATGCTTGTTATTTTTTCATTATTCGTTGTAATGACAGTAACTGACTTAAGAGAAAAAATAATATTTGATATGCATGCTTTTATTCTTGCAGGTGCGGGGCTCATATTCAGCCTGATTAATCACAATTTATTAAACTCAGTCTTAGGGCTTTTAGAGGGAATATTGATTATGGAAATATTTGCCTCAATAGGGTATTTATTTGTAAAATCAAGGGCTTTCGGAATAGGTGATACTTATATAGCAGGGGCACTGGGAGTGATTTTCGGATGGGCTCCGCTGCTTTTGGTATTGATTTTATCTCTTATTGTCCAAGCCGTAATAACTATGCCTTTGTATTTATTTAAATTATACAAATCTAAAAATTTCAAAACTTTAATATCCTTAGTTTTATTTTTACTTATTGCAGCCGTATATAAAATATTGAGCCTAAAAACAGATATAAACATTATTATATTATATATAGGAATATTACTTGTAGTTATATCTGGATTGTACTGCGTAAGACAAGTTACACGAAATATAAAATCCGCATCGGAAGCAATAATTCTTCCATTCGGGCCTGCAATGTTTATAGCGGCGGCAGTATTTTTGTTCTTAAACTAAATCACAAAACTAAGAGGATTAAACCAGCATATTAGTTATTAGATATATTAGCCCAACGGTAAAAGACGTCAGTACAAAGATAAGTACGGATGCCACTTTTAAACGTGAACCGCCTCGTCTGATTTCTTCGTCAATATTCAGTTTAGTTAAAACACTCTTCGCATAATCCTCTTTTAACTGAATTTCAGACTTATTAAAAGAACTTTTTAACATTGTTCGTAAATCATAGATTTCTTCAAGTGCACGTCTGGCAGAAAGATTTGTTATAACATATTTTTTCAGCTTTAAACTTTCATCATCCGATAATTCATTGTCACTATATGCGGAAAGATTTTGAACAAGAGCGTAATCCTCTTCCTGTTCAAAGGATTTTGGACAGTCTTCAGCCAATTCTTCGGCAAAATTAATACTATCCAGGTATTCTTTAGCCTTGACAAATTTTAGCTTTATGTTCAATAAAGCTTGATACTTCTCCTGACAAGAAGAACATTCTTCAAGATGTTCCTGAACCATTTCACTAATCGGATAGTTTAACTTACCGTTTATATAAAAAGTCAATAAAGAACCTATTTGAGAACAAGATAAATGCATTTTAGACTCCTTTGTTAATATAGCTTTTAAGATTTTCTTTCAACTTTAAACGAGCACGAGCAATACGAGATTTAACCGTTCCGACATTAGTGTTTGTAGATTTTGCAATTTCGTCGTAAGAAAACCCCTGAAATTCTCTCAACACTATCGGAACTCTGAAATGCTCAGGAAGATTAAGAATTTCATTTTTTATGATATTTTCCAATTCACATGACAAACAATTTTCAAGAGGTTTTGCATGTTTGTCAGGAATTTCTAAAGCAGGATTTGAAGCATAATCATCATTTGAGGTTTTATCATAAGATACGGTATTATTGCCTCTCGCACATTTTCTTAAATCGTCATAAAATAAATTCATAACAATATGATTAAGCCAGCTTTTAAATGTCTTTGGTTTTCTTAAATTATTAATATTATTAGCCATTCGAAACAAAGCCTCCTGAGTTAAATCAGGAACTTTTTCCTCGTTTTTGCAAAGGTATAAAAACGTAACATAAATATGTTTTTGTTCACGCTTAATTATTTCTTCCAAAGCTTTTAAATCATTCTGCTGAGCAAGAACAATCAAATTTTCCATATTAAGTTTTTTATACATTAATTTACCTAAAGACATAATTACCTTCAATTACAGATTAAAGAATTTTCAGGTAAGTTTGCTCACTCTATCCTACATAAACAGTCAGTTATTCTTTAGCAAGTAAAAAGAAGAATAAAATTAATATTTTTTTGTTATAATGATAAAAAACAAAAAAGAGGACAAAAATATGTACGGTATTTTATTATGCGGCGGATGCGGAAGCAGATTGTGGCCATTATCAAGAGAACAATTTCCAAAACAACTATTAACATTAACAGAAGATATAAGCCTGCTGCAATCTAACTACAAACGATTGCAATCTTTTATTCCGTCAGACAATATATATGCCGTAACAGGAGAAAAATATCTTTCCGACGTGTTAAGACAGCTTAAAATTTATACGGAAACTCCAAAAGCCGTAACAGAACCTGTAGGTAAAAACACAGCTCCCGCAATAGCGATGGGAACAAAATACATAAAACAACAAACTTCTGAAGACCCTGTCATAATTGTAATGCCGTCAGACCACTATATAAAAGATTTAGAAGCCTTTAAAAATGCCGTAAAAGAAGCAGAAAACTTTACTAAAGATGGTTATATCGTAACATTCGGTATAACACCGGCTTATCCTGAAACAGGTTTTGGCTATATTAAAGCAAACGGCAATGAAGTAGAAAAGTTTGTTGAAAAACCAAATAAAGAAACTGCCGTAAAATATCTTGAAGACGGTAATTATTTTTGGAATGGAGGAATTTTTGTATTCAAAGCCTCAACACTTTTTGAAGAATTAAAAAAATATGCCCCTGATATTTATGAAATTCTGGAAGATATCGAATTTAACTCAAATAAAGCGGATGTAACAGCTTTCGAGAAAATGCCAAATATTTCCATAGACTACGCAGTTATGGAAAAAACTGATAAAATAAAAATGGTAAAACTTGACTGCGGCTGGTCAGATGTTGGAAACTTTAAAACGATATATGATATAAGCCCAAAAGATGACAACAATAACGTTGTTTATGGACAAGCAGAACTAAAAGACTGCAAAAATTCAATGATATACTCAACCTCAAAACTTGTATGTGCATCAGGAATTGAAAACACAATAATAATAGAAACTCCGGATGCCGTACTTGTTAGCAGCAAAGATGAAACTCAAAAAGTTAAAGATATTTTTGAAAGCCTGAAATCAAAAGAAAATCCAACTGTAAAATGTCACAAAACCGTATACAGACCATGGGGTTTTTATACAAATATCTGCGAAAACAAAGGATATCTTGTAAAAAGAATTCTTGTAAATCCAAAACAGGCTCTTTCAATCCAATCTCATAACCACAGAGCAGAACATTGGACAGTCATAAAAGGCAAAGCAAAAGTTGTTCTGGATAATAATGAACATATTCTGGAAAAAGGACAAAGTATAGATATCCCTCTAAAAGCAATTCATTCACTACAAAATCCGTTTGATGAAGATTTAGAAATTATAGAAGTTCAAATGGGTGATATTCTTTTGGAAGAAGACATCATAAGATATTCTGATATTTACGGCAGATGCTAAGCTTGATAACCTTTTATCAAAACTATTTCGCCATATTTTTATAAACAAAATACTCAATTTCGCTGTTCTTATCTTTCGATGGAGACACATATTTTGCCAGAAAATCAAACTGTCTTGATTTCAAATAGTTCAAATCAACTATGCATTCAATACTGAACGGATAGTCTTTTAAATTACTAAAATCATTTGCAGAAGAGTTTATAAGCCCTTTACGTGTAAAATAGAAACAGTAATACGGAGCTTTTTTCTCTAAGTCAATATGATAATCTGAAATATTATAATCAGTTTCAAGATTTTTATCAAAAAACAACGTTGCATACTGAGACTTACCATAAAAAATAAGATAATCATATTTGCTCAAATCGTAATTTTCTATTTTGTAAATAAGCCCTGTGTCAATATCAACATTATAAAAATAATTTAAACTGCTTGTAATAAAATTGTTAGTTGATGAACTGGGGAAATAGAGAATTTTTTTGCCGTAAAAAGTTTTGCTATCTCTGACCTTAAACCAAAAATCACAAAACGGGTCGATTATTTCACCCTTATTTTTGTAGGCATTTGAACACTTAGCCTGCAATCTCACGTCGGAAAAAGAATAATTTTCATAAAAAATCTTTTTTGCATAAAGCCACCATGGTCTTGCCCATAAATGAGACGAAACCAATACCATATAATAAATCATGCATAATACAGCCAAAACCTTTAACAAATTTTCTTTCTTAAAATAAGAATAAACAAAAATCGGCGAAACAATCATTACAAACATTGCCAAAAATCTACAATTAAAGTTCATAAAAGAAATAAGGTAAGATAAGGTTAATATAAATACAATAAATGAAATTGATAAAACAGCCGGAAATTTTTGTTTAAAATTTTTAGAAAAAAATGAAACAACTATCGAATAAATCATACAAGGAATAACAATTAAAAATCCCAAAATCCCAAAACTCATATGAGGTTCTATCAGAGTTCCGTTAAAAGTATAAGTACTTATAGGATTATTATAGATACCGTCAGGAATGTCAGACAGGTGAAGAAAACTTAAAATAGAAAGTTTTAAATCCAAAATATTTTTTCCTATATACTCGCCCCACTTAAATCCCGAAAAATCAATAAACAAAAATAAATGACGAATAAAATTAGCAATCATGCCCCTTATTCCGAAGAAATTTTTATGAGCAACAAACGAAGCTTTCGTACCCATAAAGTTTCCGAAATCAACAAAATTTAGAATGTAAGAATACGAAGAAAAAATTAAAAAATTTAAAACAAAAAACAGAGAAAAATATCCGAAATTTTTATAATTTTTATTCTTAAAACAAATAAAACCCATAATAAAAATAACGGCAGGAATAGCAACAATAGCCGTAGTTTTAGTACCAACGGCAATAGCATAAGAAAGTGAAGCAAAAAATAAATTTACAAAACTATTTTCCTTAAAAGATATCCAAAACAAAACTATAGATGCAAGTATAAGAGAGGAAATTAAAATATCAGTTTCCGTACTCGAAACCTGAACAATAACAGAAGCAAGAGACGATACAACAAAAATAGCCCAAAGGACTTTTCGGGAAGAAAAACCCAAAAGTTTCATCATTTTATATACAGAAGCAATGCTTAGACAATATCCGAAAAATGATAAAAACCCCAGAAAAGCCTCTTTTTTTAATAACAGCAAAATCCAGGAATAAATAATTTCAGAATTAAACGGAAAAGCTAAAAGTCGTAAATCAGCCGTATCAAAGTGGTTTAAAGACCCGTTCAAAATATAAAACATACTTCTTGAAACATGGTAATCAACAGCATCGGCATTTGTAATAGGCATCACAAAATTTAAAAATAATGCTCCTGAAATAAATATAAAAAAACAAATTCCTAAAACAATAAAACTTTTATCAAGTTTGCAGATATTAAAATATTTTCTAAAAAAAGAACCTATTTCCGGTAAAAATAAAGGTTTTCCACGTTTCAGCCAACAGAGAAGCGAACCAATCCAAAATAATAAATTAATACCCAAAACATTCCAAACATTTATAGCTGAAAACAAAGATAATAACTCAAAAGTTAAAATAATTTGAGCAAACGAAATTAATAAAAAATATGCAAAATGCTCGTAAGTTTTTTTAGTAAGGACAGATGCCGCAAAATAACTTGAAGAGAATACTAATAAAAAAGAAATTAAAAATAACATCTGACCGTCCTCACACAAATACTAGATTAACGGTACAAAATTAGAATATTTTAAAAGGGAACTGTCCTTAAAATAAGAAATTTGACTGGCACTGCCCGTTTTAATGTAAATATTATACTGCTCCTCAACAGGAATATTAAGAGCAAAACAAATAACTGCTCTGATAATTACAGGATGAGTAATAACAATTAGCCTCTTATCAATATTATTTTCAATAATATTATCAATACAAAGTTTTATACGCTTATTAAAATCTGAAAGCGTTTCACCGTTTTGCGGAGTATCGAGAAGAATTTGAACAGGAGATTTGCCCGAAAAATCAGGATATTTTTTCTTAATCTGCTCAAAAGTTAATCCATCCCAATCACCGTAATTTCTAGGCAATAACCCCTCATCAATAACAAAATCTTTTTTTAACTCTTCAGCAATAATTTCAGCACTCTGAACAGTACATAGAGAAGGGCCTGAAATTATTTTATCATTTTTAACACCACGGTTTTTAATAAATTCCACAAGCTTATACATCTGCTCTTCGCCGCTTTTATTAATAGGAGGATACTGGTATCCGTCAGAAAGCTTATGATTATCAGTAAAAATTGTAGAACCGTGTGCGATATAAGTAATTTTGCATTTTCTGTTAAACATAAAAATAATCTCCGAATAAAATAATAGCATATAAAAAAGATTAAAAAGCATTGTAACTAATTTGTAATAAAGAAAATAAGAAAAAGTTTTAATAAAAATAGGCTAAAACTTCTTAACAAAAGTGTTGACAATAAAAATCAATTGATGTTGAATAGATATACAGATAATAATAGCTGAAAAATTTGTGCTGAATTTACGCTGTTAATAAATAGAAAGAAATATATAAGGAGAAATTATGCCAACAATTAACCAGTTAGTACGTCAAGAACGTAAGAAATTAACTGACAAAACAAAATCACCGGCACTAATGTCATGTCCTCAAAGAAGAGGAGTATGTACAAGAGTATATACAACAACACCGAAAAAACCGAACTCAGCAATGAGAAAAGTAGCCCGTGTAAGATTAACAAACGGATTTGAAGTAACATCATATATTCCGGGAATCGGCCACAACTTACAAGAACACAGTGTAGTGTTAATAAGAGGCGGCAGGGTAAAAGACTTACCTGGTGTAAGATATCACATAATCAGAGGAACACTTGATACAGCAGGTGTAGCAAACAGAAATCAATCAAGATCAAAATATGGTGCAAAACGTGCCAAAAAAGGAGGTAAATAATGTCAAGAAGATCAAAACCGGCTAAAAGAATCCCTCCTATGGATCCAATCTATAACAGTGTAGATATCTCAAAATTCATTAACAGAATAATGAGAAGAGGTAAAAAATCTTTAGCAGAAAGAATATTCTATACAACATTAGAAAGAATACAAGAAAGAACTAACGAAAAACCGTTAGAAATATTTGAAAAAGCATTACAAAATGCAACACCGTTATTAGAAGTAAAAGCAAGACGTATAGGTGGTTCAACATACCAAGTACCGATTGAAGTAAAAGCAGACAGAGGATTTGCATTATCTTCATCATGGTTAATAGCTGCCGCTAAAAAACGTTCAGGCAAATCATTTGTAGATAAATTAACAAATGAATTGATAGACGCTTCAAACGGACAAGGTCAAGCATGTAAAAAACGTGAAGACACCCACAAAATGGCAGAAGCAAACAAAGCATTTGCACATTACAGATACTAATTTTAAATAGTAATAAATGTAAAAAGAGGCCGGCTTTAAAATAAAGCCGGCCTCTTTTTGACATAGTCTATAATTATACAATTTCCGATTTATTTTCTACTTTTAAAATCTAATTCAAAATCCAAGATTTCGCAGATTAATTTCAATTCATAATACCGCAATGACTCATTAGCCAATTTTTGAGATAAAAAACTTTGGCTGATTTTTTTGCCTAATCTTTCAGACATAATATCCGCAAGTTTAGT
Organism: bacterium; assembly: GCA_017478515.1. Taxonomy (GTDB): domain Bacteria; phylum Cyanobacteriota; class Vampirovibrionia; order Gastranaerophilales; family Gastranaerophilaceae; genus UBA791. The sequence goes on from JAFVDH010000005.1 coordinate 59,869, forward strand.
TAAAGTCATCCGTCTCTGCAATAATAAATATTTTATCTGTTCTCTACATTCCATAAACGACTAAATTTCACTTTCAAAGTTTATTTTAAAACCAAGAATTTTACATATTAATTGCAGTTCATAATATCTTAAATTACCTGTTGCCAGCTTTTGAGATAATAAGCTCTGGCTCATTTTCTTTCCTGAAACTTTTGTCATTTCTTCCGCAAGTTTAGTTAAAGTCATACATCTTTGTAATAATAAATATTTTATCTGTTCTCTGCAATTCATAAATCAATTTTATATTTATTTACTAAAAAAAACAATATTTTTAATGATAATTGTTTTTAGGGTATTTTTTATATAGAATAAAATTATTATGATAGAAGTTAAGAAAATAAAATTAAGAAATTTTGAAATAGGCGGAGACAAATTAACAATTCTTGCAGGGCCATGTGCAATAGAAAGTTATGAATGCATGGCAGAAGTTGCGGGAGCATTAAAAGAAATTTGTAAAAAACTTGATATAAATTATATTTTTAAAGCATCATACGATAAAGCAAACCGCTCAACAATAGACGGATACAGAGGATTAGGAATAGATAAAGGTTTAGAATATCTTGCAAAGATAAAAAAAGAATTTGATGTACCTATTGTAACTGACGTTCATAACCCTCAAGATGCGGATAAAGTTGCAGAGGTTGCAGATATTATACAAATTCCGGCGTTTTTATGCAGACAAACAGATTTACTTGTGGCTGCAGCAAAAACAGGTAAAATTATAAATATAAAAAAAGGACAATTTTTAGCTCCACAGCAAATGCAAGCCTTAGCACAAAAGGTTACAGACTCAGGCAATAACAATATATTATTCACAGAAAGAGGAGTAAGCTTTGGATACAACAATCTGGTAACAGACATGAGAGCGATACCTCTAATGCAAATGATAGGATATCCTGTTGTAATGGATGCAACACATAGTGTTCAAATGCCCGGGACAAACGGCTGTGCGACAGGCGGAGACAGAAGATGGGTTCCTGTTTTGGCAAAATCAGCAATTGCAGCAGGCGTTAATGCATTATTTTTTGAAGTTCATCCGGAACCTGAAAAAGGCTTGTGCGATGCTGATAATATGTTACCGCTAAAAGATGCCGAAAATTTATTCAAAATTTGCAACGATATTTTTAGACTTGTGAGAGAAGAATATTAAAGAAGATTAATTATGATAATAAAACACTGGCAGGCAGGAATTTTAGGTGCAAATAACTATCTTATTATTAATGATTCAAGAAATGAAGCATTAATGATAGATTGTTCTGAATATACTGAGCAATTGGATAATGAGTTAAAAAAACATAATGCGGAATTAAAATACGTCCTGCTAACTCACGGACATTTTGACCACGTTATGGGTGTGGACAGAGTAAAAAAAGCTTATCCGAAAGCCAAAGTTCTTGCACATACTGCCGATAAAAATCTAATAGAAAGCATAAAAGAATTTATGCAAAAGTACGGAATGTTTGAAGAAGTTGAAGTACCGAAGATTGATGAATACATTCAAGAGGGTTCTATTTTGAACGGACAAGTAAGAATAATTCACACATCAGGACACACAAAAGGAAGTGTTTGTTACTTAATAGATGACAATTTGTTTTCAGGTGATACAATATTTTTAGAGTCAGTAGGAAGAACTGATTTAGAGGGCGGAAGTTTTGAAGAAATAAAATCAAATATAGAAAATAAAATCTTTACGCTTGATGAAAATATAAAAATCTTCCCGGGACATGGAAACTTTACAACAGTAAAACACGAAAAAGAAAATAACAAATTTTTATAATAAAACAGAGGCAGCAATGAAAAACCAATTAGAATTAATTTTAAAAAATGCAGAAACAGACTTAGAAAAAGCTCAAAGCATTAATGATATAGAAGAAATAAAACTAAAATATTTAAGCAGAAAAGGTGAATTAAATTCAATCAAGAAGAATTTAAAAGATTTGTCTGACGAAGATAAAAGAGTAGTCGGAGCATTTGCAAACGAAATTGCCCAAAAACTTGAAACTGAAGTAAAGTCAAAATACGAAGAATTTTATAAAAAAGAATTGGACGAAAAATTAAAATGTGAAAAAATAGATGTAACATTACCGGGAAAAAGCATTCCAATGGGTAAAATACACCCTATAACTCAAACAATAAATGAGATAACGGAAATATTCCACACCCTTGGTTTTACGGTAGCACCTGACAAGAATTCACCTGAAGTTGAAACAGAATATTACCACTTTGACGGCTTAAACTTTCCAAAAGACCATCCGGCAAGAGATATGCAAGATACATTCTATACAACTCTTGCACCAAATGTAATATTAAGAGGTCAAACGTCAGGGGCACAAGTAAGAGTAATGGAGGAAATGAAACCTCCAATCAGAATAATTGCACCCGGAAGAGTTTACAGAAACGAAAATGTAAATTCAAGAAAAAATAATTTCTTCCACCAAATCGAGGGGCTGTATGTTGATAAAAATGTAAGTTTTAGTGATTTAAAAGGAATTTTAAACGAATTTTTAAGATTATATTTTGGTGCATCAAGACCAACAAGATTCAGAAGTTCATTCTTCCCATTTACAGAGCCGTCAGTTGAAATTGACGTTCAGTGTATAATGTGTCAGGGAAAAGGCTGCAGAACTTGCTCGGGAACAGGCTGGTTAGAAATTCTTGGTGCAGGAATGGTTGATGTAAATGTACTAAAAGGCGTTGGAATAGATCCTGAAGTATACAGCGGATTTGCATTTGGTATGGGTGTTGAAAGACTTGCAATGCTAAAATACGCAATCGATGACATCAGATTATTCTTCAATAATGACGAAAGATTTTTAAAGCAATTTTAAAACATTAGGTTGGGGTACACTTCAAGAAACCCCAACCTGGATTACTAAAAGATTCTCTTCTGTTTATAGTCTTGTTGGATTAAACTTCAACCGACAATACTATTATTTGGTAGGTCTGCCCATCTATCACTACCACTTGATTACGTCAATTACCTTTTTTAAAATGTCTTTCACCTTTCCCCAAACACCACCCCCGTCTTTTTTCTCATTGGCAGCTTCAGCTTGTTTAGCATCATTTTTACTAGACAGTGTCACAGAATCTCCTGCTCCACCTTTTAGTAAAGATATTTGTTCATTATCTTTTGCAACAGTTCGTTGACCTGACTTTGGAAGATAGCCATTAGAATAGTTCCCGAAATTTGAATTAATGTTTGTCATGTAAAACTCCTTTTTTATATTACCTTATTTCTAATACTTTTTATTTCGGCAACATGGTTAAAAAGCTTTAGTACTCCACATCACATCATATCATATCATATCATATAGGGCATTATACTTGAGTTTCAGCCATTTTAAAATTCATATTTACAAAAGTTAACAATTTTATTAAAAATTGTCAGAATACAGTAATATATGCATTCTTGAGAACACAGTATTTATTCAAGTTTCAGTAGACTGTGGTTTCACCTCAACAAAATTAAACCATTTCTCTAAGTTTTTTAAGCTGGTCTCTGATTTGTGCCGCACGCTCAAAATCAAGAATTTTAGCAGCCTTTTTCATATCTTTTTCAAGCTTATCAATTAACTTAGGCAAATCTTTTTTCTCAATACCCAGTTCAACCATTTCTTCCGCAACAATATCTTCTAAGTTTCTGTAACTTGCCACAAGGGCAAGAAGATTATTTTCAATCGGTTTTTTAATAGTTTGAGGGATAATACCGTATTTAGAGTTATAATCCATTTGTAATTTGCGTCTACGTTCGGTTTCATCAATTGCAGATTTCATTGAATCTGTCATAACATCAGCATACATAATAACTTCCCCGCAAGAATTACGTGCAGCACGGCCAATTGTTTGGATTAAACTTGTTTCAGAACGCAAAAAGCCCTCTTTATCAGCATCCATAATTGCTACAAGTGAAACTTCGGGTATATCCAGCCCCTCACGAAGAAGATTTACACCGACAAGAACATCAAATTCCCCAAGCCTTAAATCTCTCAAAATTTCAATACGTTCTATGGATTTTATTTCACTGTGAAGATATCTGACCTTTATACCCTCAGATACAAAGAAATCCGTTAAATCCTCTGCCATTTTTTTGGTGAGTGTCGTAATTAAGACCCTTTCGTCTTTTTCGGCACGTTTTTTAATTTCATTCATCAAGTCAACTATTTGATTTTCGATAGGACGAACTGAAATTTTAGGGTCAACAAGTCCTGTCGGACGGATAATTTGTTCAACAATTTGAGACGAAGTGTCCCTTTCAAATTCAGCAGGAGTTGCAGAAATGTATATTTTTTGATTAACCCTTTCAAAGAATTCATTATTTTTTAACGGTCTGTTATCCTTAGCACAAGGAAGTCTAAAACCGTACTCAATAAGCGTATCTTTTCTGGACGCATCACCGTGGCTCATACCTTTAATTTGAGGTAACGTTACGTGAGATTCGTCAATAACGGTTAAAAAATCCCCCCTAAAATAATCCAATAAAGTTGCAGGAGGAGAACCTGCAGGACGGCGTTCGATTATACGGGAATAATTTTCAATTCCTGAACAATATCCCATCTCTTTAATCATTTCAATATCGTATTTAACACGCTGTTCAAGCCTTTGAGCTTCAATAAGCTTATTGTTATTTTTCAATTCAGCCAATCTGCTTTGAAGTTCCTGTCTTATCAAATCTAAAGTTTCATCAACATTTTCATCATAAGAAAGATAATGAACAGCAGGATATATAACTACAGTTTCAGGAATTTCCAAAATTTCACCCGTTACACTGTCAATTTTGGTAATTTTTTCAACTTCATCACCAAAGAAAGAAACCCTCGTAACCGCTTTTTCGTAAGACGGCATAATCTCAACAATATCGCCTCTTGCTCTAAAATTTGCACGTTCCAAAACAACATCGTTTCTTGTATATTGAACCGATACAAGATGTCTTAGCAAATCTTCTCTGGAAAGTTCATCCCCAACTGATATTTGAATAGCACCTCTAAAATAATTTTCAGGTAAGCCCAAACCATAAATACAGCTTACTGAAGCAACAACAATAACATCATTTCGTTCATATAAACTTCTTGTTGTGTTATGTCGAAGTCTGTCAATTTCATCATTAATACTTGCCGATTTTTCAATATAAGTATCTGTTCTCGGAATATAAGCCTCCGGCTGATAGTAATCATAATAAGAAATAAAATACTCAACCGCATTATCAGGAAACAATTCTTTAAATTCATTATATAATTGAGCTGCAAGAGTTTTATTATGAGCAATAATAAGCGTCGGTTTTTGAATTTGTTCAATAACATTTGCAATAGTGAAAGTTTTTCCGGAACCCGTTATCCCAAGCAAAGTCTGTGCATCATAACCGTTATTAATACCGTCAACCAGTTCTTTAATAGCTTTTGGTTGGTCACCTGACGGTTTGTATTTTGAATTTATTTTAAATTCTCTTTCCATAAAAATATTTTATAACAATATATAAAAAACAACAAAATACACGGTTAAAAATTACTATAAAAAACTTAAAACCATGAATACAAAAGAATTTCTGCCTATATTATTAAGAAATGTTACATTTTTTATATACCCAAAAACCAATATCTTTAAGTATTTCAAAAAAAAGTATATACTATATGTATAAAATATAGCAAAAAGTTTCAAGAAAAAAACTTTATATAAATGTAAGGAATTCAAATTAGAGGTAATTTAAGGAGCTTAACGAATTATGGCAAGAGTATTAGTATCAATGCCCGAAGAATTTTTAAACAAAATTGATGAAGTAGCAGGAACAGAAAGCCGTTCTCGCTCAGAACTTATTCGTGAAGCTTTGCGAACATATATACACAAAAATAATACTCGCAACACAATCGCAGCAGAAAAAAATGCAAGCATTCTTGAAGCACTGCTCGACTAAAAAAATTTTAAATCCGAATGACAAGGATTATATTTGGTAAGGGAATTAGGTAAAATAAATTAGAAAAGGGTAAATAAAAAATCGGCTTTTACAGAGCCGATTTTTTTTATAGTTTTATTTTGTATATAAAATTGTTACTATCAATAGTTTTAAGTATAATATTTTTGTCTTTTATCCAATCCTCAAAGTATAAATATTCAGAATCTTTAAGATTTTCTGTATCGTGCAATTTGATAAAAATATAATCTGTATTTTTTTGTAAATTATTTAATATTTCAAAAAATTTATTTTTGGGCATTTTACTTGAATTAAGAACAGTTATATTTTGTGTGTTTATGTCTAAATCTTTTGTATAGTAATAAAAAGATAACGTAGAGTAGGAATTAATAACAATATAATCTTTATTGGGATTGTAATTCTTTTTTAAAACATTAATAATTTGTTTGGAATTTCCTCTAAGTGAAGAATATTCAAAACATATATTTTTTAAATACTTTAAGTTATATCCATTTAAAACAATTATTATAAAGAGAATATATATGTATTTTTTTGATATTTTTTCCAAAGGATAAGCAAAAACTATTAAAATAATAGGAAAACAATAAAGTGTAAGTCTTTGATAAAATGGATAAAGCGAAGTGAATGAAAATAAAATTGATAACCCAAAGGATAGAGTAAGAATATTATTATAGTAATTTTTTTCTTTGATAAAATAAATCCATGAAATAATCAATAAAATTAATATTAACAAAACAAATGTATTAGGATAAAACTCATATAAAATGTTTGTTTTTATAACAGATATTGCGGAATAAAAATCTGAAATTATGCGTGTAGACCATATATTATCCCAACCGTTATCAAGCATTAATTTTCTTGTTGGTAAAAGTATTTTAAAAAAATAAAAAATAAATGATAAACAGTAAGAAGTACCTATAATAAAAAGGGATTTCAAACTGAATTTTTTATATATTGCCTGCATAATGAACCAGGATGTAAGAATAAATAATGACGGAACCGAAAACCATGGTAAAACTGCGAAAATGAATGATGCAATGATAATATGCAATTTATTATTTTGCGATAGTTTATCTAAAATTAAAAAAGTACACATGTATGTCAACATATCGGATATATATGGTTTAACTTCTGCAGTATAGTAGATAGTATAATAATTTATAGCAAATAAAAAATTTACAACAATTATCCCTAAACAGTTTTTTCTAAAAAATTTTAGTGAAAATAAATAAAAAACAAAAATAGATAATATTCCGCAAAATATAGAAAATAATCTATATATTAATTCGCTGTGTCCAAAAACTGAAATTAGAGATTTTATGATCAATAAAAATAATGGCGGCACAGATTGATTATAATTTAAGGGCTTAAAGATATCAAAAATAGTGATTTCCTGTAAATTTAATACAAGCAAAAGTTCATCAAACCAAAAAGAAATATCTGATAAATACCAATTTACTCTTATTAAAATTCCAAAAATAAAAATTAAAACCAAAACAGAGTAAAATATAAATTTTTTATTTAAACAATGTCTAATCACAGAATAATTTTAACATAAAACAAAATCTCTAAATATGTATATTAAACATTGTATACTTGATAAGATTTTATTTTTAGAGTAAATTATCAATGTAATGAAAATAATAATATACGGAGCTAGTGAAATTTCAACGCTTATAGCCAAAGAATTTCATCAAATCCACGAAATAACCATAATAGATAAAGAAGAGAAAAAAACAGAAGATTTAAGCCGTTTAGATATCTGTTTTATAAACAGCGAAGCACTTACAATAGATACCTTAAAGAATGCAAACATAAAATCCGCCGATGCTTTTATAGCGGCATCAGCAATTGATGAAGTCAATATATTGGCCTGTCTTACGGCGAAAAGAATGTATCCTGTAAAAACAATATGCTTTGTATCAAAAGAACAATATAAAACATCCCTTGGGCTTACCAGAGACAGCGAATACGCAGGAACATTATTTATAGACCACATAATATGGCCTGAAGAGCTTTTAACAAAAGAAATTTTCCAAATAGTAACAATAGAAAAAGCCCTTGATGCAGAAAATTTTGCAAACGGAAGAGCAAGACTTTTAGAATATAAGCTTGAAAACGAGTCTATCCTTGTAGGGAAAAAAGTAAGAGAATGTGATTTTCCTGAAGAATGCTTGATTGTAGGCATAACACGTAATGACGAATTATTCATCCCTTATGGAGAAACTGTTTTAGAAGAGAACGATAAATTAATATTTATGGGGCTGTCGGCACAATTATCAATTCTTGCGGCAAGATTTTTCCACGAAAAAGATTACACAAAATCTATCACAATAATAGGTGGAGGAAACGTAGGCCTAATGCTTGCAAAGAATTTAGAAAAATCAAAAGTCCATATTAAAATTATTGAAAAAAATCTGAAAAGATGCGAATATTTGGCGGAAAATTTGTCAAACACTCTTATTATTAACGGAGACGGAACAGACCTTGAACTATTAACACAAGAAGAAATTCCGAGTTCTGACGCTGTAATAAGCGTAACAAATAATGATGAAAAAAATCTTTTATGTTCTCTTTTGGCAAAACAATTAGGCGTAAAACGTATTGTATCAAGAGTTTCTAAAGATGTTAATATTCCGCTTTTTGATAAAGTCGGAATAGACATAACTGTTTCGCCAAAACTCGCCGCTCTGCACGAAATTAAAAACACAATATCTCAAGAACAAAACATTGACATACTTGCAACAGTTGAACAAGGCAAGGGTGAAGTTTTAGAAATAAATATTGAAAGTAATTTTTCGGAAATAAAATTAATGGAATTAAAACTTCCACGAAGAGCTATTATAGGAATAATTCACCGTAACAACAGAGTAATAATCCCTAAAGGAGATACTTTAATAAGAGCGGAAGATAAACTTATAATATTCACAACAAAAGAAAGTGCTCCTGTCATTAAAGAATATTTTAAGGTTAAATAGCTATGAGATTATATTATTTGATAGATGCACTTGGAATAGTAATTTTTTCAATAGGAGTAATGACGTTAGTTCCATGCATTACAGCACTGCTAAGTCACGATTTGTTTTCATTAATTTTATTTTTAGTTCTGGGAATTTTAACAATAGTTACGGGACATCTAATGCATGTTCTAACACCGTCAGAAAAAGTTTTGAACTTAAAAAAAACAGAAGGATTGGCACTTGTATTGTTATCATGGATAGCATTTTGGATTATTGCGACAATACCATTTTTAGCTTATGGATTAAGTCCTATAAATGCCTTTTTTGAGGCAATATCAGGGATAACTTCGTGTGGTGCAACAATATTAACAGATTATGATTTTCCTAAAACATTTTTCTTTTATAGAGCCTTTATACAGTGGTTAGGAGGGATGGGAATAATAATTTTGTTTACCGCAATATTACCTCAATTCGCTGTTGCAGGCAGACAATTATTTTTTGCTGAAGCTCCCGGTTCGAGAGAAGAAAATCTTACACCGAGAATAAAACATTCTGCTACTGCATTATGGAGTATTTATTTCGGGCTTACTGTATTACAAATAATTTTGTTAAATATTTATGGTATGGATTTATTTGATGCAATTTGTATTTCACTTGCGACAATATCTGCGGGCGGATTTTCTCCTCTTGCATCAAGTATTGGCGGGTATCATTCTCAAATTTGTAATTGGATTTGTATAAGTTTTATGTTTATAGCAGGCTGCAACTTTGCATTGATGTATAAATCAATAGTAAAGAAAAATCCCCTAATTATGATAAAAAACGAAGAGTTTAGATTCTATTTCTTTTTTGTAATTGCAATTTGTTTGATACTTTCCGGCACACTATATTTAAATACTCATTCAACAAGTTTTAAAATGTTTACAGATGCAGTATTTTCAACAATATCCGTTATAACCTCAACAGGTCATACAACGACCAATTTCGGGTTGTGGTCGCATCAGGCATTGGCATTGTTGTTTTGTACAACAATAGTTGGTTCTTGTGCCGGTTCGTGCGGTGGCGGAATTAAAATAATAAGAGCAATTATTTATTGTAAATTTTTAAAAATGGAATTAACAAAAATTCTTCATCCAAACGCAGTTATAAATATAAAAATTGATAATACAGTTGTTGCAAAAGATGATTTAAGACAGGTTATATCATTTGTAACTTTTTATCTTCTGTTTTTTATGGCAAGTTCGTTTGCTGTAACATTAATAGAAAATAATTTATCAGTAGGTTTAAGCGGGACAGTTTCAACGCTTGGACTTGTAGGAGTCGGAGCTGGTTCTATAATAGGACCAGCGGAAGGGTTTAACAATGTTCAGCCGTTAACAAAAATATTATTTATGTTTAATATGTTAATCGGTCGATTAGAAATAATACCTGTTGTAGTATTATTTAATAAAGATTTTTGGACAATATCAAAATAAAAAATAGGAGAAAATATGAAATTTCACACAGAATATTTATGGTTGAATACAGAAAAAATCAGAGATTATATAAATATAACAGACGAAGTTGAAGAAATTGTGCGAAAAAGTGGAATTCAAGACGGAATGGTGCTTGTTTCTGCTATGCACATAACGGCTGCTGTGTATGTAAATGATGCTGAAAGCGGATTAATACAAGATATTGATGCTTGGCTGGAAGAAATTGCACCTTATAATATTAATTACAAACATCACAGAACAGGTGAAACGAACGGCGACAGCCACTTAAAGAGTTTAACTTTAGGACACGAAATAATAGCACCGATAACAAACGGCCGATTGGATTTTGGGCCATGGCAGCAAATTTATTATGCCGAATTTGACGGACAAAGAAGAAAAAGAGTTATCGTAAAAGTTATGGGCGAATAAAATGGAAGTAGAAAAAATTCACAACATAACCCAAATAAATCTGCAAACATATCAATGTTATTATTTTGGGAAACTCAATTAAACATATTCGACTCAACAGTACCAAATAAAGTTTCAATAACAAAAGTTAATTCACCTTTAAAACCTAATAATATAATATTATCAAATTTTCCATTACAACTTCTTTATGACTTAAAAAGCAAACTTAATCCAGCTCTGACGTAGTTTTTCAATTCAGCAAAAGAACGAATTTTAGAGAGCATTTTAAAAATATAAGCAGGTCTTATATAAAAACGTCTTACGGCAAATTTATGTAAATCCATAATTTGTTCTTTTGAAAGGGAATGGGTTTTAACAACAGGATAATAGTATGAACCGTTAAAAGAATAATCCTTATCAAACAAATTATAATTTTGAGCATAATTATAGAATTTAGTACCAGGAAGAGGAACCGCCGTATAAAAACTTACAAAATCAGGGTCTAAACTAATTGCAAAGTCCACAGATTGCTTAATAGTATTTTCGTCATCCCATGGCAAACCAATTACAAAATAAGCATAAGACTTCATTTTAGCTTTTTTAAGCATTTTAAAGCAATCTTTTATTTCAAAAACAGTAGTTTTTTTAGTAATTTTATCAAGAATAAACTGAGACCCGCTTTCCACACCGACACTCACAAGTCTGCATCCTGACTTGTACATTAGTTTAAGCAAATCAAAATCAACAGTATCAGCTCTGGTATTGCAAGACCAAACTATATTGAGTTTTTCATCAATAATTTTATTGCAAAGACTAACAACCCAGTCTCTGTCCTGAGTAAAAATATCCGACCAAAAAACAAAATTAGAAATTTTATAACGATTGATACACTCTTTTAGTTCTAAAATAATATTTTGCGGGCTGCGGCGTCTGACAAGAGAACCCGAAACAGGTGTCGCAAGACAAAAGAAACAATGATGCGGACAACCTCGGGAAACTTTAATAACAGCTTGAGGTTTATCATTATCAGGACGTTTATAAATGTTATTATCAACCAAATGTCTTGCAGGAAAAGGAAGTTCATCCAAGTTTTCAATAAAAGGTCTTTTACCTGTATATTTAGCGGTATACTTGTCACGGTAACAAATTCCTAAAATATCATTATAGTTTTTACCCTCTAAAATTTCCTTTAAAGTTTCTTCTGCCTCTCCAACAATAGCAATATCAAGATATTTATTGTTATAAATGGTATCTTTTGCACAAGTTAAAAACGGAGCACCTTTCGCAATTGTAATAATATTCGGAAATCTCTTTTTAGCAAGTTTAACAGCTTTCAAATCAGAATTAAAAGTCGGCATAGCTGCATTTATGAGAAGATAATCAGGCATAAAGCTTTCTAAATCACTCATAAAATCACCGCCAAGAGAATAGTCCGCTATTTTAGCCTCAAAATTCAAAAGTTCGGCAACACCAGCCAAATATAACAAATCCGTAGGAGGCAGAGGAGGAATAATAAATAAATCCTTAACAGGCTGCTGACAACGGTCTTCCCTGTTTAAAACGGGAGACGGAGGATATACTAAGAATATTTTCTTCTTTACCATAATTTAAATCTACTCATAAAATTAAATGTGGTCAATATATTACTTTTGTGTTACGTTAAATGCGTAAGTATTATCGATATAAGGAAATAAAAATGAGTATAGCTGATGAATTAGCAACAGTATATGATGCCAAAAGTACAGAAGAAGAAATGTACAAATTTTGGGAAGAAAACGAATTTTTCAAAGCGGATGAAACAAGTGACAAACCGCCGTTTTCAATAGTAATTCCACCGCCAAATGTAACAGGTGTTCTGCATATGGGGCACGCTCTTGACGGAACTTTACAGGATATTCTTACAAGATATCACAGAATGAGCGGTTACGAAGCTCTTTGGCTTCCGGGAACCGACCATGCCGGTATTGCGACTCAGGCTGTAGTTGAAAAGAAATTGAGAGCCGAAGGTAAAAGCCGTTTTGACTTAGGCAGAGAAAAATTCCTTGAAGAAACTTGGAAATGGGCTAATGAACATAAATCAGCTATTTTAAATCAATTTAAGCGATTAGGTGCATCTTTTGACAGAACAAGAGAAAGATTTACATTTGACGAGGGCTGTTCTGCAGCAGTAAAAAAAGTATTTGTGGATTTATACAATAAAGGCCTAATCTACAAAGGAGCATACATTGTAAACTGGTGTCCGAGATGTATGAGTGCGATTTCCGACATAGAAACGGAATACGAAACAGAACAAGGACATTTGTGGGAAATTTCATACCCTCTTGTTAATGAGCAAGGAGCAATAGTCGTTGCAACAACAAGACCTGAAACGATGTTCGGAGATGTAGCAATTGCAGTTCATCCAAGCGACTACAAATATAAAGATTTAATAGGCAAAAAAGTATATATCCCGCTATCAAGAAGAGAAATTCCGATTATAGCAGACGAATACGTAGATAAGAGTTTCGGAACTGGAGCTGTAAAAATAACACCTGCTCACGACCCTAACGACTACGAAGTAGGCAAACGCCACAACTTAAAACCTATATGGGTAATTGATGAACAAGGAAAAATGATAGATTGTCCTGAAGTTCCTGAAGATATAAGAGGTTTGGACAGATATGAAGCAAGAGAAAAAACAGTAGGTATGCTTTCATACAACAATTCTTTAATAAGAATAACCGAACACGAACACAATGTAGGCAAATGCCAAAGATGTAACACAACTATAGAACCGCTATTATCAGAACAATGGTTTGTAAAAATGGAACCGCTCGCAAAAGAAGCAATTGCAGCAGTAAAAGACGGCAGAATAAAATTTGTACCTGAAAGATGGGAAAAGAATTATTTAGGCTGGATGGAAAATATAAGAGATTGGTGTATATCAAGACAATTATGGTGGGGACATCAAATTCCTGCATACTACCATAATCAAACAGGAGAAATGGTTGTAGCAGAAGAAAATCCTGATCCTGAAAATTATACACAAGACACAGACTGCCTTGATACATGGTTCTCATCAGGTTTATGGCCGTTTTCTACAATGGGTTTTCCTAACACTGAAACAGCGGACTTTAAGAAATTCTATCCGACAAGTGTTCTTGTAACAGGATTTGATATTATATTTTTCTGGGTTGCAAGAATGATAACTATGGGCTTGGAATTCACTAAAAAAGCACCATTTTCAACCGTTTATATCCACGGACTTATAAGAGACGAAAAAGGTCAAAAAATGTCAAAATCTAAAGGCAATACAATTGACCCTGTTAATATCATTGATAAATACGGCTGTGATGCTTTAAGATTTACGTTGACATCGCTTTGTACATACGGCGGACAGGATATAAAAATTTCTGATGAAAGATTTGAATACGGAAGAAATTTCGCAAATAAAATCTGGAATGCATCAAGATTTGTTTTGATGAACTTGGACGGCGTTGATAATAACAATATTGATATGAATAGCTTAACTCTTGCCGATAAATGGATTTTAAACAAACTAAATGATGCGGCAAAAGAAGTTAATGAAAATATTAAAAATTATAGAATTGGTGAAATTGCACATATTTTATACGACTTTTTCTGGAATTCATACTGCGACTGGTATGTAGAAATAGCTAAAATTCAATTGCAAAATCCTGAACAAAAACTTAATACTCAAAGGGTTCTAAGATACGTTCTTGATATGTCGTTGAGATTACTACACCCTATAATGCCTCATATCACAGAAAAAATCTGGCAGTTAATACCAAAACAATCAGAGTTTAAAGCAATAATAAAAGCTGATTATCCCGTATATGAAGATAAATTCTCTTATCCGCAAGAATCAGAAGAAATGGAATTGGTATTTGAAACAATTAAATCGCTAAGAAACGTAAGACAAGGATTTAATATTTCACCATCTGTTCCGATAAATATTGAAATAAGAGCAGCAAAAGAAGAAAAATCCGTATTTGAAGCGGTTGTTTCATATATAAAACGACTTGCAAGAATAAATGAAATAATATTTGAGGATATAAATTCTGATGTACCTAAAAAATCAGCTGCCTGCGTTGTTTCAAAATCGAGAATAATAATCCCTCTTGAAGATTTGATAGACTTGAATGCAGAAATTAAACGTCAGGAAAAGAAATTAGATAAACTAACTTCAGAAAAGAACTCTTTGCTTGGAAGATTGAATAACGAAAAATTCACATCAAAAGCACCAAAAGAAGTTATTGAACAATCTAAACAGAGAGTAGAAGAAATAGAACATCAAGAAGAGTCAATAAAAGAACTTATTAATAACCTAAAATAAGCGGAAAATTTTGCACGATATGAATAATCTTACAAAATCCGAAATAATAAATATCTTGAAAGATAATACCCAAGATGAACAATTATTTAAAACGGCAGATGAAATCAGAAAGAAAAATGTCGGAAATAAAGTTCATCTTAGGGGTCTGATTGAATTTTCCAATATATGTAAGAGAACCTGCAAATATTGCGGATTAAGAGCAGAAAATAAAACCCTTGAAAGATATAGAATTTCAGAAGAAGATATTATTTTTTATGCAAAACAAGCCTCTGAAATGGGCTATAAAACAATAGTTCTGCAATCAGGAGAAGATGAATATTTTTCTCAAGAAACAATTTGTAAAATAATAAACGAAATAAAAAAACTTGACGTTGCCCTAACATTAAGCATAGGGGAAAAAAGTTACGACGAATATAAAGCATACAAAGATGCGGGAGCAGACAGATATTTAATAAGAATAGAAACAACAGATAAAGAATTATATAAACAAATGCATCCGCATATGAATTACGAAAACAGAATAAAGTGCCTAAATTATATAAAAGAATTAGGCTATGAAGTAGGAACAGGATGTCTTGTAGGACTTCCCGGGCAGACAATAGACTCCCTTGCGGATGACATACTATTTTTCAAAAGCATAAATGCCGATATGGTAGGCATAGGGCCATTTATAGCACATCCTGAAACCCCACTAAAAGATGCATCTAACGGAAGTTTTAATCTGGCATTAAAGGTAATGGCACTTACAAGAATAATACTTCCTGATATAAATATTCCCGCAACAACAGCAATGGAAACCCTGAACCCAAACGGCCGAATTATTGCACTACAAAGCGGAGCTAATGTTGTTATGCCGAATGTAACATCTAAAGAATACCGTGCAAAATACGAAATTTATCCGAATAAAATATGTATAAATGAAAACCCGACTCAATGCAGGGGATGTATTGAGGGAAAAATTAAAGCAATAGGACGCACAATTGCAGAAGATTTCGGATTTCATAAAAAAGTAATTAGTTAAAAAGCAATAAAATGTAATTATATAAAAGTCTACACAAATAATAAAAATATCATATTCGATATTTCACTTCTAATTCGTTAATTTCAAACACAGCCCTCATAACTCGTGCTTACGCACTCAAACAAATTCGGGCTTGTAATTGTTTCAATAAACGAATTTACGAAGTTCCATAAAGATATGATTATTTTTATTATTTGTATAGACACAAATTTATGTAAAATTGTATATAATTACCTAATAAAAAATACCTGATAAAATTTATCAGGCATTTTTTAAAGAAGTCTACAAAATTCTATATTTTACAAATGAAACTACTCGACGCTATCAATAATACCGCCGCCAATAACTCTATCTTCATCGTAAAAGACCACGGACTGTCCTATTGCAATTGATTTTTGAAGTTCATCAAACTCAACATCAACACCATCACCATCTGGTTTTATTACAGCGTTTGCGGGCTTTTGCGTAGAACGAATTTTTGCACACACCTGCATTTCTTCTTTCAACCCGTCAATTGAAATCCAATTCAAATTCACAGCTCTCAAAGATTTTTTAAAAGTTTTATCAGCAGGACCGATAACAACTTCATTTGTATCTTTTTTCAATTCCAAAACATACATAGGCTCAGAAGCCGCAACCCCTAAACCTTTTCTTTGTCCGATAGTATAATTCCAAATACCTTTATGCGTGCCTAAAATTTTACCGTTCACATCAACAATATTACCGATTTTTTCTTGCAATCCGAGTAATTCATTATAATCTCCATCATAAAAATCCTGACTGTCAGGTTTTTCTGCAACATTTAAACCGTTATCTTTCGCAATTTGTCTTATTTCATCTTTTGAATAATTACCCAAAGGAAGAATAATATTTGAAAGAGTATCTTGAGACAATCTATACAAGAAATAAGACTGGTCTTTATTAGAAGCAATTCCTTTTTTAAGGAGAAATCTGCTGTTTTCCTGTTCAACTCTGGCATAATGCCCTGTTGCAAATTTATCAAACTCAATTCCGTTGACTTTTGCCATATGAGGTAAAACGCCAAATTTTACAAGAGCATTACACCAAATACAAGGATTAGGGGTTCTGCCCTGAATATATTCAGATTTAAAATTATCAAGCACGATTTTTTCATACTGTTCAACGCAATCAAACACATAATAAGGAATACCGATTTGTTCAGCAATTCTGCGAGCCTCTTCAATATCTTCTTTTTCATCAGGGCCGTAACAAGCATTTTTATGACCGGATTTCAAAGCCATTCCATCTTTTCCCCAAATTGACATTGTAGCACCGATAACTTCATGCCCCTGCTGTTTTAAAATTAAAGCAGCAACTGAAGAATCCACACCACCTGATAATCCAACCAAAACTTTCATTCTATATCCTTTCGCTATAAAAAATCATATTAAATTAGTAAAATTTAAGCTTACAACTTAATTCTACAAAATAATTTTAAATAAAATTTAGCCTTAATACAACAAAAAAATTCAAACAATCTTTTACAATATTAAGTTACGTGTATAACATGCGGTTATTGGATTTGAGCATATTTACAAAACTTAACACTACGTAAAAAATAAGCAATTATTTTTTAGAAAAATACTTTTTATAGGTACGAGAGATTTAAAGAGAGTTAAAATGACATTACCTATTAATTTAAATTTTAATAATTTAACATTTGGGCCAAATCAAACAACACGCTCTTTAAATGCTGCGTTAGAAGCAAATCCAAGCTTATTTACAGGTGTAACATTCAACAGCAATCCTGTTGTAACAAATCCAATGTTAACAGCACCTGCATTCAACGGATTTAATTTACCGTCATTAAACATGCCAATGTTCAGTGGCTTTAGCGGATTTTCAGGATTAAATAATTTCTTCTCTAGTCCAAGTCTAAGCTTTGCCGCATTCACATCAGGAAATTATGCTACAAACTTTAATATGTTCCCTGCATTTGGACAAACATCATTTTCTTTTGCCACAGGCACATTCGGAACAAATGTAAGAAGTTCAAGAGTAGCATTAACATCTGATAAAGCACGTAATGCAGTTCAATTAGCAATCAGCGAAATCGGAACAGCCGAAAACGGCCACTCAAATAACTCGGCCGGAGTAAATAAATACAGAGGCGGAGTTGCTAACGGTCAAGCATGGTGTGCAAGTTTTGTATCTTGGTGCTACGGACAAGGTCAAAACAGCAACAATTCTAAAACATTCGGATATACAGCTTCATCTCAAGATATAAAACAAAAGGCTATAAAAGCAGGTTATTATTCTACAGTAGAATCAGGATACACTCCTGTAGCAGGTGATATTGCAGTATGGACAAACAAAGGTGAATCTGCTCACGGACATGTAGGAATTGTATCTAAAGTAAATCCTGACGGCTCTTTTGAAGTTATTGAAGGAAACTGCGGAGATAAAGTTCAAAAAGTTCGTCGTACAAGAAACACCGCAAATTTAGCAGGTTTCGTAAGAATGAATGAATGGCTTGAAGCTTAAAAAAGTTTTGTGTGAAAAGGTAAGGGAAATGTAAAGTGTGTTCGGGTTGATAAATCAACCCTTTTTTTGCTAAAAAAATACGTTTGGATATGAAATAAAATTAAAAAATATGTTATAATATAAAATATGGCAGATTCACTTTCGGTTTCATTTCAATACACAAAAGAAGATATTCTAAATGTAGCAATAGAATCTTTAGGATTTGATATAGCAAAATGCTGGTTAATACTTATAACAGCGGTTATTTTCTTTTGTCTTGGAGTATATTTTTTGTGGATTAAGCTTTATATAGCTGCCATAATTCTTATTTTTGCAGCAATATTGTTTGTTCCTATATATATTTTTATAGCCTATTTAAACTTATCTACAGCACTAAAAGTCTTGACCGATTGTGTTTATACCATAGAAAAAAAACAGCTTATCGCAGGGAGCAATTTAGGCTTTCAATATTTTGACCTTAAAGATATAGATAGAGTAGTATTGACAAAGCCGGTTATTTTCATTTATGTAACAAAGAAAAACGCATATTTTATACCGATAAGAGCCTTTAATTCGGAAGAAAAGGCAAACAAATTCATAACAGAACTGCAATACGGCATTGAGACGGCGAAAAAAGAGGCCGCCGAGATAGAAAATCTGTAATAAAGCAAAGTTTTTTCGGGCGAGACATAATTATGTCTCGCCCGAAAAAACTGTATTAATAAAAATCCGGAAATTATTTCATTAATCCAATTCAAAATTTTTAAAAAATTTCAACCCTGCTTGTTGAAAGATTATAATTTGCCTTTACAACCATAATTTCGCCGGTGCTTACTTTATTTGCGATATAAGCATCTTTTATCAGCAAATCTTTAGCCTGATATTCAACGTTCTGTCTTACAGCCTCTTTATGGAAATCCTCTTCTTTCAAGTCAGAATTTACCTTTTCAATAGCAGGATAAATTTCCATAAGAATAGATTTCAAATTAGGAGAAACAGTATCAAGAGACTTCGATTTATAAGCATCGACAGCCGAATGAACTGCACCGCAATTATCATGGCCCAAAATCATAATCAGTTTAACTCCAAGATGCACTACACCATATTCAATACTGCCCATAACTTCTTGAGAAAGGACATGACCGGCTGTTCTGATTACAAAAATATCGCCTAACCCTGCATCAAATATTATTTCTAAAGGAACTCTTGAATCAGAACATGATAAAACAATTGCAAACGGAGTTTGCTTTGACAATAAAGAGTCTTTTGTTTCCTGACTTCTGTTAGGATGAATTGAGGCATTATTTACAAAACGTTCATTGCCATCAATAAGTTTTTGTAAAGCTTCTTTTGCATTTATCATAGATTATCTCCTTGAACAATAATAAAGTTATCTAACAAGCACAACAGACATCTCCTCAATTCGTAAATCGAAATTTAACAAGAGCCCATATAGCCGCAAAACCATCTTTCCAGCTTATTTTCTTACCTTCATCAAAACTTCTGGCCTTGTAAGTTATAGGAATTTCTACAAGCTTAGCACCCTGTTTCAAAACTTTTGCAGTAATTTCAGGTTCAAAATCAAATCTGTTAGATTTTATATTTAAATGTTTAACAAATTCAGCCCTGAATACCTTATAGCAAGTTTCCATATCGGTCAAACCAGCACCATATAACAAATTAGTAATAAATGTAAGCATTTTATTGCCAAGGAAATGTGTTAACATAAAGTTTTCAGATTTATCGGAATTCAAAAATCTTGACCCGTAAGCAACATCAGCTTTACCGTCCAAAACTTCTTTAACAAGAGGCAAAAGGTCTTTTGGTTCATATTCGGTATCAGCATCCTGTATCGTAATAATATCTCCTGAAGCTTCTTTGAATCCTGTTCTCAAAGCAGCACCTTTTCCCATATTTTTATCATGATACAAAACTTTATAATTCAACTCTTTGTAAAGTTCACGAGTGCCATCAGTTGAGTAATCATCAATCAGAATTATTTCCTTTTCTAAACCATAAAAATCAATACTTTCGACTTTGTCTAAAATTTGTTTTAAAGTATTTACCTCGTTATAGACGGGAATTAATATTGTAATTTTTGTCATAATTGCCTTAAGTTCTTTGAAATATTAACAAAATTATTGTACAATAAAAAACAGTAAGAGGATATGATTTTATGGTATACGCAATAGAAAACAGAGAAATTATAAGTGCAAAAGCATTATTACAAAATGCATTCAAAGAAATAGAACAAAAAAATTACAATCAAGCTGAGATTTTAACAAAAGAAGCTCAAGAGACATTTAAATCAGAAAACTCAAATGAAAACATCTCAATATGTCTTTCATTACTTGGTTTTTTAAAGTATTCAAAAAATCCCGAAAATTACCAAAAAAGTTTAACTTTTTTAAATGACGGATTGTATATAGCAAATTACAATAATTACCATCCTGCACAGCTTGTTTACGAGCTATTTTCAGGAATTATCAACCTCAAAGAGAACAATATAGAACTTGCAGAAATGCAGTTAACAAAAGCAAAATATTACGCAGTAAAAGATGATGAATTCGGGCTGATTGATTATGTTATAAAAAATCTTGACGAAATTGCAAAATTAAAACATCAAGAGCCAAGCAATAAAAGAGACCCGTTAAATGCACTTGTAAAAATAGGACAGTCAGTTGCGGCAGAAACAGATATTGATAAGCTTTTAAAAGTAATAGCAGAAGCCGTAAAAGAAGCAATTAATGCCGACAGATGCACCGTATTTTTATATGATAAAGAACACGATGAGCTATGGAGTAAAGTTGCATTAGGCTTAGACAGCTCAGAACTAAGATTTCCTGCGGGAAAAGGTCTTGCAGGCCATACTGTAAAAACAGGCGAAAGCATCAATATCAAAGATGCATATAACGATGAAAGATTTAATAAAGATATTGATAAAAAAACAGGATACAATACAAAAACAATCCTTTGTATGCCGATAAAAAATTTAAACCAAGAAATAATAGGAGCATTTCAGGTTTTAAATAAAGTAGGAGGATACTTTACGCCGGAAGACGAAGACTTACTGGTAGCAATAGGTTCATCGGCAGGGATTGCGTTAGAAAACGCACAGCTGTTTGAAAAACAAAAGAAAATGCTGGAAGAACAAAAAATTGTATTTGACAGCTTTATCGAAACACTTGCGGCATCTATAGATGCTCGTGATAAAATCACGGCAGGTCATTCTACAAGGGTTAAATATTATTCTTCTATGATTGCAAAAGCTTTTAATCTTGATGATAAAATGGTAGAAATCATAGAAAAGGCAGCAACACTACATGATATAGGAAAAATTGGTATAAAAGATTCCGTTCTTCAAAAAGAAGGTAAATTGACAGACGAAGAATATAAACATATTCAAGAACACGTTGCAATTACACATAATATATTGGAAAAAATTCACATGTCAGACGATTTCAAATTAATAGCGGAAATTGCTTGTGCACACCATGAAAAATTCGACGGAACAGGTTATTACAGATATCTTTCAAGAGACGATATTCCTTTTGGCGGAAGAATTCTTGCCGTAGCAGATGTTTTTGATGCAATAACATCTAAAAGACATTACCGTGACAAGATGCCTATACATAATGTTATAAATATTCTTATAAAAGACAGCGACAAGCATTTTGACAAATCGGTTGTGGATATGTTTTTATCATTAAAGGCAAATCAGGTTATAAAAGTATTCTTAACAGAAAATAAATTAACAATAAAGCCTGAAGATGATGAATTTCTATCAGGATACACCTTAAGAGATATCTACAACTTGTTGGAAAAAGATGCAGATACATTGACCGATGAAGAAAACAAATGTGTAACAATGTTTAATAAGTATTATTTAGGACAGGTTGATGATTAGAAAGCTTTTAATATTATTTTTCATATGCTTTATAAACATTTCTACGGTTTTTGCGATTACAACACCGCAAAAATATCAGTCACTTGAAGATTTCAATAAGTCAATGGAAAAATTTAAAAGCAGCAATGTAAGTATTGCCTATACAGAATTTGAAAAAATAGTTGAAGAAAGCCCATCTGATAACGATTATATAAATATAGTTCTATCCGGTAAATTAAGTGATATCGGATTTTATAATTTAGCAAACAAAGCAAGATTAAAAATAAAGGACAAAGATCTATCACAAGTGCCTTTGCAAAATATAGATATAATTTTTTATCAAAACAAAAAACTTGATATAGACGATGAAATATACTTAGGCGAATGTTTTTCAGATATTACGTACAATAATTTGAGCAAAGAAACAGCCGCCGATTTAACCGCAAATACGGATTTATTGGAAAAATATGATTACGCACTATATTTAGCTGCTCTTGCCTGGTATAAAAATAATAACTTAGCAATGGCAGATAAATATTTAACGGAAGCTCTGGTTAAAAATCCCAAAAATGTTATGTATAAGTATCTTCAAGCAAAAATTCTTGCAGATAAAGGTTTTAGAGACAAAGCGTTTAAAACAGCAGAGAGTATAAAAAAAGATGTTATACTTACGGATTATTATGAAAAAAAATATAAAGAAGTTGAAGAATATATTCTATACAAAACATCAAAAGAAGATTATATCAAAAATTATCATTTAGCGTACTACTATTACTATAGAGGGGACTATCTTCGTTCATTGAAAGTAATGCCGCAAGCAAATATAAAAAATAAAAAAGAAAATTCTAAAATTTATGCGTTAATAAGCAGAAACTATGTGGCATTAAAAGAATATGAAAAAGCATTTCAAAATGCACAAAAAGCACATACGCTAAATAAAAAGAATACAGATGCACTAATTTTACTTGGAGATTTAGAATTTCAAACAAAAAACTATAAATCGGCGTTAAAATATTATAAAACAGCAATGAAATATGAAAAATCATCTTATAACGCAAGCATAAGAACAGCTAAAACATATTTGGAACTTGATAAAAAGGCTAAAGCACAAAGTCTGCTGCAAAATACTTTAAAAAATTCACAAAATAACTACGAAGCATACTATTTAGAAGCAGTTATAGACAAAAATAATACGTTAGAATATTTGAAAAAAGCCTTAAGCCTAAATAGCGAATTTGTAGATGCCTGGCTGGAATTGGCAAAATACGAAATAGAAAAAACTGATTATAAAAAAGCACAAATGTATCTTAACAATGCTTATAACCTTGACGAAACGGATTACAAATATTATTATTATCAAGGATTATTGTATAAAAATAAAAAAGATATAGAAAATGCAAATTATAATTTTCAAAAAAGTAAAACCCTAAGTTCAAAATATATCGCAATTAAGAAAGATTAATAAAAAATGACAGATACTGAAAAGAAAAATATATTAATAGTAGAAGACCACGAACTTACAAGATTTGGATTAAAAACGAATTTTGAGGGAATGGATATTATAGATAAAATATATGAGGCAGAAGATGCGGATAAAGCATTAAAACAATTTAAAGAAAACAAAATAGATATAATAATAATGGACGTAGGATTGCCAAATATTGACGGAATAGAGGCAACAAAAAGAATTCGATTAATAGACACTGATGTAAAAATAATTATGCTTACCTCTCACAATGATGAACAAGCCGTGTTGAACAGCTTAAAGGCAGGGGCAAACGCATATTGTTCAAAAGAAATAAACCTAAAAACATTAGAAAATGTAGTTCGTTCCGTACTTGACGGAGCAGCATGGTTTGATCCAAGTATAGCACATATAGTACTTAGAGCGGCATCGGTAAAACAACAGGAAGAATCTCAGCCTGCAAGTAATATTGACGAATTCAACCTAACACCAAGAGAACTTCAAATCTTAAAACTAATTGCCAAGGGCAACAGCAATATAGAAATTGCTAAAGAATGTTCAATAAGCATTAATACAATCAAAGCCCATGTTGCAAGTATATTACAAAAGCTTGAAGTAGAAGACCGTTTGCAGGCGGCATTAAAAGCAATTAAGTATCAAATAGTATAAAAGGAACTTAAATGACAGCTCCGAAAAAGATATTAATAATTGATGACAACCCAAAATTTCTGGAAGATGCACTTCCTCTATACGACTACGAAGTAGAAACAGCATCCGACGGATTAAAGGCGATGAAAATACTTTCTAAAAAATCGGACTTTGATATAATTCTGCTTGATGTAATGATGCCGAATATGAGCGGATGGGAAGTTTTAAAAGAAATAAGACAAAACGAAAATACAAAAGAAATACCGATAATAATGATTACGGCAATAAATGACGAGACAAAAATAGTTAAGGGTCTAAAAGAGGGTGCTGATGATTATGTGGTAAAACCGTTTGTACTGCCTAATCTTCTTGCACGTATAGAAGCCGTTTTGAGAAGATGCAGCAGAACAAAAACTGACAGCACTCAGATTAATATAAAAAATATAAAGCAGTCTAATAACGAAATAACTAAAAAAGAATCAGCCGTGCTTGAATTTTTAACAAAAGGTCTTACTAACAAAGAAATTGCGGAAAAACTGAATATTGCAGAACTCACAGTTAAAACTCATTTGAGAAACATCTACAAAAAATTAAATGTAAATAACAGAACACAACTGGTCTTAATGTCTATGCAATTGAATTCAAAATAATCCAAAATAAAAACAAACGTAAGTAAAAGAGAACAATAAGATAAGGAGCCATGTGATGAGTGAATACACAAAAGACGAATTAGTAAATTTAATACAAGAAAATCCTGAAGAATTTAATGATTGGATTAAAGATAAAGAAGATGTCGATTTAAGTGAAGTTGATTTTTCAAATTTAGTTTTGTCAAATATTAATTTTGCAAACGCAGACTTAAATTCATCATCATTTGCCGATTCACAATTGACAGAAGTAACATTTACAAACTGCGATTTAACATCAGTTGATTTTACAAGAACAAACCTTGTGGAATGCGATTTTTCAGAAAGCATTTTACCAGGAGCAGATTTCAGTTACGCAGTTGTAAGTTATTGCAATTTCACGGAAGCAGATATGACAGGCTGCGTATTCCAAGAATCAGACTTAGCAAATTCGGATTTTTCAACAGCAGACAACCTTGCAGCATGTAGATTTGATGAAGAAACAATTTGGCCTGAGCAGGATAAACTTCCGGAAGATTTTGACACAAGCTACAGCAATGATTTATCTTCATTAAAAGATGATGACGACATGCCGGCTCAATCTGATTATTAATAAAAATGCCGCAATTTTTAATTAATTCAAACAATATAACTGATAATGAAATTATAATTGACGATACGGAAAATTATAATCATATAGCAAGGTCTTTACGTGCTAAAGTCGGTAAGGATTTACTTTTGATTGACGAAAAAGAAATTCAGTATGAAACAGCAATAACAGAAATAACAAAAAATTATATAAAAGTATCTGTTAAAAATTCATATAAGTCAAAACGCAAATTAAACTATAATTTATACGTCGCAATAAGCCCGCTCAACAGCAATTCCGTAAATACCGTTTTTGAAAAATTAACAGAACTCGGAGTAAGAGGATTTTATCCGATATACACCGATAATTGTGCAGTAAAAAAAGATTTAATAACAAAAAAAATTGATAAATGGCAGAAAATTTGCTATGAAGCATTTAAACAATGTGAAAGAGCAGATATCCCAAAATGTTTTGAATTGACAACAATTCAAGAAATTATACAAAAAGATTTTGAACATATATTATGCTTTACGGAAAGAGAAGCAAAATACGAATTTAAAACATTTTTAAAAGACAACAAATTCAAAAAGAATGACAATATTCTTGTTATAATAGGCCCGGAGGGCGGATTTTCTCCAAAGGAATTTGAATTTTTTAAAACAAATAACATGAACACAATTTCTCTAGGAGAGCTAATTTTAAAAGCAGATACAGCATGCATTACAGCAGTCGGTAATATAATTTATGAAAACTCGGATATTTGATAAAATTAAAGAAGACTTAGTAATAAAAGATATTGTAAAATATTCTCCGAACATTGAATTGTACTGCGTCGGAGGAATTGTCAGAGATATATACTTAGGCAAAGAAAACTTTGATAAAGATTTAATCGTAAATGGTATTGATGCAAAAGATTACGCTCTAATGCTTTCACAAAAGCTTGATGCCGTATTTATTCCTCTTGACGAAGTTAATAAAATATATCGACTTGTTCTGAAAGATAAAAAAACATTTATTGATATAACAAATGTTTTAAATAATTCTATTGAACAAGATTTAAAACGCAGGGACTTTACAATAAATTCTATAGCCGTTGATTTGCGAACATTTGAGCTTATAGACATAAACAACGGCCTAAAAGATTTAAAAAATAAAAAAATAAGAATGATAGAAGAGAAAAATTTTAAAGATGACCCCTTAAGACTTTTAAGAGCCTACAGGTTTCAAGCCGTAACAGGTTTTGACGTTAACAGCAAAACTGAACATACAATAAAAAAATATATCGAATTAATAAATAATCCGTCAAAAGAGCGAATAAATTACGAACTTATGAAACTTTTTGACGGAGATTACACGGTGAAAGCACTTTTAAGTATGGAGAAATCAGGACTTTTATACGAAATTTTACCGATATATCTTGATGTAAAAAAAGTTCCGCCAAATACGCACCATCACCTTGACTTGCTGCATCACTTAATAGAAACAGTAAATCAAATTCAAAATTTTTATAAAATTTCAAAACCGGAAGTCAAAAACCACCTTAACAAAATAGATTTTGGAGGATTTTCAAGACTTGCCCACCTAAAACTTGCAGGATTTATGCACGATATCGGAAAATATTCCTGCTGGACAATAGAAGAAGATACAGGACGCCACAGATTTATAAAACACGATGACATTGGTGCAAAAATGGCAGTTCCGATTTTAAGAGGATTGAAATTTTCTAAAAAGCAAACGGAATATATTTCAAAAATGATTAAACACCATATATATCCGTCGCACGTGATTTCAAGCGAAATTGTTACCGATAAAATAAAAATGCGTTACATAAGAAAAATGGAAAACGACGTTATCGATAACATAATTCTCGCAATGTCAGACAGAATGTCTGCAAGAGGCAAAGCCGTTACCGAAGAAATGGTAAAAGATAATATTTCCGGTCTTACAAACCTTTTGAATTTTTATCTTGAAATAAAAGACACGCTTGAACCCCTGCCAAAACTTTTGGACGGAGAAGAAATTATGGAAATACTAAATTTAAAACCGTCAAAAGAACTTGGCAACGTAATAAAGCAGCTCAAAGAAGCACAACTGAACGGAGATGTAAATACGAAAGAAGACGCTGTCAAATATATCAAATCTATGCAGAAAGTGTAAAGATTTCGTAAATTTCGTCGTCCGAAAGTTCTGTAATAATTTTTTCGCCCTCGTAAACAGCCAAATCAGCAAGTTCTTTTTTAGACTTCAACATTTCGTCAATCTTTTCTTCAAAAGTACCGAGCGTAATCATTCTGTGAACAAGAACATTTTTATCCTGACCGATACGGTAAGTTCTGTCTGTCGCTTGTTCTTCAACGGCAGGATTCCACCATAAATCGTAGTGAATTACGTTCGTTGCACTTGTTAAGTTCAACCCTGTACCACCGGCTTTTAGAGATAATATCATAACCGCAGCTTCAGGGTCAGTCTGGAATTTTTCTATTAATTGTTCTCTTTGGTTAACATTTAAAGAACCATGGAAAAATAACGGCGTGCTGTTACATTCTTCTTCAATAACTTTGCATAAAATATCGCCCATTTCCTTGTACTGAGTAAATATAAGCGTTTTTTCTCCACGGTCAAGAATTGATTGAACAGTATCAATACATTTTTCCATTTTTCCTGACAAATCTTTGCCCATTTCACCGGCTTTCAAGAACTGATACGGATGGTTACAGATTTGTTTTAGAGCAGTAATAAGCTTGAAGATATTACCTCTTCTGTTAACACCTGTAAATCCGCTGATTTTTTCCATCATTTCGTTTAATGTTTTTTCGTATAATACCGCTTGAGGTTTTGATAAGTAGCAGTATTCGTTTAGAACCATCTTTTCAGGTAAATCGGTAATAACGTTCTTGTCTGTTTTCAAACGTCTTAACACAAACGGAGATACTGATAATTTAAGCTTTGTAGCCCTTGTAGTTTCTTTAAATCTTTCAATAGGAATAGCATAGCTCTTTTGGAATTCTTTTAAAGAGCCTAAATATCCCGGATTTATAAAATCGAAAATAGACCACAATTCAGTCAATCTGTTTTCAACAGGAGTACCTGTCATAGCTATTTTTGTAGCAGATTTTAAAGACTTGATAGCAACAGTTTGAGCAGTATCAGGATTTTTGATGTTTTGAGCCTCGTCAACAATAAGCATAGACCACTCATGTTTTTTCAATTCTTCAACATCAATACGCATAATAGCATACGTAGTCATTATTATATCAAAATTTGTATCAAGCTTACGTTCACCGCCATGATATGTCGCAGCTTTAAGACTCGGTGCAAAAAGCTGTAATTCTTTCATCCAGTTACCCATTAATGTAGTCGGGCATACGACCAAGACAGGTTTTGTTAATTTATTTTCTTCTTTTAATTTAAGAATTAAACTTATAACCTGAATAGTTTTACCCAACCCCATATCATCAGCCATACAGCAGCCAAAACCTTTTGAAACATTTGTCCACAACCATTTTAAACCTGTTTGCTGATATGGTCTCAATTCGCCTTTCAATTCCGCAGGAGGTGTTACTTCTATAGGTTTTGTAAAATCTTTCAGTATATTTGCAAAAGCCTCATCATAATCAAATTCATATTGACCCAATTGTCCTGACATTGAGGCATGTATTAGTTCCATTCTAGTCATTTTTGCAGGATTTGCTTTTGCTATTTGCTCAAGATACTTCTTACTTTCGTCCTTATCAATTAATACGTAATTATCTTTATATTTGATAAGCCCATCCGATTTTTCAACAAGTTCGTTAAATTCTTCTAAAGAAATTTTGTCATTTCCGATGACAATCTCATATTTAAAGTCAAGAATATCAGACAATGAGATTTTAGAAGAGCTTGTTGTATTAAACAAATCAGCCAAGTCTTTAGAACGCTCTGTTTTAACTTTTGCGTTTATAGATGCACGAGGAATAATAACATTTACAAGTTCATCAGGTAAAATAACCTCTATTTGTGCCTTTTGAAGATAGTACGCAGTTTGGGTTATTATTTTATAAACACCTTTTAAGTCTAACGTTAAGGATAACTTTTCTTCATCTTCAAAAAGAGTTTCCAATTCAGGCATATATCTGTTTGCATAATTCAATTGTTTTTCCACAATTTTTGCAATATCAGAAGAATTGGCATCAAATACGGTTTCTTTTACGTATAAGTCGTCTAAAAGAACTGATTCATCAGTTTTTCTGTTCTTAATATGAATTTTTAATTCAAAATTATCACCATCAGTTTTTGAAATTTTAAAGAACGGTATAACATCGTATTTACCTAAATACAACTCATCAAACCATTGAGCAAAATTCTCAGCCAAATTTTGACCTTTCAGCATACATTTTTGCTCTAAATCTTTTAATAAATAATGACCTGACTTAACATCCTTAAATCTGTATGCTTTGATGGATAAAAATTTATAAAGCACGTAATTTAAGTAATTATGGATAAAATCAGACACAAAATTCTTTGGTCTTTCACCTTTTATAAATAAATTTTCAGGCATATTTTCTTCCAAAATATTAATAATTCTGGCAAGCTGGTGAGTAGAAATAATTGGTTCATAAACAATTCTGAACATATTTTTAGCTTTATTAATTTTAACAGTCGGAATAAAATACAAACGCTCAATCATTTTCATAACGAATTGAGTCAATCTGTTAAAGTAAATAAAGCTTCTTGAAACAGCATCAAAATCAATAACAGAGCCAAATCCTCCAAAATAATCCAAAACAAGGTCAAGAGGCATAATATAACCGACTTTATCTCCAACGACTTTTGAAGAAAATCTAAACATTGAACCTTTCGATTTTAAATAAAATTGGAAATTATTTGTAGGTGTTACAAAAAACTGTAAATTACCGTTTTCGTTTATCAAATAAAAATCGGTATTTCTCACAGGTTGATTAGGAGATAAAAATACATCCTTAAATTCATCCTCAACTATTTGATAAATCATGCTCAAAGTATAACGAAAATCTTTATTTTTAAACCCCTCGGGATTTTCGCTCAAATTGTAGAATAATTCATCAACATTATTCTTTTTA
Organism: bacterium; assembly: GCA_017478515.1. Lineage (GTDB taxonomy): Bacteria > Cyanobacteriota > Vampirovibrionia > Gastranaerophilales > Gastranaerophilaceae > UBA791. The sequence continues at coordinate 90,807 of JAFVDH010000005.1, forward strand.
AATGATAATTCTATATCCAATTGTGGTGATTCAAGTACAGACATTTAATCCTCTTTTCCAAAAATATTAATCAACAATCATAGAGCCGCAAGACATTTCTTTCGGAATATCAATATTCAATAATTGAAGAACAGTAGGTGCAACATTACAAAGAGCCCCATCCTTGCGTAATTTGTAATTTTTATCCGAATTAATAAGAACAAACGGAACAAGGTTTGTAGTATGAGCGGTATGAGGCTTATGAGTTTCGTGGTTTACCATAGTTTCCGCATTACCATGGTCAGCAGTTAAAATCATCGTTATACCGTATTTTTTGCATTTTTCAGCAATTTTACCTACACACTCATCAACCACTTTACAAGCCTTTGTTGCAGCCTCTACAACACCGGTATGACCTACCATGTCAGGATTTGCAAAATTCACAAGAATAAATCCGTATTTGTCATCCTCAATTGCATTTAAAACATTTTCACATACTTCATAGGCACTCATTTCCGGCTGCATATCGTATGTAGCAACCTTTGGTGACGGAACAAGAACTCTTGTTTCATGAGCATTCGGCTCTTCTAAACCTCCGTTAAAGAAAAATGTTACGTGAGCATATTTTTCAGTTTCTGCGGTTCTAAATTGATTAACGCCATTTGCTTCTAACACATCGCCCAAAATATTTTCCATTTTAGTTTTTTCAAATGCAACAGGGAATGTGAAAGTTTCATCATATTTCGTAAAAGTCACATAGTACAAATTTTTTCTTACAGCTTTTCTTTCAAAACCATCAAAATTCTCAAAGTTTATTGCTTTAGAAATTTCTCTTGCTCTATCAGGTCTGTAATTAAAGAAAATTATTGCATCATTATCATTTATTCTTGTTTCTTCGCCACCGCAAGCGATGGGTTTAACAAATTCATCGGTTACTTCCTGTTCATAAGATTTTTTAACACCATCTATTGCAGAGTCAGCCTTATTACCATCACCTAAAAGTAGACAATTATAGCCCTCTTCAACTCTTTCCCAGCGGTTATCTCTGTCCATTATCCAATATCTTCCGATAACAGAGGCAATTTTAGGAAGATTATATTTTTTAAGTTCATCTTCAACAATTTGTAAATAAGTACACGCACTTGCAGGCGGTGTATCACGCCCATCTAAAAACGCATGAACATAAACTTTTTCCAAACCGTTATCGGCAGCCATTTTTATAAGTGCCAAAAGGTGGTCTAATGATGAATGAACGCCCCCAGTTGAAACAAGCCCGTATAAATGCAGTGAAGAATTATTTTTCTTTACATGCTCAACAGCGTTCATAAATTTTTCGTTTTTAAAAAACGAACCGTCTTTTATAGCGTTGTTAATTTTGCTCAAATCTTGATATACAATTCTACCTGCACCCAAGTTCAAGTGTCCTACTTCGCTGTTACCCATTTGTCCTGCAGGAAGCCCCACGTATTCACCATCAGCATGGATTGTTGTAAATAGTTCTTCTTTTTCTAATCTTTGTACATTTACTTCTTTTGATAATTTTACGGCATTAGTTTCATCATCTTGATTATCTATTCCCCAGCCGTCCATTATACATAATAAAACTCTTTTATTATTCATATCCTCACCTTTTTCTTCTAACTTAGTGTAATAATCTTTCAAATATCCCCGATATTTTAGCAAAGACATAATTTGTTTTCAAGAAAGGATACTATTAATTAAACTTTTATTTTACAATTTCGCCGTACAACATATCTTTTTCTTTTGATAACTCTGTTATTTTGACGTTTTGAACAGTGTTTAACAATGAACTGTCTGCGTTATTTTTGATAATTACTTTTAAATAATTTTCACTGACACCCTTTAAAACCCCCGTGTGTTTATCCATATGCTTTTCTATCAGTACAGAATGAATTGTATTTATGTTTTTTCTCAAAAAAGTTTTAAATTTTATATTTGAAATCTGTTTAATAACATTTGCCCTGTATTCCTTTATCTCTTCAGAAACATGACCACTCATTTTTTCTGCCTGAGTCCCCTTTCTGATGGAATACGGAAATGTATGGATTTGAGATAAAGCAGATTTTCTTAAATTTTCAACAGTAATGGCAAAATCTTCATCAGTTTCACCCGCAAAACCCGCTATAATATCACTTCCGATAAACGGAAGATTAAATTTAGAATTTATGTGTTCAATCTGCTCCAAATAGTGTTCAACAGTATAAAATCTGTTCATACGTCTTAATGTATCATTACATGCAGATTGTAAAGACAGGTGAAAATGAGGACAGAATTTTTTCGAAGATGATAAAAAGTCCAATATTTCATCATCTATTTCAAGAGGATTAAGAGAACCAAATCTTATCCTTTCAACAGGAGAATTCTCTTCTAAAAATTTTAACAAATCAAAAAACGTTTCGCCAATATCTTTACCCCACTGTCCAATATGAATTCCTGTAAGAATAATCTCCTTAAAAGAATGAGAATAAAGTTCATTTATCTGATTTAAAATAAAATCTTTATAAGCACTTCTGCTCTTTCCTCTTGCAAAGGGTATAACACAATAAGAACATCGGTTATCGCACCCATCTTGAATTTTAACACATGCCCGTGTTTTTGTCGTATCAAACAAAAGCGTATCATTAAAATGCTCCTGAACCATAATGTTTCCTACGGCGAATTTAGTCTCAGAATTCAAAAATTGTGCAATATTTAATTTTTCATCATTACCTATAACAAAATCAATAAACTCATTATTCAGTAAATTTTCTTTTTCAACTTGAGCAATACAACCTGTTAAAACAGTTTTTATATTAGGATTGGTATGTTTAACATTACGTAATATATAAAAAGCCTTATTATCAGTTTTTTGAGTTACAGTACAAGAGTTAAGAATAAAATAATCAGCCATAGCCGTATCGTCGGTACTAACAAAACCATTATCAATAAGAGACTGAGAAATAACAGCCCCTTCATACTGATTTGCCTTACAGCCCATAGATTTTAAAACAAAAGTTTTCATATATAAATTATAGATAAAAAAAATAAGATTTAAAATAAATTAAAATATTTGTTGACAATAATTTTTTTTTTAGATATATTAAACATATAGACATGCGGGCGTTTAGCTCAGTTGCCAAGTGAGGTAGAACCGAACGTTAGTTCAATTAAGGCTCTACCAACTGAAAAAATTTAATAGTACGGTGTGGGCGTTTAGCTCAGTTGGTAGAGCGCTTCCCTTACAAGGAAGATGTCGGGAGTTCGAGCCTCTCAACGCCCACCAGTTAAAAAAGAGGCTTTTTAAAAGCCTCTTTTTTAATTTTGTGTGTGAGGGATTTTGACATAATATATCCCAAGTTTGACATAAAAGTCGGAAGTTAGGTCAAAAACTAATTATATTACCCCTCGGAAGTTTGTTGTAAAATTTGTATATGGAAAAATCATATTATGAATCCCCTATTGGTATATTAGAAATAATCTGTGAAAACAATAAACTTGTTTCGCTAAAGTTAGTCGATTGTTGTGAAAAATCAAATATTGAAACGGCTTTTATAAAAGATATAAAAAACCAAATAAATGAATACTTTTCTGGAAAAAGAAAGGTTTTTGATATAAAAATTAATCCTACCGGAACTGACTTTCAAAAATTGGTATGGAAAGAACTTTAAAATGTTTCTTATGGTAAAACAAAAAATTATTCTGAAATTGCGGATGCAATCGGAAATAAAAAGGCACAAAGAGCAGTCGGTTCTGCGTGCAATAAAAATCCGATAATGATTATTATACCTTGTCATAGAGTTGTTTCAAAAAACAATAATTTGGGCGGATATGCTTATGGCAGCAAAATAAAACAAAAATTGCTTAATATAGAAAACAGTATTATATAGCGTTTAAATATTCAATTACTTCATCCACATGACATTTGACTTTTACTTTACGCCATTCTTTTTCAATTTTGCCATTTTTATCTAAGATAAATGTTGAGCGTTCTATACCCATATATTTTCTGCCATACATTGATTTTTCTTTCCAAACCTCGAATTTTTCTGCAAGTTTGTACTCAATGTCTGACAGTAAAATAAAATTCAAACTCTGTTTTTCTTTAAAAGATTTATGACTTTTTATGTTGTCAGGACTGACACCTATTACTGTTGCATAGTTTGTTAAACGGTTTATGTTATCTCTGAAATCGCAAGCTTCTTGAGTACAACCGGATGTGTTGTCTTTTGGATAAAAATACAAAATCACCCTTTGTCCTTTAAAATTACTTAATGAATATCCTTTTTCATTTCCGTCTGCATCAAGACCTTGTAAATTAATACCGCTCATATATATCTCCTTTTTTCTTAAGATAACATAAATCTTTTAAAAAATAATAGTTTAGCGGATTAAATTTTTTGTTGATTAAATTAAAATTTCAAAATGCCAAAAATTTCAAAACATACACTTTTAAGTTATATACCTGATTATTTTGAAACAGAACACTCTGTCAATTCTGCAAGGATTTTTGAATTCAATAATAAACCTACCCGAAATGGTGAAATTATTTACCTGTGCGAAAGAGAAATCAGAGCCAAAGACAATTTTGCCCTGCAATTTGCCCTTCAAAAAAGCGAAGAATTAAGTTTCCCATTAAAAATAATTCATCCAAAAATGAATTATGAATATCAAGCAAAACAAAAATTTAAAGATAGACAAATTGTTCAGACACAGAAAATATTTCATAAACAAAATCTTGATTTTGAAATAATTAATAAAACTTCTATTGAAATATTACAAAAAATAAATCCTGCACTTTTAATTCTTGATTTTAATCCTATTTGTATAAGAGACTATTTGAAAAATATTGATTGCAAAATTTATGAAATTGACGGACATAATTTAATTCCTGCAAGATTTGTTTCAGATAAGCAAGAATATTCCGCCTCGACTATGCGCAGAAAAATTTATTATAATATTTACCCCTTTTTGACTGAATTTGATAATCTAACAACAGAAAAAAACGAAGCAGATTATGTATTAGACGATTTTATAAACAACAAACTTCAATATTACGCTAAATACAAAAATGACATGTCAAAAAATGTATTATCAGGTTTATCCAAATACTTGAATTTAGGTTTTATCTCTTCTCAAAGAGTTGCACTTGAGGTTATAAAATCAGGGGTAAATGATATAAATAAAGAGATATTTCTGGAAGAACTTATTGTAAGAAAAGAATTGGCAGATAATTTTTGTTTGTACGCCAATTCTTTTAAAGATTTTTCAAGTATTCCGACTTGGGCAAGATTGTCATTAGAAAATCATAATTATGATATCAGACCATATATTTATTCTCTTAAAGAATTAGAAAATGCTAAAACACACGATAAACTATGGAATGCAACTCAATTTCAACTGATTAAAGAAGGAACAATCCACGGATATTTAAGGATGTATTGGGCGAAAAAGATTACGGAATGGACATCTTCATCGGATGTTGTGCTCAAAACAGCGATATACTTGAATGATAAATATGCTTATGATTCACCTTCCGCAAACGGTTATGTAGCTATTTTATGGGCGATTGCTGGATTGCACGACAGAGCATTTATTGATTATCCGATAACAGGCAAAATCCGCAGAATGACTTATGATTCTTTAAAAAGGAAATATAATTTAGGCAATTATTTGAAAAAATATGTGTCAAAATGATACAAAAAGGGTAAATGTATAATCAAAAAGCTTGATATTGCTCTAATACAGAGTTAAATTGTGTATGACAACTGAATAGAATATTTAATTAACCTACTGAGTGTCATGGATTTTGATACAAATTATCACGGTTTTGACATGAAAAGTGGGATAAATTAATGTACATTATCAGAGACATTAAGAATACTGACCGGGGAAGTTTAAGAGAATTCTCAATTTATAGGCATTTTGAGGGAAAAACTTCAAAACTAACTGATACAAATTCCAAAACTCTCTGATAATTCATTCTCAAAATATCTGATACTTTTTTGATAATTTATGTGTCAGAATGTGTTTTAATGTTAATATTTTCTTATGAATAACTGCAAAAGCTTTAAACCTTCAATAGATAATGATTCTAAAATTCTTATTTTAGGTTCTATGCCGGGAGTAAAATCTTTGGAAGAACAGCAATATTATGCACACCCGCAAAACAGGTTTTGGAAAGTTATGGGA
>JAFVDH010000006.1 GCA_017478515.1 bacterium
ATAGATAAATACATATACTATTACAACAATGAAAGGTATCAATGGAGCAGAAATAAAATGACTCCTGTTGAATACAGAAGTCATTTATTACTTGCTTCTTGAACCGAGTTTTTTCTTTGTCTAGTTTATTGGGCTCAGTTCCTATAAATCAGGTCTTTTATTAAAAAAGGCGACACCCAGATTCGAACTGGGGGTAAAAGCTTTGCAGGCTCCTGCCTTACCACTTGGCCATGTCGCCGTATCTGTAAATTAATAATATTGTAATCAAAGCTCTTTGTCAATAACTCTTGTTTATATTATTTTTTTTCACGTTACATTTTATTAAAAAACATGTTTTATAATGTTTTTTATTATACAATTATATAACAACTAAGTCATAAATCGGGAGGTATATAGTGATTTTAGAATTAGACCGTGATTTCAGTTTATCTGAAAACGCTTTAAAGGTATTGGAAAAAAGATATTTAAAAAGAGATAAAAACGGAGAGTGTGTTGAAACTCCTGCAACAATGTTTGAAAGAGTTGCACATTCAATTGCTCTTGCAGAGTTACAATATGGCAAAACTGAATCTGATGTTGATAAATTAACAAAAGAATTCTATGATGCAATAACAAAAAGATATTTTATGCCAAATTCACCTACGCTAATGAATGCGGGTCGTGAATTGGGTCAATTATCGGCATGTTTCGTATTACCTGTAGAAGACAGCCTTGAGGGTATTTTTGAAACGGTTAAAAATACGGCTCTAATTCACAAATCAGGCGGTGGAACAGGATTTTCTTTCTCTCGTTTGAGAGCAAAAAACAGCGTTGTTAAATCAACAATGGGTGTATCTTCAGGCCCTGTTTCATTTATGGAAGTATTTAACGCAGCAACTGAAGCTGTTAAACAAGGCGGTACAAGACGTGGTGCTAATATGGGTATTTTGAGAGTTGACCACCCTGATATTTTGGAATTTATTAATTGCAAAAACGATACTTCTAAATTGAATAACTTTAATATTTCGGTTGCTTTGACTGACAAGTTCATGGAAGCTGTTAAGAATAATTCTGAATATGAATTAATTCATCCGAATACAGGCGAAGTTGCAGGAAAAATGAATGCAAAAGAAGTATTTGATAAAATTGTTAATAACGCATGGTCTACAGGTGAACCCGGTATTATATTTATCGATACAATGAATGCTGACAATCCGACTCCTCAAATTGGTGAAATTGAATCAACTAACCCTTGCGGAGAAGTACCGTTACTTCCTTATGAGGCTTGTAACTTAGGCTCTATTAATCTTGGCTTAATGGTTGAAGATGGCGAAATTAATTGGGATAAATTGGCTGAAATTACTAAATTGTCTATTATTTTCTTGGATGACGTTATCACTGTTAATAATTATCCGCTTCCTAAAATTGCCGAAATGGTTCAAAATAACAGAAAAATCGGTTTGGGCGTTATGGGTTGGGCTGATATGCTTATGAAATTAAACATTCCTTATAACTCTGAAGAGGGTACTAAGCTTGCATCTCAAGTTATGGAATTTATCGATTATCATTCAAAAGTTCAATCAATAGAGCTTTCTAAGGAAAGAGGTGCTTTCAAAAATATGCCGGGAAGTATTTATGATAATAAAAACTTCTTGTCAACAAAATATGCAGGAAAATCAGCCGGCATGATAACGGATGAAATGTGGGTTGATTTAGATAATCAGATAAAAGAATACGGAATAAGAAATGCTACAACAACATGTATTGCTCCGACAGGTACAATTTCAATGATAGCAAGTGCATCAGGCGGAGTTGAACCGTTATTCGGACTTGTATTCATGCGTTGCGTAATGGATGGCACTGAAATGCTTGAAGTTAATCCTATATTTAAAGAATACGCAATTAAGCATGGATTTTATTCTGAAGATTTAATGAGACAAATTTCTGAAGAGGGTACAATTGCTCATGTTGACGGTGTTGATGAACAATCTAAACATATTTTCTCAACTGCACATGATGTTTCTCCGTACTGGCATGTTAAAATGCAGGCTGCATTCCAATTACACACTGATAATGCAGTATCAAAAACAGTAAATTTTGTTGAATCTGCGACTAAAAAAGATATTGAAGATACCTATATCTTGGCTTACGAAAACAACTTGAAAGGTATTACTGTATACAGAAATAACTGCAGACCTATTCAACCAATGAATTTAACAAAGAAAAAAGAAGAAGAAAAACCTGTTGAAGAAGTTGAAATTAAAGTTGAAGAGGTTGTAGAAGAAACAACGACGGAAGATTATAATCCGACAGGAGAAATTAAAACGGTTGTATGCCCTGAATGCGGCAATAAAATTGAAATGGCTGAGGGCTGTTTTATCTGCTTAAATTGCGGATATTCAGGCTGTTCTTAAAATTATCTGATAAACGTCAGATAGATATATTATTTTAAGGGCGGGATTTAATTTTTAAATTAAATCCCGCCCTTTCATGCTTAGCTTATTGTTTGTAAATATTCTTCCAAATCAGGTTCTGTCATCATTTTTGTTTTAAATTCGTAAATATCATTTAGAATGAGTTCAAGTTCTTCATTTTCAATATTTTTTAATGTATTTGCAGTACCAAATTTCAGTTTATATTGAGAGTCTGTATTGTCTAAAATATTTATGAATTTTTCGTTATGCAAAAAGTCAAGTGCTGTTGTTATTGCAATATCATTCACTCCTAAAAAACTTGCTGCTTTATCTGTTTCAAAAATACCGTCTTTATTGTTTATCACAAATTTTATCATTCCTGAAAGAGTTTTTATAAAATCTTCTGTGCTTATAATTTTCAATTGCCCTTCCATAAAATGAATTCTGTGTGGAGAGACTGTTTCAATTATTTTTCGATAATGTTCATCGTCTGCAGGATAGTCAAAAAACATTAATGTTTCAGATTGTTTTAGCGTATTTGTGTTTATAATTTTTGAATAAATATCTTTGTAAGGTTTAAGATTTTCAACTATATTTTTGTCTTCTGCAAATACGGCAATATCTGTTTTTGAATTTTTGCAATAATCATTGACCGCATTAAATATATCTTTTTTCTTTCTGTGGTCATAAATTTTTAATGCTGAGTCATCTTTTTGAGATTTTTCTTTTTCAAGATACTCGCTGTGAATATCTTTTAAAATCAATTGTAAGCTTATTTCTCCACGATAATCATTTAATTGCGGAGAAAAAGCGATATCTAGCGTGTCATTTTCAATTAAAGAAATATCTCCATGTCCCCACCAAACGCACTGAAACTCTTTTCCGTCTTTTTCAATAATCAATTTCAAATGATTTTTATCTTGACCCATAAGTGTTTTTTTCTTAAGTACGGCATTTTTTATACAAAATACAGGTGACGGATTTTCCGCTCCAAACGGTTCTAACTTGCTAATTTCGTTGATTAAATTTACATCAACGTCATTGGTTAAAAGTTCGCAATCAATATCCAATGTTGGGGTTAAATCAATAGTTTTAGCTTTTTCGTCTATAACTTGAAGGAGAGCTTTTTTTACCTGTTCAAAATTTGATTTTTCTTCGCTAAAAGCCAAACCTGCCGCCATTTCGTGTCCGCCAAAACCATCTAACAGTTCTTCAATTGAGCAGATGGTATCGTATAGATGAATTCCTTTAATACTTCTTGCAGAGCATCTTATATTTTTTGTTACTTCTGAATATGTCATTAGAAATGCAGGTTTGTGGAATGTTTCAACAAGTTTTGATGCTACTATCCCGATTATTCCTATATGCCAATCTTTATTGAATAAGATTATAGCACTTTCTTTATTATTTTTCACCATGTCGCATGCTTGTAAAAAGGTTTCGTTGCAAAGTTCTTGTCTTATTTTATTAAAATTATTTACTTCAATAATAGCCATTTCAATTTCTTGTTTGTTATCTGAAATTAAAATATTTAAAGCGGATTTAACGTCATCCAGTCTGCCGCAGGCATTAATTCTCGGAGCAACGGAAAACGCAATTTTTTCACTGGTAAGGTTTTCTAAACTACAGCCGGCTTGTTCAAGCAGTCTTTTCAATCCGTAGTGTTCTCCTTGCGAGATAAGGTTTAGGCCTTTTTGTACTAGATATCTGTTTTCGCCTATTAATGGTACAATATCGGCGATTGTTCCGACTGCGGCATAAGGAATAAGTGTGTTAACATATTCTTCTTTATTGTAGTTCAATAGAAGAGCCTGAGCCAGTTTAAACGCAACTCCGCAGCCTGCAAGTGCTGTCAGATGTTCAATTTTTTTTACTGTTAAAGCCTTATCTAAGGCGTTTGGAGCTTTTGGATTTATTATTGCGTAGGCTTCCGGTAAAATTTCAGGTGCTTCGTGGTGGTCTGTTATTATGCAGTCAACTTTAAAACTTTTTAGAAACTTTACTTCGTCGACATTGCTAACTCCGCAATCGACTGTTATTACAAGTTTCATTTTTTTTTCGGCAAGAAGTTTTACAAGCCTGCTGTTGTTTAATCCATGGCTGTCTGATTCTCTGTCGGGAATAAAGTAATCTACATTTGCTCCAAGATGGTTTAAAGTTTTAAACAAGATTGATGTAGAAGTTATTCCATCTGCATCAAAATCGCCGTAGATAAGTATTTTTTCGTTATTTTCAATTGCTTTTGAAATTCTTTTGACAGCTTTTTCCATATCGGAAAAAGCTGTCGGACTTGATAATTTCATTTCTAAAGGATTTAAAAATTCTTTAATTTCGGTCTTTTTAGTTATGCCTCTAATTTCTAAAAGTTTTTCAATTAAAGGTTTTTTGTCATCGATTTGCGAATTTTTAATTATCCATTTAGTTTGAACCATAATTACTTACTGCATTTTAAATTACATTGCTGTGATAGTACTTCGACAGCTTTTTTTAGTTGAACATCATTTTTATTTTTAATATCTTCTTCAGAAAGTTTTACGAGAATATCAGGAGTAATGCCTTTTTTATGAATATCAGTTCCGTTAGGAGTTAAATATCTTTGAATAGTGATATTAACGCCTGAGCCCTCAGGAAGTTTGTTTATTTCTTGAACAAGACCTTTACCGAAAGATTGGTCGCCGATAATAATTGCTCTGCCGTTATCTTTTAGAGCTCCGGAAAGGATTTCGCTTGCAGATGCAGAACCTTTGTTAATAAGTACTGCTATAGGAGCTTGGGTAAGCGTTGTATAGCCTGCACGTTCTGTTTGTTTGTACCCGTCTCTGTCTACAGTGCTTACAATTATACTGTTTTGAAGTAACATTCTTGAGATGAATATAGCATTTGTTAAAAGTCCGCCTGGATTCGAACGGAGGTCTATTATGTATGCTTTTTTCTTTTTGGTATTCATCAAGATATTTGAAACATCTTGTGCTACGTGTTTGCTTATGAAAGAGCTTATTCTTATATATTGAATTTCATCCGGAATAACGGTTGTATTTCCGTCAGGAAGTTTTGTTGAAACTGCTTTAATTTCAATTTCATCTCTTACAACAGAATATTTCTTAAGTTCATTACCTCTTTTAATATTTAAAGTAACGGTTGTGCCTTTTTCACCTCTAATTCTTTCAGCTGCTTTATCTATAGACATACCTTTAGTGCTTTCGCCGTCTATTTCTAAAATTTCATCGTCGGCTAAAATACCTGCCGCTTCAGCAGGAGAACCCTCTATTGGTGAAATTACCATTAATTTCCCGTCTTTAAGAGATATTTGAATTCCGATACCTTTTAATGAACCCTTAATTGATGCTGTTTCTTCTGCAAATTCTTTTGGGTCTAAGAATTTTGTATACGGGTCGTTTAAGCTTGCAAGCATTGTATCTATTGCAACATAAGCATCTTCGTCTGTTTTTATTTTTCCCTCATATTTATATCTCCATCTTCTCCAGTCCTGCTGGTTATTGGTTTGGTCTACGTATTTTTTGTTTACAAGTTTCCAAACATCGTCATACAGTTCAACAGGCGAATAGGCAAATGTTTTTCCTGTTATAAATCCTGCAAATATTAGCAAAAATACCGCAGTTGTCGTAATTAATTTCTTTAAAGATTTGTTCATAGTTAAATTTCCCTTTTTCATATTTCTAATTATACCCCACTCATAATTATTAAGATGTAAAAAATTCAAAAATGTTTCAAAAAATTTAAACCTCTTAATATTTAATTTGAAAAAAGACATGTTTAGATTACACTTTTATTAATAGACATAGGAGGTTTTATGCACGAATACGTATTTAAATTAAAAAAAGGCGAAATAGAAATAGAATTAAAATCTGATGATTTAGAATTTGTAGAAGAACAAATGAACAAATGGCGTGAAGAAATAATGAAAAAATAGTTAAAGGGTAAAAAGTCAGATGACAAGTAAATATAAATTTACATTTAAAAAAGATGATGTATTCATAGAATACTGTACAACAGATAAAGAGTCACTTTCCAGACAGTTTCAAATCTGGGTGACATGTGCATCTATTTATCAATACAGACATAAGGAAGAAGAATTAAGAGAAGAAATTCAACAAAGAGCAATGAATACGCAAACTCCTATTCAAGTTGAACTAAAACCTGAACCCATAGTACTTCCGATGGAAGATGTGCATAAAGAGTCTGTAAATTCTGATTATGCCAACAAAATGACGCTAAATGATTTACAAAACAAATCTAAGGACGAAATATCGGAATATAAGAAATCTGAAGAAGAAACTTTAGCCGAAAAGAAACAGGAAATAGCTCAAACTGTTGAGCAGGCAGGTCAAATAAGCGGCCATCTGGATGATTTATACAGTAACGAAAATAAAATTTTAAATTCTTTTGAATCTTTTAAAGAAAAATTAGAAGATGATGATATATTTTCAAACAAAACTGCAGATTTTGATAAAATATTAGAACATTCGATGAATAATGTTGTTCAAGAAATTGAAATAAGTAAAGATGACAGATTTTTGAAAATATTAAACGTGAAAAACGTAAGTACAAAATTAGAATACTTAATAGTAACGGCATATTACTTATCAGAATTTGAAAAACTTGATAAATTTACGCTAAAACTAATAAACGCAAAATTAATGCAAAATATTCAAGAAGCCGTAGATCACAATGTATTGCAAGAGGCAATAGACAGAGGTCTTGTAGAAACACTTCCTAATCTTCCCGAAATATCGGGAAGTGTCGAATACCGATTAACAAATTTAGGAGAGGAAGTATTTTTAAATGGAACAAAGTTCTAAGACCAAAACAGCTGTTGTAGCTTTGAGCGGCGGTGTTGACAGTAGTGTTTGCTGCTATTTATTAAAAGAACAGGGTTATAAAGTGGTTGCCGTTACAGGCAAAATGACGAACTTATCCTCTGCCGAAATAACCTGCCAAAATGCTAAAAAAGTCGCTGACAATATTGGTATTGAACATGTTATTCTTGATTTAACAAAAGACTTTAACAGAAATGTTATAGAATATTTTAACAGTACATATAAAAACGGTAAAACTCCAAATCCCTGTGCAATGTGCAACAGAACTATTAAATGGGGAAAAATTTTTGATTACGCTTTAAATGAATTAAATGCGGATATCTTTGCAACGGGACATTATGCTAATATCCAAAATATCGGGGAATACAAAACTCTTTTTCCCGCAAAAGATGAAAAAAAAGACCAGATGTATTTTTTGTATTCTTTAAACCAAAAACAGCTTAACAAAACAATCTTTCCGCTATACAAATACGATAAAACTCAGGTAAGAGAAATTGCTCAAAAAATTGATATTCCGTCAAAGTACCAAAAAGATTCTTTGGATACGTGTTTTATAGAAAAACCTCAAACCTTAAAAGAATATTTGTTTGATATGTTTGGCGAAAAAAAAGGTAATTTTATTCACATAAATACAGGAAAAATTCTTGGCGAACATTCGGGATTTTATCATTATACAATAGGTCAGCGAAAGGGGTTAGAAATAGCTTACAGCGAGCCTTTGTATGTTATTAAAATTGATGCGGAAAATAATATAGTATATGTCGGAGAAAAACCTAATGCTTACGGCACTGAATTGACACTTAAAAATTTGAATTTTGTATATCCGTTTGAAGAAAAATCTTTTGATATAAAAACAAAAATTCGATACAATATGGAAAAAGTTGATGCTCATGTTGAAATATTTGAGGATAAAGCATCAATGACTTTTAATGAACCTGTATATTCAATAACTCCTGCACAAATTGCCGTCTTTTATGATAAAACCGACGGACATTTGATAGGCGGAGGAGAAATTATTTAAATTTTAGGTAATCATATACAAGTCTACACAAATAATAAAAATATCATATTCGATATTTCACTTCTAATTCGTTAATTTCAACCATAGACCTCATAACTCGTGCTTACGCACTCAAACAAATGAGGTCTTGCAATTGTTTCAATAAACGAATTTACGAAGTTCCATAAAGATATGATTATTTTTATTATTTATGTAAACATAACCTTACATAAAATTATGTATAATTACCAAATTTTATTTATAGTTATTGCATTGACTGAATTAGCCGATATATTATTTTTATATTTTCCGGGCTTAAGTTATCCAAGCTTTTTATTATATTATTTTTCATATCATCCGTATTTTTGGTCAGATAATTGAAATCAAACAGTTCCGGCAGCGATACATGTAAAGCTTCCGATATTGCCAATAACGATTTTGCAGGAAAGGTATTTCCGCATTCAATATTACTCAAGTTTCTTTGGTCTATATTTATTAATTCGGCTAATTGCTGCTGAGAATATCCTCGACTTATTCTTAATTTTTTTATTTTTTGTCCAAGTAGATATTTTATTTCTTTCATTTTTCCCTCTAATACACTAGTATGAATATTATTAATTTATAAGGATGAAATTTGGGTATATATTGTTGACTTAACCAATTTTATATAGTAATATTAGATAGAAAATTTCTACATTTTAAAAAATAAGTAATAAAAAATAGAACAATAGGTCGTGTATGGTGTTAGAAAATTCAAATAATAAAATATTTTCGCCGTTAGTTTTAACGGCGTTTGTTATTTGCTCTTTTATTTTTGCCTGCCAAAAGTTCAATCTTTACAGTGTTTTTAAATCAGAAATAAGCAGATTATTTCCTGAAAATTTGGAAAAAATTTTAGATAAAGCATCTGCAAAAGAAAGTGTTTATTTAGGAAATAAGCAAGCTCAAAAATATGTTTTTGACGAAAAAAAAGATTATGATAATATTTTAAAATTTAACGAAAACAATAAAGATATTTATGTATTTAATATAGAAACTCAAAATCTGAAAGATGATAAATCAAAGATTGCTTATGAATTGGGGCGTATATACTTAAATATTAATGATAAAAATAAGTCTCAATGCACTTATAATTACGGAATACAAGCTTACGGCAAAAATGTTGAATATTTTCCGTGTTCTGAAACGCAATTTTTGAAAAGTCTTCCTGAAATTGCTAAACTAAAAAAAGATGCTTATGAAAAATTAAAAAATACAACAGATGAATATAACAGACTTAAATATTGTGAAAGTCTTAAAAATTATAAAAATAATTCTGAATGTTTCGGATTAAATGATACTAACTTTTCTGAAACTACTTACGAAAGATTAGATAAATTACGCGAATATCAACTCAAAAACTTACTGGATACCACTCTAAACGTGTTGTAATGACTCTTTTGGCGTGGTATCATTTTTTTAATTTTGTGTTGATATTTAGAATAGGTTTTATTCAGAACTTTGTTTTATGAACTTTTAATACCGATATAAATTTATAACTTTACAAATAAATTATATTATGTATAATATATCTAAGGTCTTTTAAAAAAAGAACGGGTTTACCCGTTCTTTTTTTAACTATATGAAGGATATTCACATGAAACCTGAAATAAACAGAAAAGAAATTTTGGATAAATTAATGCCGTTGGTTGAAAATACGGCAATGAGATTTAATTTTATCCCTGTAGAAGTAGATTTTTCAAGAGAAAATCATAAAAATTTTATAAGAATTTTCTTGTTCTCTTACGAAAAGCCGATTTCTATCGATGATTGCGAAAAGTTTAGCAGAAGTTTGAACGAATTCTTGGATGACTTGTTTGACTTTAAATACTATTTGGAAGTTTCTTCACCGGGATTAGAAAGAAAATTTAAATCTAATAAAGAATATTTAATTTTTAAAGGCCGTAATGTAAGTATAAAATTATACGAACCTTTAGAAGATATGAAAGATGTGATTTTTAAAGCAACTCTTTTGGATTTTGACGAAAATGCGGGCGTTACTGTAAAAAGACTTGAAGATGGTAAAGAAATTCTTTTACCGCTTGAAAAGATAAAAAATACAAAATTATATTTGGAATAAAAATAAATTAATAAGGAGATAAAAATGATTAAAATCGGTACAGCATTATTTGAAGCATGTGAAGAATTGGAAAAGGAAAGAGGAATATCAAAAGAAGTTTTAATATCTTCATTATGTGATGCTATGGTAGCAGCGTACAAAAAACACATGAAAGTTAAAGAAGCAGCAAATATAGAGGCAATTTTGGACGAACAATCAGGTGAAATCGGTGTGTTCTGTACAAAAGTCGTTGTAAAATCAGTTGAAGACGGCATGGAAGATGAACAAATTTCTTTGGCAGAAGCAAAAGAAATTGACGAAGATGTAGAACTTGAAGATGAAGTAAAAATAGAAGTTACACCTGAACAATTCGGCCGTATTGCAGCTCAAGCCGCAAGACAAGTTATAACTCAAAGAATTAGAGAAGCTGAAAGAAATATGGTTTTAAATGAATTCTTAGAGAAAAAAGGAACTTTAACAACAGGTATAATTCAAAGAGTTGAAAACAGAAACGTAATAGTAAATATCGGAAAAACAGATGCAATTATGCCTCAAAAAGAACAAATTCCGGGCGAATACTACAAACCTGGTAACAGAATAAGAGTATTTGTTTTGAATGTAAAAGAAACAACAAGATTACCGCAAGTAATAGTTTCACATGCTCATGCTGAAATTGTAAGAGAGTTATTTGAACTTGAAGTACCTGAAATTGAAGATAATATCGTAGAAATCAAATCAATTTCCCGTGAGGCAGGATACAGAACAAAAATTGCAGTATGGTCGAATGACCCTGAAGTTGACTCCGTAGGAGCATGTATAGGGCCAAGAGGTTCAAGAATACAAACAATAGTAGGCGAATTAAGAAACGAAAAAATTGATATCGTAAGATATTCTGAAGACCCTGTAGAATATATCGTAAATGCCCTATCACCTGCAAGAGTTGTGTCAGTTGATATTATGGCAGATGACGAATACGCTCATGAGGCAATGGTTGTAGTTCCTGATGACCAACTAAGTTTGGCAATCGGTCGTGAGGGTCAAAATGTTAGACTTGCTCATAAATTGACAGGCTGGAAAATTGATATTAAATCTGTTTCTCAAATGGAAAAAGCAGAAGAAGAGGCTCAAAGAAACTTTGCATATCAAGATGACGAAGTTGAAGAAGAAAAAAATTATGATGAAGACGAAATTAATGAAGAAATAGCAGAAGAAATGTCTCAACAAGAATACGAAGAAGAAGACATGATGGAAGAATCTGTTTCTGAGGAACAGGACGAAGTTTCTGAAGAAGAATAAGTTTATTTTTCTAAAGAATATTAATGAAATATGGGCGGGTTGTTCTTTTGAACAACCCGCCCATTTGTTTAAAATTGAGAAAGAGGATGATTTTTTAGTCATCCTCTTTTATGTAAATTTTTTCTAAGCTACAAGATTTATTTTATTATTATTTTGAGCCTGAGCTTCTTTATCTTTTAATTTTAGATATCGTTCACATTGTTTTGTTTTGTCGTATCCGAGAAGAACGCCTAAAATAAAATCTTGTTCAGGGTTTAATTTAGATAAATTTGGCTGATTGAAAGATTTGATAACATCAACACAAGGCTTATCGCCAAAGAAAACATTCAAATTTCTTCCGCCCGGAGCAGGAGATAAATGATAATTTAAATCATCACGCTGTAATCTTTTTTCAATAGAATCTTTATCTTTCATGCTTTCAACCTGCAAAACAAGAGGACGAATGCCATGCTTGTAGCCGTAAATATGTTCGTTCAAAACACTCATGTCAGGTTTTTGTGTAATAGGGTTTATTGCAGATATAGCCATAATATTCTCCTTATAAATTGTGTAACTTGACTATAATAACTGCCGTGAAAAAAGAAATTGCCATGAAATTAATAAAAATTTACAAATAAAATCAAGTTGACACAAAAGTTTGAGCATATAGAATAAAATTATAGCTTAGTGTTATAAGTTAAAAAGTAATATTTTAGAAAAGAAAAAGGAGACCACTAACATGGCACGCGAAAAGTACGAAAGAACCAAACCACACGTTAACGTTGGTACTATTGGTCACGTAGACCACGGTAAAACAACATTAACAGCAGCAATTACTGCAACATTAGCAGCAGCAGGTCAAGCAGAATTAAAGAAATTTGATGAAATCGATGCTGCTCCTGAAGAAAAAGCAAGAGGTATAACCATCTCTACAGCTCACGTAGAATACGAAACAGCAACAAGACACTACGCTCACGTTGACTGCCCGGGCCACGCCGACTACGTTAAAAACATGATTACAGGTGCTGCTCAAATGGACGGTGCAATTCTTGTAGTTGCAGCTACAGACGGTGCAATGCCTCAAACTCGTGAACACATCCTTCTTGCAAGACAAGTTGGTGTTCCTAACTTAGTAGTATTCTTAAATAAATGCGATATGGTTGACGACGCTGAATTATTAGAATTAGTTGAAATGGAAGTTAGAGAATTGTTAACTTCTTATGAATTCGACGGCGACAATATTCCATTCATCCACGGTTCAGCATTAAAAGCTTTAGAAGCTGTACAAGCTAACCCATCAATCGCTAGAGGCGATAATGAATGGACAGACAAAATTTGGGAACTAATGGATGCATTAGATTCATACTTCCCAGAACCTGAACGTGATTTAGACAAACCATTCTTGATGCCTGTTGAAGACGTATTCTCAATCACAGGTCGTGGTACAGTTGCTACAGGTAGAGTAGAACGTGGTATCGTTAAAGTTGGTGACGAAGTTGAAATCGTTGGTTTAGGCGAAACTAAGAAAACAACTGTAACAGGTGTTGAAATGTTCAGAAAATCATTGGACCAAGGTCAAGCTGGTGATAATATCGGTGCTTTATTAAGAGGTGTTGATAAAACTGATATTCAACGTGGTCAAGTATTGGCTAAACCTGGTACAATTCACCCACATACAAACTTTACAGCTAACGTTTACGTATTGAAAAAAGAAGAAGGCGGACGTCACACTCCATTCTTCCCTGGTTACAGACCTCAATTCTATATCAGAACAACTGACGTAACAGGTTCAATCAAATTCGACGGCGAAATGGTAATGCCTGGTGATAACGTTGTAATGGAAGTTGAATTAATAGCTCCTGTTGCTATCGAAGAAGGTATGAGATTCGCTATTCGTGAAGGCGGACGTACCGTTGGTGCAGGTGTTGTAGACAAAATTAAAGCTTAGTTTTAAGTTTTAACTTTAGTCTATGTTGTTACATTAAAATCTTTTTAACCTCCGGGAAAAACCCCGGAGGTTTCTTTTTCTTAATTTTTATTAAACGAAATTTACCTTATATGAATTATTTTTCTTTCTTATTATTCTATTTTTTAGATTTTTATGGTAATATGTAGGAAAAATAAAAAGTTGTAATTTTTTATTTTTAATTTATAATAAACTTAATAAAATAGAATAATTTGGAGTAAAAATGACTGAGAATTTTAACGAAGATATGAACAAAAATATCATAGAGGCTTTACAAAAACAATCTCAAGATGAAGAAGATTTTGACTTTGAAACTTCGGAAGAAGTTATGGAAGAAGATATTAATGAATCGGATTTGGATTCAGTTGATGAGTTAATTGTTGAAGAGTCGCCAGTATTTGAAGAAGAAACAGCTCCTCAAATTGAAGAAGATGAATTTTCGATTTTAAATGATACATCGGAAGAAGAACCTGTAATGGAACAAGTTTTGTACGAAGAAACTGTTTATGATACTCCTCAAGAAGAGCCGGTTTATGAAACACCTGCATATGAGCAGCCATTATATAGTGCTCCGCATGTAGAGGAAACTCATTATGAATCGCCGGTATACGAAACTCCTGCGTATGATTCTCATTCGGAAGATGCACATTCTTACGATGCTCCAGCTTATGAACAGGATATTGCTCCGCATGCTGTTGTTGAAAAATTGGCTGATGAATTATATCAATTTGAAATACCATCAAATGTTGCAGTGTTGAAAAAATTGATTTCACAACTTCCGTCAGGCGTAACTCGTCAAACAGGGGCTCAAATTATTAAACAAACTATGGAAGCTCTTGGTATTTCTATGAAGAGTGTTTTGCAAGATGCTCAAGCTGTTCAAGAAAAATTGAATAACTCGGCTAAAGAATGTCAGGCTACTATTCAAGAATACAAAAGACAAATTGCTACTTTGGAAGAACAAGCATCAAGCTACAGAAAACAATATAATAACTTGAATGATTTAGTAAGCTTGTTTATTCAACACTAATAAAAGTTATTAAAGAATATTTTAAAAAGGCCGATTAGAATTCTAATCGGCCTTTTTGCTTTGTATTTAATTATTTTAAAATTTTAAATCGTTAATTAATTTTGTATGTTTTATTTTTAAATCTTTGACTCTGTTTTCAAGTAAAAATGCTATATTACATGCATCTTTTTCTTCTAATGTGTCTATTCCGCAGATACAGCTTATTAATGCGTTCACAAGTGATTCAATAATTGCTATTTTTGATTCTATTAGGCTCATTCTTTGTTTAATTTTTTCATCCATTTCGACCTCTTTGTTATTATTTTTATCATTTTGCTATTTTTATTATCTTTTTGTCTATTATAATTTATTGAACTTGGTTTGCCAAGTGTATATTATAATATACATTATGACAAGAAAAATAACCCAATTGAGTAATAAAATATGTTTAAAAATTAAATTAGAAAGACAAAAAAGAAATATTTCGCAGGAAAAACTTGCCGAAATGGCTGATTTAAGCAGACCTACCATAGGAAAAATTGAACGTGCGGAGGTTTCTCCATCTATAGATACGATAGAAAAATTGGCTATGGCTTTTGGTGTTGATTTTTTGGACTTAGTTGATGTATCTAAGTTTGAATTGTAGAAAAAGGTAAAAAATGAGGGGCAGATTTAATTTCATTAAATCTGCCCCTATAAAATTAATTTTATTTTTTTATTTCAAAAAATAAGAAACATCTACAGTTGCGTTAAGGATAAGTTTTCCTGATTCGATAGGAGTAGCTGTATCTGCTGATGCTGTTGCACCTAGTGCGTTAGCTGAATAGAATTTTCTAAATGATGTTCCTCCCTGCATAGAACAAGTTGTATTTATTGATTTAACCCCTTTAACAGTTGTTCCGGCAGGAGCGGACAATTTATTGGCTCTGTCTTTTGATTGTGCTACAAGTTCTGTTAACAAAGCTGTGCAGGCTTTGTCATAATCTGATACTTTAAAGTTTAAATTGCTTATTCTTGTTGCACCCTCTTTTATCGCAGAATCAACTATTAAAGATACTTTATCCAAACTTTTTGTATAAACTGTAATTGTGTTAATAGCTACGTATTTATCAAATACTGTTTTGCCGTTTTTATATTCATTGCGTGGTGATAAGCTGTAGTTAGATGTAATTACATAATCTCCGTTTTGTGCATTAATTAATGATTTTATCTTTTTTTGTACATTAAGTGATATTTTTTTATTTTCATCTGCTGCTACTTGAGAAGATTTGTCAGAAGTTTCTACACTAATAACAATTTCCGCTTTATCAGGATTAAGTTCTTTTGTTTTAGAAAGATAAATATTTATAAATCCGTCTTCTGCCAAAGCAAAAGCTCCCGACATCAAAACAACAGCAAACAATACAATGCCTGCAAATAATTTTTTCTTCATAAAATTTTACTCCTTTTGGTTATTTTTTCACGTTTCTGTTAACCATAGAAACCATTATTCTATTGTTTGTTAACAGACAAAAACTGATAAATATAATAAACCAAAGAAGTTCGCCTTGCAAGAAATTGATTTCAGGAATTGCAAAAACAAAGTTAGAAACAAAATTCCAAACAGCCATGAATAAAAATCCCGGAAAAACAATAAATCCTACGCCTAAGCACATTACAGTAAACATAAACACTAACAAACCCATGATACCGTTTACGTTAATTATTTTTATATTTTTATTCATAAAATCAATCCTTTTGTTCAATAAGTTTTATGAATTCGCCTTCGCTCAAAATAGGGATATTTAAGTTTTGAGCCTTTGTTAGTTTAGAACCTGCACTTTCGCCTGCAACGACATAGGATGTATTTTTGCTTACGCTTGAAGATGTTTTACCGCCAAGCTGTTTAATTTTTTCACTTGCCTCATCTCTTGTCATTGTTGAAAGTGTACCTGTTAGGACAAATACTTTCGAATTCAACACATTGGATTGTATCACAGTGCCCTCTTTAGGTATAACCCCTAAATGGTTTAGATTTTCGAGTAATTTTAAATTGTTTGGTGTATGGAAAAAGTTATAAACACTTGCTGCAACTATGTTTCCAATACCTTGAATTTCTGATAATTCTTCAACAGATGCATTTTTAATTTTTTCCAGAGAACCGAAATGTTCGCTCAATAAATCGGCTGTTTCTTTGCCGGTATGTCTTATTGAAAGAGCTGTTAAAAATCTTTTAAGTGGTCGATTTTTGCTGTTTTGGATTGACGTATACATGTTATATGCTGATTTTTCCTTAACCAAATCAAGGAACATAAAGTCTTGCTGAGTTAATCTGTAAAAGTCATCAGGAGTTTTAACCATATTTTTTTCATACAATTGCGAAATAATGTTTGGCCCTATAAAGTCAATATCCATTGCTTCTTTAGAAACCCAGTATTCAAGTCTTGATTTAGCCTGGCTCGGGCATTCGTAAATATTAGGACAGTATAGGTTAACTTCGCCCTCCGGTACTATCAACTCAGTTCCGCAAGACGGACATTTTGTCGGTGCTTCATACACAGGCAGAGAGTTATGTTCAGGTGTTTCAACATATTTTATAACTTTTGGAATAATTTCCGCTGCTTTTTTAATTAAAACAGTATCGCCAATTCTTACATCAAGTCTTTTTATTTCATCAAAATTATGTAAACTTGCACGAGAAACAGTACTTCCTGCAAGCAAAACCGGTTCTAACACTGCAACAGGAGTTATTGCACCGGTCTTTCCTACGTTAGATGTTTCGATATCAATCAATTTTGTATTAACTTCTTCCGGCGGAAATTTAAATGCTGTAGCCCATTTTGGTGCACGTGCTGTAAATCCCATTTCATTTTGACATGCAAAACTATTTACTTTTATAACAACTCCATCTGTTGCATAATTCAAATCAAATCGTTTAAATTCCCACTCTTTACAGTATTCTATCGCTTCATCTATGTTTTTGACAAGGCGAATATTCGGATTTACTTTAAAGCCTATATCTTTTAAGTATTGCATTGTTTCGTAATGTGTTTTCAGGTTTACGTCTACGTTTTCTAAAATTCCTGTATAAGTAAACATAGATAAATCACGTTTTGCGGTTATTGTGGAATCTAATTGACGCAAAGAACCGCTGGCTGCATTTCTCGGATTTGCAAATGGTTTTTCTCCGTTTTGTAAATTTTCTTCGTTTAATTTTTCAAACGAAGTTTTTGGCATATAAATTTCGCCACGCACTTCTAAATCTACATTTTTAAATAATTTTAGGGGAACGGCTTTAATTGTTTTAAGATTTTGTGTAATATTTTCTCCAGTAACTCCGTCACCTCGGGTTACGCCTCTCATAAAAAAGCCTTTTTCATATGCCAAAGCAATTGCAAGGCCGTCTATTTTTAGTTCACAGACTAATTCTTGTTTTCCGCATTCTTTTTCAACTCTTTCGTACCATTTTTTCAAATCCTCGTAGTTATTCGAGTTATCCAAACTGTAAAGGCGGTATTTATGTTTATGCGGTTCGAATTTTGTACTTATAGAGCCTACTCTTTGAGTTGGGCTGTCGGGTGTTATAAACAGCGGATATTGTTCTTCAAGCTTTTTAAGTTCTCTGAATAATTCATCATATTCAAAGTCTGAAAGAGTCGGATTATCCTCGACGTAATAAAGATAATTGGCTCTGTTTATTTCATCTCTTAAATATTTTAATCGTTCTTGTACCATACAATAATTTTATCATATAAATTTTGGTAATTATATACAAGCTTACACAAATAATAAAAATATCATATCTTTATGTAGCTTCGTAAATTCGTTTATTGAAACAATTATAAGCTCGAATTTGTTTGAGTGCGTAAGCACGAGTTATTAGAGCTGTGGTTGAAATTAACGAATTAGAAGTGAAATATCGAATATAATATTTTTATTATTTGTGTAAGCATAAACTTATGTAAAATTATATATAATTACCATAATTTTTTACTTACATGAAGAAATTACGTTTGATTTGAGGTTGAGTTTGAAAGTGTTCAGCTGGTTGTGGTGCTTGATAATTTTGGATTAATTTTTGATAGCGTTCCATTTCACCGTTATTCATCAAATATTGAATAGATTCTAACGTTGATTTATTTTCAGGAGTGAAGTTATCTAACAAGTATCCTATAATTTCTGTTTTCAATCCGCTTAAAGCAAGACCTTTAATTTCAGGCAGCGTAGCATTTTGAATAAGTTTTTGAATAGCTGCTTTTTGCTCTTTAGAATTTAAAGTTCTGACTTGTTTTGCTTTTTCAACAGTGTTTGCGTTACTTGTAATAAGTTTGTTTATGCGGGCAGATACATCTGTTAATGATGTTGTAGAAGTTTTTGTTGACGAATCAGTTGCCGTTGTTGATTCGTTAGAAGAATTTGTTGTTTCAGGTTTATTTGATTTTTGGTTTTCGTAGTTTGTTTTAGATTCTTTTAAAGTCTCTTTAACGCTGTCGTAACCTGAATTTTGCAATTGGTTTATGAAGTTATCACGATTAGCATCGCTATATTCATAAACGTGTCTTGCCATAGCATTTAAGGCTTCTTCATCGCCTGAATCATAAACTCTTTGACCAATTTTGCCTTGAATTTCTTCGTCTTCGTAGTTTTGAACATTGTCTGCAACAGAACGGTTATATACGCCGTTTTCGTCAATAGCACGAGCTTCATCATCTACGTATAATTGATTTTCTTTTAGGTATCTATGGCCGTTTTGACCTTGTTCATCCAATACGGCATCTCTTATTTCAGGGTCAGCGTTTTTAATTGTTTGGTTACGTCTGTCAACCATTGTTCTTTGTAAGTCTGTATCATCCACAACTGTTTCAGTGCTTACCATTACTGTTGCAACATCTTGTGCTTCAGAGGCTCTAATTGTTCCATCCTTAATTTTTGCACCGAATGCATTATGAATACCCTCTGCCTGACCGTTGCTTAATGTTTGAATGTCAAGGTCTCCGATACGTTTTAGGGCTGATTTAACATCTCCGTCAAGCAAATCCATTTCAATCATTCTGCATGCTTGCTCGTTACATACTGTTATTTGGTCATCGCTAACTACTGATATATGTGCATTTTGTAAATCACCAACTTTAGATTGTAATTGTTGTTGTATTTTTGCTGCTAATTGTTCATCGCCGTTAGCCGCATCTAATAGTGCCTGATTTGTATTTGTGGCAGAAGAAGTTGCTTCAGCATATTTTTTAGATGCCAAAGCAGGGTTCATGTCAATAGCCGTTTCGGTAACATGTTGAGCGTTATCGTCGTTTATATTGTGCATGTTTTGAGCAGCTTGTTCAACAAAGTGGTCTTGTGTTCCGAAATCTCTTGCCAATTCTGCTGCCGAATCAATATTATCTCTTTGGTCTTGAGATGATGCCGCAGGTTCTGTTAAAGCACTTGCTACTGCTGTTTGTACAACTTCTTGTTGTGCTTGAGCAGATTCACGGGATTGTACAACTTGAGATTGTAAGTCTGTTTTCAATTTTTTCTTAAATTGACTTGTTACAGACATTAAGTATTGACCTGATTCTGAACTTCTGTCAGTATTTTTAAGCAATTCTTTAAATTTAGCTTCACGTTCTTCCGGTGGAAGTTTCATAAACACTTCTGTAACATATTTTTTCATTACGGCGTGTTTTTCTTCCGTAGTTTGGGCATTTTTGTATTCATCGCCGAGAGTTGCTTCCAATTCTTCATCCAAAGAATTGCCGTCTTTAACGTAACCTCGTTCGCCAAAGAATGCATCTCTTGTTCTGGTAGAACCGTTTGCCATTGTTTCTATAACTCTTCCGTCAACATATTCAACGCTTGTTATTCTTTGTTTTTTGCTGAATTTTGAACGTGCTTGTGCTTCTGTTTCAGAAATTTCTTCAATTTTTGTTGTTCCGTCTTCGTAAGTTGTTTCAATTTTTCCGTCAGGAGTAAAGTTTATTTTAACAATTTTTTCTCTTTCAGGGTCAATTGTTCTGCTGCCAAATTTAGCAATTCTTTCATCTGCTTTTGTTAACGATGTTTCCAAGAAATTATCCACTTTTGATGCGGAAACTCCCTTAAAAAAGTCAAATTTAGGTGTATTTAACTTTAATTCAGCTGTGTTTTGCGGAGATTTTACCTGCCCTGACGTTGTTATATTTTGAACAGCAGGTTGAGTTAAAGTAGGTTTAAATCCCCATAAACCATCGTCAGTATTTTGGTTTGTATTACCAAAACCAAATACGGAATTGTTGTTACTGCCTAAAAAAGAACCTGTATTAGAGGCAGACGGGTTCATGAAGTCTATGTTAAAAGATGGTTTATTTTGAAGAGCAGAAGAAGAAGTCTGAGGAGCAGACTGTGAAGTTGTTTGAGGCTTATTATCTTCAAGAATGCTTCCGCTCGGATTATTTAAAATTGCTGTATTTTGGTTATTACCTGAAAAGTCTATGACAATAGAGTTATCATTTGCAAATTTGATAACGTCAGCGATTGTCGCATTTTGCGGCAAGTTATATTGTTGTTTTATTGCTTCTAATGATAAACCAATACCCATAGGTATTCCTTATTTTACATAGACCTCATCTTTATAAAGTCGTTTTTTCTGTATTTTTTGATACGATTTTGAAATGTCTGTGAGAATTTTTACAAAATTTAACAATCATGAAAATGGCTTGTACGACATGATTACAGCCTGGTGTTGGTTTTATGAAAAATGAAAAAATAGGTGGTTTTGTAAAAATTTGTTAAATAAAAATAGGCTTTTAAAATGAAAATAAAAAATTGGAAAATAAAAAGAAATTTAGCCTTTATTGAAATTGTAAATTTATAAAATTTTTAATTTTGTGCAAATGCTTATACAAACTAAAAATTATTGGCTTAATTTAAGCCAATTTGCTTTAGTTTAGCTTAAGTTTCTCTCATGCGTTTGCTGTTCGTTAGTGAACGAAGAAATTACCTGCTGCAGGTGATTGAAGAATGCCTGAATAATTACTGATTAGATGTTCATA
Organism: bacterium; assembly: GCA_017478515.1. Taxonomy (GTDB): domain Bacteria; phylum Cyanobacteriota; class Vampirovibrionia; order Gastranaerophilales; family Gastranaerophilaceae; genus UBA791. The sequence goes on from JAFVDH010000006.1 coordinate 21,581, forward strand.
ACGAGTTTTTTCGGCAGGAGTCATCATAGGACTTAATTCTTCAAGTGTTGAACGGCTTTCAGGTGTATAGTTATCCAGTAAGTAGCTTATAACTTCTGTTTTTAATCCGCTTAAAACAAGACTCTTAATCTCAGGTAATGTAGCACTTTCAATCATTTGACCGATAGCAGCCTGTTGTTCTTTAGGTGCTAAGACTTTTATTTGTTTTGCTTTCTGAGTAGTATTTAATGAAGTATTTTTAACTATTTTATTAATACGTTGTGCTGATGCGGCTAATGCAGAAGAACTTGTTGATGTTTTGCTTGTTTTATCGTTAGAACTTGTATTTCTGCTTTCAGTATCGTTACCCTTAGCTTTTTGTTCAGCCTCGTATTGTGCTTTAGATTCTTTTAAAGTCTCTTTAACGCTGTCATAGCCTGAATTGTTCAATGTGTTTATGATATTTTCACGAACAGATTCGTCGTAAGAGTAAACATCTCTTGCGAATATGTTAGCGATGTCTTCGTCTTCTAATTCTAAACCTCGATTAACAGAGTATTCTTGAACAGATTTATCATAAGTTTTAGTTTGTTCGGCAGTAGCTTCACGAACTTCTTTAAATTCAGAGTCGTAACCTGCATCAATCAATGCTTGCTGTTGTTCTGTATAAGCGTATTGAGTTAAGGTTTGTGCTCTACGTCCATGGGCTATTCGGTCTTCTCTTGAGAAACGTTCGTCACGAGAAATGTCCATTTCCATACTGTGAACTAAAGATGCTTTTTGCGTACGTCCATCAGGGTTGTTTTGAGCAGAGTCAAGTACATCTTGATATGCTAAGTCTGTCAAAGCTATTTTATGTCTTGGAGATAATTGTCCATGAGCTCCCAAAATTATTTCTTTAATTTCAGGTACGGCGTCTTCTGCGTAATTATCCAAATCATGTATAGCTGATGCGATACCGACAACTCTTTGACCGTCTGTACCTTCCATTGTAACCGATCTTACGGCTCTTGCTTGTTGGTCAGGTTCCATTTTGTCAATTACCGAACACAAAAATTCGTATTCTTCTGCTGATTCACATCTGCTTTTATACAATTCAAATTGTCTTGATTGGCTGATTGTACCTTTTTTATCGCTTCTAATCCAATCAAAATATTTTACGGCAAGTTTTTCTTTTTCTTCAGCTGAAGCTTCGGTATATTTTTTACCGTAGAAAGTTTCCAAAGTTCGAGTAAAACTTGGTTTTTTAGATTCTTTGTTACGTGCGGCATTTTGAGCCCAAACAGGGTCATCAGCAGCAATTTCTACCGCAGTTGGTTTTTTTGTTTTTTTAGAACTTGTTACTGCAGAAGTTTGTTCATCAGGTTGTGCAGTTGAAACGGCAGGTTTTTTAGTGCTTGCTGCCACTTCGGGTTGTGCACTTGATGCGGCTGTATTTGTGGTGGTTCTTTGAATGCTTAATCCCATATCCGCATCATTATTCAACGCAGCATCGCTTACCAATCCTACATTTCCGTTTGATGAAGCTGTGGTTCTGTCTGTTGTTGTAGAATTTCCATATATGTCAATATCCTGCGTGCTTGCCGCAGGTTTCTTTTTTGTTTGTGTTTCTTGTTCATCCGCCGGTTTAAACGGATTGACAGATGATACAGTTGTCATTTTTCATCCTTTTGTACACACTACATATTTATAAAGTAATTATATATAGGGTAAATTTCCCGTAAATTCATGTTTTTAGCCATATTGTAACAAAATTTTACATAAATTGCAATATTTCTTAATACTTGCTATTACTGTCTAAAACATGCTCTGCATCATGGTTTCGCATGTATTTGAAAAATATTGCTTATTTACATTTTTGTAAAGAAATGTTAAAATATTATGTGTAAAAAAGGCAATTTTTTAACATTTGAATTGTTTATATAAACATAAGAGAGGATTATAAATATGAACAACAATGTAATTGAATTAAACTTTAAAAAAGCAGTTGAAACAGATGTAGTTAAAGAAGTTAATAAAACGGTTGTTCAAACTAATCCGATTTACAAAAAAATGTTGGCTTTCCACCATTCTAAAATTGGTGAAAAACTTTCTATCTCTGATTTATTACGTTAATATCAATTATGTATAATATCAAAAACAGCATATTTTTGGTGTTGGATAAAACCCAGAAATCAGCATTATGTAACTTTTTGAGGGCTTTGGTGAAAAAAAGCCCTTATTTGCGTGTTGAAGAAATACTTAATAAGTTTATTGAGGATGAAATTTACTATTTTAACGTAGGAAATCCTCATTTTGAATTCCTAAAAGATTTTATTGAGCATGAACAATTTCAAAATGATGCTCTAAAATATATTCAGGAATGTAAAAAATACTACGAATATAAAGACTCTCAAAAACCTTTTATCGAAAAACAAAAAGAGTTTGAAAAACAAAAACGGAAATTTTTGCAGGAAAAGAAAATGTCTAAAGAATCTCCTACAAAAAAACAACTTTATTATTATGAATGTTTGTGCAAAAAATATAATATAGAAAAACAGGATACGTCCGAATTTTCTAAATTGGATTTGAAAAATATAATATGCGGAATAATTGATGAGCATTCAGGAGATAGTAAACCTTTTAATTGAAGCAGGTATTGAAAAAAATGAGGCTAATGCGGAAGTTAAGCTTCTTCTTGAACATTTTTGCGATTTTAAACCTGTTGATATTATTTTTGGCAAAAAACTTGATACATCCAAGTTATCTATCGTTAGGGATAAAGTTATTGAACGCATAAAAACAAATATGCCTGTTCAATATATTATGGGGTTTGGTTATTTTATGGGGGATAAATTTATTGTAAACAAAAATGTTTTAATCCCTCGTGATGAAACCGAAATTTTAGTAAATAAAGCTATTGAAAAAGCTTTAATAACAAATTCAAAAAAAATACTTGATATTGGTACGGGAAGCGGCTGTATTGCCTGTTCAATTGCAAAAGCTATTGATGGTTTTATTCTGGGTGTGGATATTTCTAATGAGGCGTTAAATGTTGCTTTTCAAAATTCTAAGCGGTTATTTTTGGATAAAAGAGTTGAATTCAGACAATCGGATTTGTTTTCAAAAATTGAACCTAATGAAAAATTTGATATTATAGTGTCAAATCCGCCATATATACCTCCTCAAGAAAAAATATCAATTCAAAAAGAGGTTCTGCATGAACCTGAATTGGCATTATTTACTCAAGATGATAAAGGTTTGGAGTTTTATGAAAAAATAATAAATGATGCTCCTAAATTTTTAAATAAAAACGGGTATATCTTATTTGAATTAGGATTCGGCCAAAGCAAAGATGTTGAAAATATCCTTTTAAATAAAGGGTTTAAGAATATAGAAATTGAAAAAGACCTTGCAAATATTGATAGAGTTATTATTGCCCAAATTTAGACTTTTTGGATGTTTTGTTTGTTTTTAGTTTGATAAAATAAAAAAAAAATAATATTATTGTGTAGAGGGAATTTACTGTAAAATTTGCATATAAGTATGTTTTATCGTAAATTTTCTTATAAAGAGTGATATTAAGCGTGTTTGAACAGGTTTTGTAATGTGAATATTACTGAATTATTCTCATTACATGCCAAAATTTCTATATGGGTATTCGCAAATTAAGAAATGATATAGGAAAAAAAATAAAATATTTACGTAAAGAACATGGCATTTCGCAGGAAAAGCTTGCGGAGGGTATTGAAATGTCAAGAGAACATATTTCCTGTCTTGAAAGAGGAAAAAACCTTATTACAATTGAATCTTTATATAAAATTGCGGAATATTTTAATGTTGATATAAAAGACTTTTTTTAATTTAAAGAGATTATTCAAAGACAGATGTATTAATAATGTGGAACAATATTCTTGTTTCTTACAGAATTGGTCTGGTATTGTCTATAAAAGCATATAAAATTTAAATTCAAATTCAAGTCTTTGAAGATAATCTGTTAATGCCAAAAAAGTTGAGGTTATTACTTTTATAAAGACAGTTATTTATTGTGCATAATTTTTTTATTGTTTCTATTATGATTTATAAAATCCGCTATGTATAAAAACGGGGTATCGCAAAGAGCTATAAGTATTTTTAACAAATAAGTCGTAATACATAATTTCCAAACTGTTGCAAGAGAAAATATTCCGCAAAAAGCAATAAAAGTGAAAATTATTGTATCAATCAGCTGACTTGTCATCGTTGCGGTATTATTTCTTAACCATATAAATCTACCGTTTGGAGAAATATTTTTAATATGTTCGTATAAATAGATATCAAGCGAGTTAGAAATTAAATAAGCAATCATGCTGCCAAAACAAATTCTCGGAGTCAAAGAGAATAGAGTTTTCATTGCTTCCTGTGCGAAATCTTCGTTATTGGGAATGAATAATATATCTATCTGTGTTAAAAATGTTAAAACCAGTAAAGCAAAAAATCCTATAAATACGCCTTTTTTTGCATCTTTTATTCCATAATTTTCACTTAGAATATCTGTTGCTAAAAAAATACTTCCGTAAGTAATGTTTCCAAGAGTTAATGGCATTCCAAAAATATCAACACACTTGATAACTTCAATATTTGCAATAACTGTAGCAAGGGCTATCCACGCATAAACTCCCGTCTTATCAAAGAATTTATACGCAAGTGTGACAAATATAAAATTTAAAATGATTGATATAAAAAATAAAGCTTCATTCATAAAAATATTGTATCTTTAAAATTTATTAAATACTAAATAAAATGAGTAATTTTATACAATTTTACACAAAATTAAAAATAAAATTACAGGTCTTTCCTGCCGGCTATTTTATTCACATAAATTTAAATGCGAAATTGAGGATTAGAAATATCGTTGTTTGTACAAAGTTGGTTTGACATTTCCCTCAATTTCGCATTAATTTATAATTCATTTTCCCAAATATCAGAAAACTGACACTTTTATTCTTTATTCAAAATATTTATGTAAAACTATATGTAATTAACATAAAATCAAAAATAATCTAAAAAGGGCAAGTTTACTTTACCAATCTAATTATTTGTGATAAAAATTTTGAAAGAGAATTGAGAGGAATGTAGATGAATAAAAAGCTTATTTTAAAAATATTGATTTGTTTTTATATATTTGTTTTTTGCGGAAATATTGTTTATAGTAAACAGAATAAAGTTCAGGAAATTAAAAATAGAGGGTTTATAATCGTCGGTACAACGGGAGATTACAGACCTATGTCATATTTCAATTACGAAAAAGGATGTTATGAAGGATTTGATATGTCGTTAGCAGAAGATTTAGCCAAATCTCTTGGCGTAAGTATTAAATATGTTTCTACATCATGGCCTGTTCTTATGCAGGATACAACTTCCGAAAAATTTGACCTTGCGTTAAGCGGTATTACTATAACGGCTGAAAGAAAAAAACAGGCTCTTATGTCTAAAGGCTACTTAAATAATGGAAAAACAGTTTTGTGCCGTGTTGAGGATAAAAATAAATACACTGATATAAAAAAAATAAATCAGCCAAACGTTAGAGTTATGGAAAATCCCGGGGGGTTAAATGAAAAATTTGCAAAAAAGAACTTGCCTAAAGCTTTATTAATTATTCATAATAATAACAACGAGATTGCCAAACTTATATCGGAGGGAAAAGCCGATGTGATGATTACGGACACAATAGAGGCCAAGTATTATTCTCAAAAAAATAAAAGGCTCGCCGCTCCTGTCATAAACCATTCATTTACCAAAGACAAAATAGGTATTCTTATGCCAAAGAATAGTAAAACTCTGTTAAAGTATGTCAATAATTTTATTGATAAAGAGTATAAAAACGGAAGATTATACGAGTTGACAAAAATTTATATAGATAACGATTAAAAAAACAAAACAAGGCAAGTATTTTTTGCAAGGTTAATGTTTAAAATTGAAGTTATAAATAAAAATTTAGAAGATAACCCATTCTCAAAGGTTAAATTTTTAATAGAATTGAAAATATGCTCGAACTCTGCAAAGACCTTACTACGACTTATTTATGCCATTCGAACGATAAAAAAAGAATTTTGCTAAATTTGCTATGCTCGAACTTTTTTTACGACGGTTCAAAGATAGTAATAACAATAAAAGAGCCGTTTAAGGCTCTTATAAAATTCTCACTTTTAAAAACTGGGGCAAGAATTGGGACAAGGCACGAACCCGATTATGCTGCTTTTGCTCAACAATGTTTGCATGAAACTGAGATTATGACAAGATTAGAGAGATGGTGTGCTTAAAATATAGCCATTTGTCCAGTATACAACTGGCTAATTTTGGGAGAAAATAGATGTATAAAGTATATGGACGGACTAGTGGAAGGTTAGAAAGGCTGATTATGAAGAAGGATACACTTACTCCGAGAGAGTTGGAAGTCTTGAATTTAGTGATTAAAGGTTATTATAATCAGAGAATTTCAGAATTACTTTGTATATCAGAGCATACAACGAAAGCGCATTTATCCTCAATCTACGAAAAGCTACAAGTTTCCAATAGAATACAGGCAATTATAAAGTATATAAAAAGCAATAAAGAACTTAGATTAACTGCTGAATAGTATAAAATTTCCGAAATTTAATTAGAAATACTTAGTGAAATAGTGAATTTTTTCGTCATTAAATTTGATTTAAAGTTAAAAATTTTTTGATATGAATATATAGCTGTTTATGTCATAAAAGTACATGGTTTAAGGTGCAAAACCTTGTACTTTCCAGTACTAAAGACGGCAGTTTACACAACAATTATTTAAGAACTGCTCATTAGGGTTCAAGTTGAAAAATGATAGTTTTTACACACAATTCTCGATTTTGATTCACTTAGAGCTAGCTTGTCACGCCCCAGTTGTGAGAAAATGAAAAATTCGTATTGGACTCTATGTTCCAAAATGGTCTTCACTAGACGGCTGTGGGTCGTCTTAGAATTGGTATAACTTTTTTAAGAAAATTTTATTAATTTATTTTATCCGTGACCCTTATGGTCATATATGGCCGTTATACTTGAGTTGTAATCAATAATTAAGGTGAAACTTATGACGAAAACAACAGGAACAACTCACAACGTTTTAAAAATCTTTGGAATAAAGATTTTCGATTACTATTCTGATTACGTCTGTAATGAAACAGTAGAAGATATAGAAACTTTAAGAGATGACATAATCCTACACGAAAACAGTATAAAAAATAGGGGTGGAAAAAATGAATAACTTTGAAAAAAGAATGTATCTTGATTATTTAGAAAAATTAGCTCCATATATGAATTTAAAGGGTTATGAATTTGATGAAGTATTGGATACATTTATCTTCATGTTCAATATTAACCGAAATATATTTAAATTTGACGATGATGGTGTAGTTTTGACTGCAACAAGAACACAGCAAAACGATTTAATAAAAAGTCTAAAATCAGCAATAGCTAAAACCAAGGCAAAAATTCCTGTCCGTAAAACTAAATTTGAAGAAAAACTTTTGCTGATTAAGGACATTTATAAAATGAACGATAAAGAGTATCAGGCTTTTACATATCTTGTTTTGCAAGAGGTTAATCATTTATTTTCAGACTTAAATAGTGCTATTAATGGCGGAGGGTTTGATAAGTTTGCAAAAGTTTACCTTAAAGTTCGCTGCAGAGAAAAAGATAGAATAGTAAACAACCTTTTCCTTAGTAAATTAATTTCAAGTAAATCATATAGTCCTTCTATTAATGATGATTTGATAAAAGTTTTTGATGATGAAAGTTGCAATACCCCTAAAAAGATGGTTGATACACTATTAGGTAAGCCTGAAAAATCTACGCTAACGCTAAAAGATTATTCACACATGGAAAAAGAAACGAACAAGGTAATTAGTATACTCAAGTCCGCAGTAAAAAAGAAAACAAAAGGAATTAATATACTGCTTTACGGCGATTGTGGAACGGGGAAAAGTGAGCTAAGCAAGCTAATTCCCAATGTATGTAAGATACCTGTTTATATAGTTATAACAGAGAATAAAAACGGCATTGAAGCAAAGCGTGAAGAAAGACTTGCTGACCTTAATTCTAAACAACAAATTTTGTCTAAGACAGGTAATGCTTGTCTTTTGTTTGATGAAGCAGAAGACATTCTGAATCGTGGTTGGTTGGATAACGGTACTGCAAGTAAGGGGTACTTAAATAAACTTTTGGAAAATGTAGGCTGTCCTGTAATTTATACAACGAATAATATATCTCAAGTTGACCCTGCATTCTTAAGACGTATGACTTATGCCGTTGAGTTCTCTGAGTTAGATGAATCTGCTCGTTTGAATATATGGAACAAAGTTGTTCGCAAGAATAAACTTAAAGTATCAAAAATAAAGATTAAAGAACTTAGTGAAAATTATGATGTTTCACCAAGTATTATTGCTAATGCCGTTGAAACAACGAAAATGATTGACGGAAATGAAAATGATTTTGAAGATTTCATTGAATCCGTTGCCAAAGTTGTTCAAAAGAAACGTGATGTTAAAGAAGAAAAGAAAGAAGAAACTCCGTTAGGAAATTATGATATCCGTCTTGTAAATGCTGATATGGACATGGAAGATTTAACGGAGAAAATCAAACAATCAAGCAAAATGAATTTTTCTCTATGTTTGTATGGACCCCCTGGTTCTTCCAAATCTTCGTATATAAGATACTTAGCTAAACAATTAGGTTGTGAAGTTCTATTCAAAAGAGCGTCTGACCTTATCAGTCCATATGTAGGGCAAACGGAAATTAACATAGCAGAGTGTTTTAAACAGGCTCATGAAGAACATAAATTTTTGATATTTGATGAAGCAGATTCTTTCTTAATGGATAGAAGCAATGCGGTACGCTCCTTTGAATATTCCATGGTCAATGAGATGCTTACTCAAATGGAAACAGCAGATTTTCCTTTTGCTTGCACAACTAATTTGATTGATTGTTTAGATGAAGCTTGTAAAAGACGTTTTACGTTCAAATTAAAAATGGATTTCTTAAAACCTCAACAAGCAAATCTCGCTATGGAAACATTTTTCGAAATTAAGAATGCAAATCTTAATATTCAGGGTTTAACAGCAGGAGATTTCGCAACTGTTAAAAAGAAGTGTGATTTTCTGAATATAACCGATGTTCATACAATCTCAAAAATGCTACAAGAAGAAGTCCATTTGAAGAAAATTCCTGAACTGAAGAAAAATACGATAGGGTTTTAAATAATTACAAAAATTACCGAATAAAATTTTGGTTTATTGTATAATATATTTATGATTTTGGATGAAGAACTTGAGAAATATACTGCAAATATTAGTTTAGAGCGTTTAAAAGCATACATTAAATCTGATAATGACACTATTTCTGATGTTATGGATAGATATGCAGATAATATAAAAATGTCTTTAGCGTTATACCCTGAATTAAGTATATTAGAAGTTACTTTAAAAAATGCTATTGATACTATTTTACGCAAGTATGTATCTGAAACTTGGTTAGAAGATGAAATAAAACACAATGTTTTATTAAATTCATATGATTATAATACTTTGATAAAAACTTATAATGACACAAAACTTGATTGTATTAACAGCCACAAACAGTTTACTATTGGAAAAGTAATTGCAAATCTTAATTTTGGTTTTTGGACAAACCTATGTGCTGTAAAATACAGTACTTCAATATGGCATAAGCGCAATTGTTATAGAGGTGTATTTGTAAATTATCCGAGCAAGAGACAAGAAATCGGTAAAATCTCACGTCAGTTGTATTATATAAGACGTTTGCGCAACAGAGTATTTCATTATGAGCAAATTTTTAAGGTTCCAAGTAATACATTAAAATTATATAACTTGATTATTCAAATGATTTCTTATTTACCTGATAATGGAAATTCTGAAATATTAAAGAACACGTCAATATTTTTAAATACATATAATCAATTAACGAACAAATATACTAAGTAACACTCCCAACAAAAAAACCTATAGTTCTGTACGGAAAACCGTAGGAAGAGCTCTATAGGTTATTCTCTATTATTATTTACGATATTTGCATGTTTGTCAAGTGATTCTCCTAGTTTGCCGTAGGATAGGTAACAGAATAGTTTTTAACAAGAATTTATCTTGCTAAAAATAAAATGTAATGTACAATGGTAGTGGGCTGGGCGTAATGCTATGGGGCCACCTAAGGTGAGGGTACTCCTCGCCATTTTTATTGTTTTCAAGGGTTCATTACGGACATCACTTAGATATAAATATTATCAGTAAATTGTGGTTTAGTATCATAGAATTTTACACTAATTTTAATATGATTATCTCCTAATTCCTCACCTATAACTATTACAATTCTAGAATAAATATTTCCTATTTCTTCTGTATCTAAAGTTCTTAATACAGGTTTTATAGTCATTATGCCGTCAAATGGATTATCTAAGTCAGATAAACATTCTATAACAACATACTTCGTTTGTTTCGCAAGACTTTTTGCTACTTCAAGTACTTCTCCTTCAGATTTTTCGGTTAATTCGTCAATAATTTCACATTCTGCTAAAATCATTCTTAAACTCTACTTTATTTTAATTAAAAAATTTGAAGAAAATCCGTAAAATTGTTTTTCGTAAAAGCGTACCTTTATAAACATAGGAAATCTTCCATTAAAAATATTCGTAAAGTTTACATGTTTAAGTTTACAAATGTTCATAAAGGGACTTGAGTTTTACGAATAGCGCGTTATACTTAAGAAGCTGGAACTTAAGTATGGAGACAGTTATGGCGAATACGAATATAAAAATTTTCGGATATTGCAGAGTATCCACTACCGACCAAAATGAAGATAGGCAACTTGAAGCAATGCTTGACATGGGTATTAATGAAAGAGATATTTTTGTTGATAAATGTAGCGGTAAAAACTTTGATAGACCATAGTATCAAGCGATGAAGGTTCAACTTAGAGAAGGTGATGTTCTTGTAATAAAGTCGATTGACCGTCTTGGAAGAAATTATAAACAGATTTGCGAAGAATGGCGTGAGATAGTAAAAGACATAAAAGCTCATATTAGAGTAATAGATATGCCAATACTTGATACAACAAAGACTGACGGACTTATCGGTGAAGTAATTTCTGATATTGTATTGCAGTTACTTAGTTATGTAGCGGAGCAGGAAAGAGCATTTATCAAGCAAAGACAGGCTGAAGGAATAAAAATTGCAAAAGAAAAAGGAAAACACTTAGGCAGACCCAAGCTAAAATATCCTGAGAATTGGAAAAATATTTATGAAGTATGGCAAAATGGTTCTATTACTGCAAGAAAAGCAATGATAGAACTAAAATTAAAACAAACCTCTTTTTATAAATTAGCAAAAATGTATAAAGAAAATAATATATAGGTGAAAAATGAGCGATACAATAAGATACAGTAGGATGACGGACTTCATGGTGTTACTCCATATGATGTTAGCGGAACCGAGAGGTATCTGTATTAAGGATATTTGTGTTGAATTTAACGTATGTGTCCGTACAGCACAAAGAATGATATCCGCTATAAGAGATGCTTTCCCACAAGTTGATGTAGTAAACGAAGGATGTAAAGTTAAGCGATGGGGATTTATTAATTACTCCATGAAAGAAATTGTGGAATTCACTGACTCAGAAATCTCTGCCATTCAAACCCTTAAATCAAATTCTACCCCTGAACTATCTTCGATATTAAATAAAATGAAAATTTTAAGCAAAAAGAATTAAAAGCCCAATATATGAACTGAAACCCTAAAACTAGACAAGATAAAAAACCTAGTTTTAGGGTTTTAATATATAAGGAGGTAAAAATGAAAAGAAAACCTTATACAGTTCAAGAAAAAGAAGAATTGTTAAAATCAGAAGCAATAGAAAAAATA
>JAFVDH010000007.1 GCA_017478515.1 bacterium
AATAAAAATATCATATTTGATATTTCACTTCTAATTCGTTAATTTCAATCACAGCCCTCATAACTCGTGCTTACGCACTCAAACAAATTCGGGCTTGTAATTATTTCAATAAACGAATTTACGAAGTTCCATAAAGATATGCTATTTTTATTATTTGTGTAGACTTGTATATAATTACCATAAAATTTATATAAAAAATAATTACAAACATTAATCAATTGTAAAATTTACACTTGCAAAGAAAAATTGTTATGCTAAACTAAATATACAAAATAAACAGACATGGTCAAAATATTAGGTCAGGTAAGGAGAAAATAAATGATTCAAGCAATTAATTCTGCAACAGCAGTAACAACCCCAAAAACATTAACCCCCGTAAAACCGGTAAAAAAAATTAGCAACAGCCTGCCAAGAGAAGCAAAAAAATCAATAGATGAAAAACAAAATGATAACTTGTTGTTAGAATTAAATTATATCGGAACACAAGTAAAAGCAATTCTTGATATGAAAGCAGGAAAAGAAGTTAAGGTAGAAAAATTTGCAAACAAACTGCCTGAAGACGAAAAGAAAACACCTGTTCAAAAACAAAAAGATGAAGCAATTGTAGAATTAGGTTATATCGGTGACTGCTTGAAAAAAATTGCAGACTTAAATGCAGGCAAATCAATTGAAGAAAAACCTAAAAAAACAGCAGAAAGAATTTAAGCTTAGGGAAAAAAGGGTTTAAATAACAAAAAAAAAGCGGGCGGAATTTTTAAAATTCCGCCCGCTTTTTAAAATCTTCTTAAGACTAAGGTCTTAAAACAGAAATAACGCTATCTTGAACAAAATGTTTTTTAGCTACACGTTGAACATCTTCTGCCGTAACATTTCTAATCAAGTCAATAAATTTTTCTTGATAATCATAGCCCAAATGCATAGCGGCATAATAAGCAAGTTGATTAGAACGCTGAATATTAGTTTCTGTAATAAACTGCTGTTTTCCGATAATGTTATTTTTAGCATTTTTTAATTCAGTTTCGCTTACAAGTTCGTCTTGCAATTTAGCAATCTCGTCCATAAAACCGTCAAGAGATATTTGAATATTAGACGGTTCTGTTGCAATGTAGATACAGAAATTACCGCAAACCTTGTACATTTCATAAGAACTTCTTACGGTATAAGCCAAACCTTTCTTATCTCTCAAATTAACAAATAATCTCGAAGACAAACCGCTTGAGCCAAGAATATTATTAAATACAACAAGCGGAGCGTAATCTTCAGATTCGTACCCCGGAACAATCCAGCCTTGATAAATTTGAGCCTGATTAGCATCCTTCTTGATAATATCAGAGCGTTTAGATTTTTCCAAAACAGGAGTAGCAAATTCACACTCAGATTTACCTAAATAAGGAATATCACCAAAGTTATCGGCAACACTCTTTTGAACTGTTTCAAAAGGAATATCCCCTACAACAGCCATAAATTTTTCACCTGAAGAAAGAATTTGCTTGTAAGAATTAATAACATCATCTTTGGTAATATTATCAATATTTTCCAGAATTTTTGTTAAAGTATTACCATAGTAATGTCCGTCAAAAAGAGTTCTGATGAAATTATCCTGAGCCTTAATTCTTGCGGAGTCCAAATCAGCCGTAATTTCACCCTGCATTTTAACTTTTTCTTTGTCAAAATCTTCAAAAGTAGTATTTTTAACGATATCGGCCAAAAGCTCCATCATTTTTTCAAAATCTTCATTAAGACAAATCATTCTCAATCTAAAATAATCCTGCTTAGAATCCGAATAGAATTCAATAGCATTTTCATCAAGTTCGTTAGCGATTTGTTCAGCAGAACGGTTAGAAGTGCCCTGAGATAATAAACGGTTAATCAGCGAATAAATCCCTGCACATCTTTCAGGCTTGTCAACGGCCATATTAAGAGTAACGGCAATTCTTGGAGTATTCGGGCTGTTCTTATAAACAGCACTTAAATTGTTATCTAAATCAAAAGTCTTAATCATAATAAAAATATAAAACCACAAAAATATTAAGTTTTCAACATTAAGAAAATGTAAACATATTGAAAAAAAGTATGTTCGTGTTATGGTAGTAGTATTAGTAGATACAATACGTTGATATATTTTTAAGAAGGAGAAAAATATGACAGAAAAACGTGTATACCTTTTCAGAGAAGGAAATGCAGACATGCGTAATCTATTAGGCGGTAAAGGTGCAAACTTGGCAGAAATGACAAATTTAGGATTGCCTGTACCTCCGGGATTAACAATCACAACAGAAACATGTATGGACTACATCAACAACGGCAACAAAATGCCTGAAAACTTAATGGCCGAAGTAAAATATGCATTAAAAGATGTAGAAGAAAAAGCAGGTAAAAAATTCGGAGATACTACAAATCCATTATTAGTATCGGTTCGTTCAGGTGCTAGAGTTTCAATGCCTGGTATGATGGAAACAATCTTAAACTTAGGTTTAAATGATGAAACAGTTGAAGCTATGGTTAAATTAACTAACAACCCTAGATTCTGCTATGATTCATACAGAAGATTTTTAACAATGTTCGGTTCAGTAGCATGGGAAATGGACAGACAAAAATACTTTGAATCAGAAGTTGAAAAAGTTAAAGCAAGAGAAGGCGTAACTTCAGATACAGAAGTTTCAGCAGAAGGTTGGAAATCTTTAATCCCTATTTACAAGAAAACAATTAAAGAAGTAACAGGAAAAGACTTCCCGCAAGACCCATATGTACAATTACAAGAAGCAATTGAAGCAGTATTCAGAAGCTGGAATATACCAAGAGCAGTTGCATACAGAAACATGAACAAAATTGACCATAACTACGGAACAGCAGTAAACGTACAAACAATGGTATTCGGTAATATGGGTAACGACTGTGCAACAGGTGTTTCATTCACAAGAAACCCTGCAACAGGTGAAAACAAATTCTACGGTGAATATCTTGTAAACGCACAAGGTGAAGACGTAGTAGCAGGTATCAGAACACCAAAACAAATAGCAGAACTAGAAACAGATATGCCTGAAATCTACAGACAATACGTAGATATCGCAAAACAATTGGAAAAAGGCTATCACGATGTTCAAGATATGGAATTCACAATTGAACGTGGTAAATTATGGATACTACAAACACGTAACGGTAAAAGAACAGCAAAAGCAGCAATCAAAATTGCCGTAGATTTATACAACGAAGGAATTGTAACAAAAGAACAAGCAATTCAACAAGTAGATCCATATTCAGTATACCAAGTATTACTACCATGCTTTAATCCTGCAGCAGTAAAACACGCACACAAAGTTTCAAAAGGTGTAAATGCATCACCTGGTGCAGCAGTAGGTAAAATCGTATTTGATACAGAAGAAGCAGCACAACGTGGTTCAAACGGAGAAAAAGTAATCTTAGTAAGAATAGAAACTTGTCCGGATGATATTCACGGTATGGCAGTAGCTCAAGGTGTATTAACACTAAGAGGCGGTGCTACATCACACGCAGCAGTAGTTGCAAAAGGTATGGGTAAACCATGCGTTTCAGGTTGTGAAGACTTAAAAATCAACTTAGAAAACGAAACAATTACATGCTCAGACGGTACAGTATTCCATAAAGACGACATCATTTCACTAGACGGTGGTACAGGTGAAGTTATGGAAGGAGCTATCGAACTTGTAGATGCAGGTATCGATTCAGATTTCGAAACATTCTTCGGCTGGGTAAATGAAGTAAAACAATTAACAATCGAAGCGAATGCTGATACACCAAAAGATATTGAAAATGCTAAGAAATTCGGTGCTGAAGGTGTTGGTCTTTGCAGAACAGAACACATGTTCATGGATCCTGAAAGATTACCTTGGGTACAAAAAATGATTATTGCAGGTACCGCTGAAGCAAGAAAAGAAGCTTTAGACCACTTATTACCAATGCAATATGATGACTTCTACAAAATGTTCAAAGCATTAGGCAACTTACCATTAACAGTAAGACTTTTAGACCCACCTCTACATGAATTCTTACCTTCTAAGATTGAATTGGTAGAAAAAGTAGCTACTAAAAAAGCATTAGGTCAAGATTATGCAGAAGATGCTAAAATGTTAGAAATCGTAGAAAATCTATCAGAATCTAACCCAATGATGGGCTTAAGAGGATGCCGTTTAGGTTTAACATATCCTGAAATCAACGAAATGCAAGTAAGAGCAATCTTCTCAGCATGCTGCGATTTGAAAAAAGAAGGACATGATGTAAAACCATACGTAATGATTCCTTTAATCGGTCACGTAAACGAATTAAAAACAGCAAAAGAAACATTAGTAAGAGTTGCTGATGAAGTTATGGCTGAAAAAGGCGTAACAGTAGATTACAAATTCGGTACAATGATAGAAATTCCTCGTGCAGCATTGACAGCAAGCGAAGTTGCAGAATATGCAGAGTTTTTCTCATACGGTACAAATGACTTAACACAAATGACATTTGGATACTCAAGAGATGATGCTGAAGGTAAATTCTTGAAAAACTACGTAGAACAAAAAATCTTGCCGTCAAACCCATTTGTAACATTAGATCAAAAAGGTGTAGGCAGATTAATTGAAATGTCAATTAAAGAAGGTAAAGAAGTTAACCATTCATTAATTGGCGGTATCTGCGGAGAACACGGTGGAGATCCTGATTCAGTTAAATTCGCACACAAAATCGGATTAAACTATGTATCATGCTCACCATACAGAATTCCTCAAGCAAGATTAGCAGCAGCTCAAGCTGTAATCGAACAAGGATGCCTTTGCTGCAAATAGTAAATAACTGAATTATTTACATATAGCAAAAAGAGATTGCGATAAAATCGCAATCTCTTTTTTTATAATTTTAAAATTTATACTTTTGTATGTTTGTAATATAATAAGCATGTAAAGGTATTAGACAGAAAAAGGATATAAAAATGAGTAACATTCAAATTACTAAAGAAGTAGAAGAAATGTGTCCTATAAAAAGAGGTGTGAAAGGTACTCCTGCACCTATTCCTCAAGAAGGTGAATGGACAAAATGTAAAGAAATCAAAGATATTTCAGGTTTAACTCATGGCTGCGGATGCTGTGCACCTCAACAAGGTACTTGTAAATTAACTTTGAACGTAAAAGACGGAGTAATTCAAGAAGCATTAGTTGAAACAATCGGATGTTCAGGTATGACTCACTCAGCAGCTATGGCTGGTGAAATTCTTCCGGGCAAAACAATTCTTGAAGCTCTTAATACAGACCTTGTATGTGATGCTATCAATGTTGCAATGAGAGAATTATTCTTACAAATCGTTTACGGAAGAACTCAATCAGCATTTTCTGAAAACGGTTTACCTGTTGGAGCAGGTTTAGAAGATTTAGGTAAGGGTTTATGCTCTATGTGTGGTACAATTCACTCAACTAAACAAAAGGGTGTTAGATACTTACAATTAACAGAAGGTTATATCTTGCAGCTTGGATTGGATAAAGATAATGAAGTTATCGGATATCAATTTATTAATATGGGTAAATTCATGGATGCTATTAAGAAAGGTGTAAACCCTCAAGAAGCATACGACAAAAATATCGGCACTTACGGCAGATTTGCAGATGCTGTTAAGTACATTGATCCAAGAAAAGAATAGCGGATTTTGCGTAGGGTGGCGTGTGAGCGTAGCGAACCCAACCCGAAGTAGCACGAAGCAAATGAATGACAGTTTTGCAAAAGCAAAACGAAATGAATGACAGCGAAGTGTGAAGCAATAATCCAAGACAAACATTTAACAAACCAGTTTATACAAAAATAATAAAAGAAGGAAAATAAAAATGACAATAAAATTTGAAGGACAAGACAGACGTCAAGCAACTTTGGATAAAGTTTTACCGGAATACGGTTTTAACTCATTAGAAGAAGCTCGTGATTTATGTTTATCAAAAGGAATTGATGTTGATGCTATTGTAAAAGGTATTCAACCAATCGCATTTGATAACGCATCATGGGCATACACATTAGGTTGTGCTATTGCAATAAAAAAAGGACTAAAAAATGCAGCAGATGTTGCAGAAGCAATCGGATTAGGATTACAAGCATTTGCAGTACCGGGTTCAGTAGGCGACAGAAGACAAGTTGGTATCGGACATGGTAATTTAGGTGCTATGTTATTGAGAGAAGAAACAAAATGTTTCTGCTTCTTAGCAGGTCATGAATCGTTCGCAGCTGCAGAAGGTGCTATTGGTATTGCAAGAAACGCTAATAAAGTTAGAAAAGAGCCTTTAAGAGTAATTTTAAACGGCTTAGGAAAAGATGCTGCTTATATAATTTCAAGAATAAACGGTTTCACATCAGTAGAAACAGAATACGATTATAAAACAGGCGAATTAAAAATCGTTAGCGAAAAAGCATTCTCAGACGGTGAAAGAGCACAAGTTAGATGTTACGGTGCAGATGATGTATCAGAAGGTGTTGCAATTATGATAAAAGAAGGTGTTGACGTATCAATTACAGGTAATTCAACTAACCCTACAAGATTTCAACATCCTGTTGCCGGCACATACAAAAAATGGTGCTATGAAAACGGAAGAAAATACTTCTCTGTAGCATCAGGCGGCGGAACAGGAAGAACTCTTCACCCTGATAATGTGGCAGCTGGCCCTGCTTCATACGGCATGACAGATACAATGGGTAGAATGCATGGCGATGCACAATTTGCAGGTTCATCATCAGTTCCGGCTCACGTAGAAATGATGGGTGTTATCGGTATGGGCAACAACCCTATGGTAGGCGCTACTGTTGCATGTGCCGTTGCTGTTTCTAAGGCTATGGCTTAGTTAAAAATAGTACAAATAAAAATATAAAAAGAGGTAATATTTCATTATATTACCTCTTTTGTTTTAAGTAACAGCAGATTTTTCAAAACAACTGTTTAAATATTCTATTGTATTAAGTTTTTCATTATATAAGTAGTTTATAAAAGTAAGATAAGCCGGGTCAAAAGAAGTAATCAACATGTTAATTTCAAACCCGTCAGTACAAAAAGGTTCGTAATCATAAATAACATAGCTGTTATACTTGCTTTTCCACTCCTTTCTTTCAACCCGGCTGTTATTTTCACTAACAACATTTTCAACCCAAGATACAATTTCTTTGTTGACATTTTTCAGTTCAATAGATTTATATTTATTGTTTGAGTAATAATTTTCCATAGCATTTAACCTTACTATACAAAGTTTAAATGCAAAAACTCATTAAATAATCCCACTAAAGTGTAATAGCAGTGTTGCTTAAAAGTATAATTTTATCCTTATATAAACTTTACATCTAAAGATAATCTTTATACAGATATAAAGATTATATAAAAATATTAAGGAAATTAAAAAAAATCATTATAATAATAATATAGATTACAAACAGATGGAGAAAATAATGGATAAAGTACAAGAAATTTTAACTAAATTAGAAACAGCAGACAACACAACAAAAAATCAATTGGAAAATGAATTGGTAAATATAGGAACAGAAGCTGTACCTGTATTGGTGGAACAATTGCAAATTTCAAAAGGTATAAAAAGAGGCGTTGTTGCAATGACACTTATTAGAATAGGTTCTTCAGCAGTTTCATATCTAAAACAAGCAGCCGATAAAAACGAGGACTTTAAATGGGTTGCAAAATATTTAGTTAACGAAATTGAATGTACTCATGTCGCTTAATAAAAATATAAAGATATTATGGTATAACCAAAAAACACACTTTAGAATATAAGGTGTGTTTTTTTAATACATTAATACGATAAAAATTAAAAAAAAAGTTGTTACAATGTTGTTATGTACGATGTCGAACAAGTAATTTGCATAGAAGAAGATAAAGACCTAAAAAAAGTAGGTCTAGAGCTTATGTTCATGACTCCGCAAAAATGCTCCAGCGAAGATGGAATTACAGCAGTAGAATTGGCAAAACTCCTTGAAATGCCAATAGACATCGTAAAGAAAAAACTAATTATACTAAAAGAAAAAGAAATTGTTCAGGTTAGAGGAATAAATCCGAAATATTGGAAATTTGATGAATATAATTTTCAGAGAATGGATGAAGATGATGAAATTTTCAGACTACTTTGCAGTTTTGATGACGTAGACTTTGATAGATATTTTCAGTATTAAAATTTTAACATTAACCGATACTTTATTCGTGTCGACATCTCTTCTGCACATGTCAAATCACAGATTTAAAATGTCGCTGTTATTGTCTTGAAATTCTTCTACGCTAGGAAAGTATCGCCTCTGTGCGTTGCACTTGTAGGCTCTTTTTCCTCGCTATCCGAGTTTTACTCGTACAGAATTTCGCTATGTTTCGTGTCCTGCTCGACTTTGCCGTCGCAAAGCCGACACCGACACTCCACATCGGCTTACGCATAAAAAAAACGGTGCCGCAGCACCGTGAAATTTTGTATAGGGAAAGGTAGGGTAATTAATTAATCCTTTTTTATTAGCCTCCGAATGTTTTGTATGAATCTTCTACATTGTCGCCTAATACTTTATCTAATGCTTCCATTTC
>JAFVDH010000008.1 GCA_017478515.1 bacterium
AGAAAGCAACTCGTATCTTACAGATAACATCTCGTGTTAGTAAATTTTAGAAAAAATAGAAGTTAAAAATTTAGCCTAACACTCGAAATACTATACTTCTAAGTTTCGCAAAGCTCAACAAAAATTATATTTTTATGCTGACTATAATTTTTATATCTTAATCCTTTCCTATGATTAGGATGTTTTTGTCTTATTTAAAATTGTTAATTAGTAACTTTTTTTATTTATTGTTTTCGTGTTACAATCTAGCTATTATGTTTGACAATTCTTCTTATGATAATATAAAAAATTTTGTTCAATCTGAATTGAATAAGATTGATAATTTTATTTCTTGTCGAGAAAATATTTCTGCTGATTTTGATTATTCTATGGCTGAATATTTTTCTGCTCCTTCAAAAAAAATTCGTTCTGTTTTGGCTATTTTATTTTTTAAAGCTTTGGGCTTTGATATTTGTGATAGCTTTATAAAATTGCTGTCTGCCGTAGAAATTATTCATAATGCCACTTTAATTCATGATGATGTTATTGATAAATCTGATTTACGCCGTGGTATTGAAACTTTTAATTCTAAATTTGATAATTCTTTGGCTGTAATTGCCGGCGATTATTTGTTGTCAAGAGCGTTAAGGCTTTTGCTTTCTTTAGATAATTACAATATTTTAAATATTTTTTCTGATACTATAGAAAAAATGTGTGTTGGTGAAATTTCGCAGTATTTTAATAAATTTAAACTGCTTTCTATAGATGATTATATTGAAAAGTCTAGGTCTAAAACGGCTGTGTTGTTTTGTGCTGCTTTTGAATCAGCTTCTATTTTATATGGCTTTAATCGTAGTCTTGCTTTTGATTTTGCAAATAATTTTGGTATTGCTTTTCAAATTAGAGATGATATATTAAATTTTGTTGAATTCGAGAATAAACCTGCTGCTAATGACTATGCTGATGGGATTTATACTGCACCTGTTATTTTCGCCGAGGGCAATATTGAAAATATTTCTATAGGTATTGAAAAAGCAAAACAATTGTTAGATAATTATTTGTGTTGCTGCCATAATATTTTGGCAGGCATTGAATTTAATGATAATATTTATAAAAATGCACTTTTAAATCTTTTGGAATTACTAAAATTATGAATTTAGAAGAAAATGAATTTTATAAAAAAATAAAACCTGCTTTAAAGGAAACTGTTGAAACTGTAGTTTTCGTTATCGTAATGGTTATAATTATAAGATTCTTTATCGGTGAAATACGTTGGATTCCTTCAGGATCTATGAAACCAACTTTAATTGAGGGGGATAGAATTTTTGTAGAAAGATTTTCAAGATTTTATTCTACTCCTAAGCGGGGGGATGTTATGGTTTTTTATCCTCCGTTTCATGAATTAAAATATTCTCCTATAAAGGTTTTCCAGCGTTTAACGGGTTTCTTTTGTAAAGATATTGCCTATATTAAGCGAGTTGTCGGAATGCCTGGTGATAAACTTGAGGTAAAAAAAGATTCTGACGGTAAATATGGTGTATATATTAATGATGAAAGGCTAAATGAACCATATGTTATGAGCGAATATGACTATGTTAATTGTTCAGAAAGAATGTATTGCGGACCTTTAATTATTCCTGAACATAATTATTTTATGATGGGTGATAATAGAGGTAATTCTCAAGATAGCCGTTTCTGGGGATTTTTGCCGGAAGATAGATTTATTGGAAGAGCGGTGTTTTTGTTCTGGCCGGTTTGGAGAATGAAAAGTTTATGATTTAATAAAAGGTGTCGATGTGATGGAATGGTAGACATGCATGCTTGAGGTGCATGTGGCGAGAGCTGTAGGGGTTCAAATCCCCTCATCGACATTTTTTCTAGACCGTTTGAGAAGGTCTTTTTTGTTGCCTTTATTGTGTTTTGTGATTTTAAATATAATCTGATTCTTTTAAATATTAAATTTGAGTATACATTACCTAAATTTTTAAGCCTTTTTACATAAAATACATTGTTTTATTGCATTTAAGGGTTGTCAAGTCCGTATTTTTACGTACGTAAAAATACGGACTTTTATTTTTTTTTATACAATTTGTCATTATAATGAAAAAGATACAATAGAAAATTTTATAAAAAACAAGATAAACAATATTAAATAATGGTATATTGGAAAAAATATTAAAAAATAACCAAGCCAAAAGGCTATAGTTTTAGGTCTATTGAAATTTTCTAAAAATTTTAAGGGTTTTATTTCACCGGAATTTTGGAGGTGTCTTTCAAAAAAATAGCTAATAAATAGTATAAATAATAAAATATAAATACAAAAAATTATAAATATAAAATTAGAAATTACAAACATAAAACTAAAATATGCCATATCGGCAGCAGCAGAAGAAACTTCTTTATTATCAATTTCAATAGCCATGTATTTTGGAAGAATTCCAAATAAAACAATAACAGAAGCTATAAAAATTAAATATCCAAAGATAGAAATTAAATTTGTAGTAATACAATTTTTAAAATTTTTGAACATAGTAAGTATATTAAAACAAAAGGAGTAAAAAATGAATAATCCAATTGACAATTTTAAAGAAGAAATGTATGCCAAAACAAAAAAAATATCAAAAGATTTACGGATTTGAAATAGGAACAGGAGAACACGATACGTGGAATAATGAAGCAGATGCGTTTAAACATGCATATATGCAGGCAATTGCACAATTTGATTTTGGAAGTGTTACTAGTAATATTGGAGGATATTATCATGAATTTGAAGGCTTATTAAAAAATCAATCAAAAGAAGAAGCAAATATGGATTTATGGAATAATGAAATAGGCAGAGAAATTGGAAGAAATATAAAAAAGTTTGTTATGGGGAAACGAAAATCTGAATATCCAAAAGAAAAAATAGAGGATATGATTGCAGAAGAAATAGTCAAAAGAATGAAAAACGGAGAATTGATAACAAATCCTAAAGATAATCGTTCATATATAAATAAAAAATTAGGAGTATATGAGATAAATAAATTAAGAAAACAATTTAAAACTTTTACAGGGTACGCTTCTGATATTCAAGACAATATTCCTACAAATAAAATCTTTACAGCCGAAGAAATTGGTAATTTATCCACAAATGATTTTATAAAATTTGAAAAATACATTGATAATCAGTTAGAGAATTACGGTATTCCAAGAAATTTTGAAGCTGAAGAAAAGGTGAAAAGCGGAGATTTAATTTGGGTGAATTCATACATTCGTGATGATGGTACGGAAGTTAAAGGTTATTATCGCTGCAAACCTGGTTTTTAGTAAAATTTATAATTTATAATATACTACAACTCTTCGACATTATTCTTAATTAAATTTCTGTTATTATGTTAATTATCGACTTTTTATAATATTCGTGTTAAATTGGTTTTACTTAATAAATAATTTTCGGGAGATATTTTATGTTAAATAATTCAATTATTTTATATTCATTAATATGTTTTACAGTTTTTATTGCTGCGTATTTAATAGGTTCTTTTCCTACGGGGTATGTAGTAGTAAAGCTTTTGGCAAATCAAGATATCAGAACTGTAGGCTCGGGTTCTACAGGTGCAACTAATGTTAAACGTGTTCTTGGTTTTAAGTGGTTTGTTATTGTTCTTTTAACTGATGCGGTTAAGGGAATATTACCGGTTTTGGCTGTGAAATTAATTTCATTTCCTATTTTGGGATTGCTGCCTGTTATTGCTGCTGTTGCTGTAATTTTAGGGCATAGCAAACCTGTTTTTCTTAAGTTTCATGGCGGTAAATCTGTTGCAACAGGTGTAGGAACTATTATTGCCCTTAATTGGGTTGTCGGCATTTTGGTCGCTGTTATTTGGACTGTCATTACTTATTTTTCAAGATACGTTTCTGTCGGTTCTATTATTGCTGTTTGGGCCGCTCCATGCTTAATGTTTATTTTTGATAAGCCTATTCCTTATATTATTTATTGTGCTATCGGTGCTTTGTATATCACTATTCTTCATAAAGATAATATAGTACGACTTATTCACCATGAAGAAAATAAAGTCCGTTAATTGTAGGTTGTCTTTTTGATTTTTTACATTAATAATATATTTGCTATGAAAAAAATTTTTATTTTTGTATTAACATTTTTTATTTCGTTAATATTTTCTGCAAATTTTTCTTTTGCGGCTGAAATTGATGACGATTATATCCAAATTTATAATCATCTTATGCCTGCTGATTTTACATATATTCATGATATTGATCCTGAGCAGTATTATGATATGCAAAATTATGCTTATTCTCCATATCCTTTATTTCGTCTTAATTCTCCTATATATTTTAAATCTGTTACTGTTGAACCAGGTTATTATAATTTAACTCCAAGAGAACATAATGGTGAATGGTATGTATTATTTAAAGATAATGGTAAAGTGAAGTACTATATTCCTTGTTATAAAAGAGAAATTGTTCCTTTAAATTTTTATGAAACTCATTTGCCAAAGCCTAAATTAACTTTTACTCAAAAAGTTCATATTAAATTTATTTCGGGTGTGGGCAGAATTTCTAAATGTTCAAAACGTCGTTCTGCTCCAAAAACATATTTAGAATTTGATGAATTAGATAATGAATTTTATTCTGTTGTTGTTTATTATGGGGATTTTAGATATTTTCTTTTATTTAAGGCTTCTCAGAACTTTCAATAATATGTAAATATGGGAAGTCCTTGTAAATATTGGAAATATATAATATAATCGTAAATCTAAGATTTTGACAACAATAATTCAAAATTTAACAAATAAAAAGACGCAAAACTTAGTTCAATTATATTCTAATAAATGCGTCTTTTCCTAATTTTAAGTATAAATTATAAAATTTAATCTAGGCTGTCTTCATCTTCTTTTATTTTTGTTACAACCATTTTTGCCATTTCTTTTGCAATAACGTGTTGTGTTGCTTCAGGACAGTTTTGTAACATGTTCATGGCTGTTTTTAGAGTGTTATCTATATCGTACCATCTGCCGTTTCTGCTGTCGCTTTTTCCTGTTTCTACCGCTGTTAACAAATCTTCTACAGCTTCAAATTTTTCATTTTCTATATTGTGTTCAATGATTATTTTTATCAAATTTAATGCTATTTTTATTTGTGTTCCGTCGTCTGATTTTTCCAATGTTTGCATTGCTTGTGATAAAACAGGGTCTTTATCATACCAACGTCTTTGTTGTGAACTGTACTCTTCTTTCATTTCTGCCTCCGTTATCCGAATTTATATGTTACTCCGCTTATACCTTTTGGGTATTGCCATTCTATACTTTTTTCCGTGCATACTATCCTGCATGCTCCGCATTCCAAACAGTTTTCGTAGTTTACAATTATTCGCTGTTCCTCTTCATTCCATTCATATACGTTTGCAGGACATATATATGTGCATACTTTTTGCTTACATTTTTTGCATTTTTCTTGAGTTACTTTTAAATGTGTTTCTTCATCAGTTACATATTTTACTTTTGCCAGTTTATCGTCTATATTCATTTTAGTATTCCCCACAAAAGTTTTATTATATGTAATCCGTCTTTTAACAGTTCAAAAGGGTTTCTTTCTGTAAGTGTTTCGTATATGAACTTATGAAATTTATTTCTTTTTGAGATACTGTCTGTTTCTATAAACATTTTAAAGAATTTATTGATTTTACGCAAGTAGTAATCTAAGAATGATGAACTTTGTTTATGCATTATTGGCATTAAATCTTTGTATGATTTTAAATCTTTCATTATAAATGATTTATCAAGTTTCTTTTTGTATAAGGATAATGTCTTTTTTGAAAAATCATTTTTTTCTATTGCGTAAACGGCTGTTTCTCCTGCAAGTTTTCCTGAAATCATTGCAAGATTTGTTCCCTCCCAGTGAAGATTATTTACAAGACTTGCACTGTCTCCTGCTATCATTACGCCATTATCGTAAATTTTAGGGATTTTTTTATATCCGCCCTCAGGGATTAGATGTGCGGAGTATTCTATTAATTCCCCTCCATCAATCAGAGGTGAAATTGTTTTATGTGATTTTAGTTTTTCTAATAGTTCGTAAGGTTTTGTTTTATTTTTAATTAATTCGCTTAAGGTTATTCCAAGTCCGACAGTTATTGTATCTTTGTTTGTATACATAAAACCAAGGCCTAATTGCCCGAGCATGGGATATCCGAAAAATTCTGTTATGCAGCCCTCATCATCTTGAATATTAAATCTTTCGTTTATTTTATCTTTACCTATTTTTATTACTTCTTTTATGCCAAGTGCTATATCTTTTGGTTCGTAATCCTTTCTTAGTCCTGCTTGTTTTGCAAGAAGCGAATTAACACCGTCGGCAAGTATTACAATGTCTGCAAAGTAATCTTCAAGTTCAGTTTTTACTCCGATTATTCTTTTATTTTCTATTATTAACTCTCTTACAACTGTTTGCGTAACTAAAATTACTCCTGCTTTTTTAGCTTCTTCGCTCATCCAGCGGTCAAATTTTGAACGAATTACAGTGTAGCTGTTTGAATGAAAGGAGTTATCTCTGTATGTAATTGTTGTGGAGTCATCTTCAGTTAGGATTGTGTAATTGTGTTTTATGTTGTTTCGTTCCAGAGGGGCAGAGTTTTCAAAATCTGGAAAAATTTCTTTTGTAGGCTGGGTATAAATTGCTCCTCCAAACATGTTTTTGCTGCCGGAAAATATCCCTCTTTCTATAAGAATAACTTCTTTACCGGCTTTTGCTATTGTTATTGCGGCACTTATTCCTGCCGGCCCTGCACCTACTACTATTACTTGTGTTTTGTTTTTTTGTTCCATGTGTTAATTATACATTATTTTTTTTATTAAAACAATTAAGTACAGAGATTATTTTTTTGCAAGTCTTACAATATCAAGCAGTTGTCCTGCAAGAGAGAATGTTGCAGAGTATGCAACTCCGTCGATTTCTACTTTGCTTGATATATATTTTTGTACAATAGCATCATTTGCTGTTTCTGCTGCGGTCAGCATTCCGATTTCTGTTATTTTGGCAGCTGTTTTTGCGGCTGTTGATGTTCCTTGAAATATTGATGATGTGAAAAATTTTATTCCATCCAGTGCCAATGCACTTGCTACTGATGTTGAACCGTCAAGGACAGAAAATTTTACTATTCTTGATATATCATCTTTTGTCATTCCGTTTTTAGACATTAAGCGGTCTGTTGAATATGCTGCAAGGTTTAGACCTGTTGTGATTGCTCCGCTTTTTAGGGCTGGGATTAAGCCTGCTCCGCCTGTTGCTATTCCTATTCCTATTACGATTGGACTTAGAATTAAGCTTTCTGCCGCTGATTGTCCTAATTTTTGTGATATATTATAATCTGATACTCTTTTTGCTATATCATTTTCTGTTCCGAATGCTGCATAGTAGCTGTTTACGTATTCTTTTTTTGCTTCTTCTATACTTTTGCTTTTTGTTACTGCTTTTGTTTCATATTTTAATTCTTTTATTTCTTTTTTTGCCATTCTTTGCATTACGGCATATTTTTCTTCTATTGAGGCTTCAGGTTTTAGGTGATATTCTTTAAATTTCTTTTCAAGTTCTTTTTTACCTTGTTCTTCGTCATTGTATCCAAGGTATTTTGCGTAGGCTTTATAATTCTTTTCGTAGGTTTGTTTTTTTGTTTCTTGAGTATTGTAAATTGGTATTCCTGTTGATGTGTAGACTTTTATTTTATTTTCAAGCGGTCTTTCATTTAATAAATCTTTGAAAGTTTCTTCAAAGAAATTTATCTTTGCATTTGCTAATATTGTTGTTTGTAGTGCATTTTCTTTATCTTTGCATTTTGCTATTAATTCTTCATCGTAATCTACTTTAAATATTTCTTTGAACTTATTTTTAAATTCGTCATGATTTTTTGCGGCACGTAAATCATATACATCTTTGTTATATTTTTCGATATCTTTTTGTACAAGGGGTTCAATGTTGTTTGAATTCCACAATTTGCTTACCTGTTCGGCTATTTTCCCGAACATTCCGTTTGCATTAGTTTGTTCTGTAAAACTTTTTAAGGCGTTTGTTCCTTTATTAGAAAGCAAGTTAATTGTATATTGTTCAAAATTCTTTTTGTCAGCATTTAAAATAGCTTTTTTTTCGTCTTTTGTTATTTCTTTTTTATTATAAATGCCTTGTTTTAACCCTTCTGTCAGATTATTTAATTTGTCCGGATTAACTACGAATTTAGCAAATTGTTTGTTTAATTCTTCGTTAAATAATTCTTTATAAGGTATTGTATTTATTCCCGATTTTGAGCCTTTTTCGCATAATGCGTTATAAATTTGTGAAGATGCATTCTTTCTTGAATATCTTGATGCTCCTCGTTCTGTTATTACATCTATCATTAACGGGGTATGTTTTTTTGATAGCTCTTCGTATTTATTTAATGCAGGTAATACGGTTTGTGCGTTTATATTTTTTATCTCTTTGCTGAATTCAGGTTTATCAATTGCACCGATGTTATATATTATTAAATCGTGCAGTCCTTGTGCAGTTTTTATTCCATTATTATGGTTAGCTGAACTGTTTCTTCCCATAAATGCAGGCATGTAATATGCGTTTGATAATAAATTGTTTTGTTTTAAAGGGGGTGTTATATAACAGGCAGAACTCACTAATGGCTTCTTTTCCTGATTTTTTGAAGAAGTCTTAGGTGCATAAATATTTTGGACTTGTTGTGGATTTCCTATTTTTAACATGCAAAACTAAATAAAAATTACCTGCCTACATATGGTTTAAATGTCTTGAAAATAAAAGTTGCTACATGTTTTATATTTTCTTTACAATAGTTTACTGTCTTTTCTATTTTAAATTTTATTTAGAATAAAGGTGTTTTCTTGAAAAGTTCTTCTTATTGCTCAAATTCCAGACATGCATATGAATTTGAGCAGTTTTGCATGTTTACTCTTGTGTAGTTTTCATAGTATGGTTTTGCAAGTTTGAAGAAGTTTTCTACAGGATTTTTAGGAATTAGCATGTAAAATCTTTTTGTTTCAATCTTTGTATTTGGGTTTATAAATATATAGGTTTGTTTATCTTTAAAGTATGGCAATATTTCTGATATTTTTAAGATTTCTCCCATTGTCGGATTTTCTTGTTCTTTTAAAATATATACATTTTGATTTTCATTTTCTTCGTATAAAAATTTATCAACCTGTCTGTTTTTTAAAAAATCTAACCTTGTTATAACGGGAATATACTTTCCGATGTCGGAATTTTTATGAAACATTACTGCAAAAGAATAATTTAATAAAAATATGGAAGTGATAATTATTATGGGTGCTGTTTGCTTTTTTATTCGGCTTATTATATATGGAATAATTAGTGACAAAATCGGAAATGCGGGCATGATATATCTTAGAATTTTGTATGGTGCTAAGAATATTATTAATCCTGTCCATAAAAAATTAAGCCAAAAAATCAATGGGATTAATTTTTCATTTGATTTTTCAGTTAGGCTATTTTTGTAAGCTTTTATTCCAATGTAGAATAAATATATTAATAGCGAAAGTGAAAACAGGTATTTTAAGTATATTAGAGGGAAATTTATACCGGAGTAATATAAATTTTTGAAAAAATCATTTGCTCTTTCAATACTTTCCGTTGCTCTGTAGCTTATTATTCCTAAAAAATACATCGGATAGCATAATTCTGTAAAAACTGTTGATAGAATTGCGGTTTTGAGCAGCAATTTTTTATCAGTATTTTTTATAAATAAAACTAACGCTAAAATTCCTATATAAATAATTGAATAATATCCCGTAAGAAATGCAAAAGCGATTGAAAGTGCAGTTGTGTAAGGGTTTATTTTTTCTTTTAATAATAATTTTACAAAATAGTATGTTACAAGAATAAAGGCTGATTCCTGCAAGATGTAAGGTCTTAAATAACAAGTATTTGAAATTGATGCCGTGTTTAAAAATGCCGTGAATAAGCCAAAGGGTATTAATTCGTTCTTGTCCTTAAATAATATCGCAAGAAGTTTGAACATAAAAAAGAAAGATATCGTATATATAATTAAATTTAATATTCCTCCTCTTATAATAGTGCTTTTTATATTAAATTCTCCGACTCCGTTAAAAGCAATCCTTGTCAATGTATAGTAAAGATTTGTATGAACATCGTCACGTGTGTATATATATAGGTTTTTTATATCCGAGAGGGTGTCTTTAAAACTTGCATTGTTCCAATAAACCATATGCTTTAAGTCTTTACCCGTAAAAGTTTTATTAGTCTTTGGCAAAGTCGTCCAGCCTGTTTCGGAATAATTTGATAAAAGTACGTTCAAGGCTTCATCTTCGTGTAAATCCTGCTTTAATGCCAGTGTGTAAATTCTTAATACTAATCCTAATAAAAAGACTATTACACACCAGATTAATATGTTTTTATTTATATTTTTAAATTCCATATTTTAATTATATAATGATTATATGAAAATTTTTTATGATTTGAAAAATAAATTTGATTTCTTTTTAAGACGAAAACTAAAATTTTCACTCCAAAATTATGAAGAAACTCCTGAAGATTTATCAAACCTTTTTGGAGAAGAATTAAAACAGCGGGAAAATGATTTAAAGAAGAAATATAATTTTGAATATATGTCAAATATGACTCAGCTAAATTACAAAGAAAATTTGTATATGCTTGATATTTTGGATAAATATTTTGGCATTGTTCCTAATGAAAATATAAAAGCTTTGGATATCGGATGCAAAAATTGGTGTTACGTAAGAGGACAGTATACCTTTTTTCAAAAATATTGTCAAAATCTTGAATTAAAAGGAATTGAAGTTGATGCGTACCGCTTGTATATGAATTTGTTTTCCAGGTATGAAACGGCAAAATTTTATAAAAGAGGTTTGAAAAATACAAGATACATTCCAAAAAATTTTATGAAATATGATGAAACGTTTGATTATATTACCTGGTTTCTTCCGTTTGTTCGAGAATATCCTCATATGAGATGGGGCTTGCCGTTGAATTTGTTTAAACCGGAAGAAATGTTATGGCATGCATATTTTTCACTGAAAACCGGCGGAAAGATGTTTATTGTTAATCAAAGCGAAATAGAGTATGATATACAAAAAAAATTGCTTGAACACTGTGCCATTCCTTATAAAGAAAAAGGCGAAATATTAAGTGATTTTTTGCCTCATAAGTATCGTAGATTTGCACTTGTTGTTTCTAAAAATAGTGTTGAAGATACTAAATGGATGGATAATTAACATTTATATGAGAATGAGAATTAAAAGGCCCGAAAACATTAATTGTTCGGACCTTTTATCAAAAAACTTTCATCTTTTATTTTATTTTTACTTTAATAGGCACAAGATATCTGTAAGTTTGAAGTTTCCCCTCATCTTGCAGGTATACGGCCATATCGTTTAATTTTTCAACAGCTGCACTTCTTGCTTGTTTAAAAAGGTTTCCGTTATCAGCTTTACCTTTGTTATACGTTGGGTCGTAGTCATAAACATCTTCAACAAAACCCTCTGCGTACTGTCCGTCATCAGAAATATGCAATCCTACTATGTTAGAATATCCTATTCCAAGTCGTAGATCCATACTGCCAGAATCAGCCGTATTAAAACCTATAACGGCATCTTTAGGAGCACCATTTTGGGCCCATTCTCTTACTTTTAATTGAAGTAGTTTATTGTTGTTGCAAACTTCGGTTTCTTTACTGCCTGATGGGAATATTATAGTTTCCATTTCCATCTGATCAGGTTCTGTGTGACTGCCTGTACCCTCTTTTAGCCCCAGACTTTCTACTTTCTTTCTTGCCGCAGCTCCAGTCAAAACTTGTCCTCCACGCTCACGTATAGCTTGGGTTCTTTCTTCTTTTGACATTAAGCTTAGGGCTAACAAATCTCCTGCCACAGGTAATCCTGCGTATTTTGCCAGTGTTCCCGCCTGCAATGTTGCCTGGTATGCTGCTGTTCTTACGGCATTATGTCCGACAAGAGGCTTTCCGATTTTTTTGTTTTGTGCCAATACTGCTTGTTGTTCTGTTACTGATCTATCTGTATATATTGAAACAGGTTGTTCTGTTGCTTGTTGATACTTTCCATAAAGTTTCGCAGTCTTTTTGGGTGGAACGCCTGATACTCCGTTTGTACTCATAGTTGTACACTCCTTTTCACTACATATACTATAAAACTTGTAAATTTAAAAATTTTTATGTTGTTATTGAAATTTTACAAATATTTACATTGCAAAAATAAAATTTCTTTTATTTGTAATCAGGTTTTATTTTAAGTACAATTTAGACAAAAAGAAAGAGAATGTTAAAATGACAGAACAAGATTACAAGTTTTATTTAAATGAGGGAATTGATAAAACTAATCAGGGCAAATTTGAAGAGGCTTTAGAAGTTTTAGAAAAAGCTCTTCAGCTTAATCCTCAAAATGCACTTATTTATTTTTCAAAAGCTATTGCATATCATAATTTGAACCGATTAAGAGCAGCGTGTGAAAATTATGATAAGGCTATAAAGCTTGATAACAAAATGATTGATGCTTACTACAATAAAGCACAAGCAATTTTAGCCTTTGAAGATAAAACGGAGTCAGAATATCTTGAGGCATTAGGTTTGTTAGAAAAAGCTACAGATTTAGACGAAAAATTTATAGATGCTCACTACTATTCTGCTGTTGTAAAAAAACAGCTTGGCAAATATGAAAGTGCAATAGTATCTTTGGATAAAGTTTTAGAGATAGAACCTCAAGCTCCTTATTCAAGAGCGTTAAAAAAATTAATTCAACAAAAGTATCTGTAATAAAATCTATTAAAAAATGTTAAATATTAAATAAAATAACAGCAAATAATATTTTTACGAGATTTAAACAATGCATAAGAAAGGAATAAAAATGAAAATAAATAATTTTATGCAAAACTTTAAAATAAATAATACTAAAACAGAAAATAAAAATCCTTATCCGAAAACAAAACCAATGCCAATGGATAGTGTAAGTTTTTCAGGCGTAACTGCGCCGATAAAAACAAATGATGAAAAATTTGTAGAATTGAGAGAAGAAATTTCTAAAGATATGGAGCCGTTAATGTCCAAATCAGAAGAGGCATGCTGGGATTTTTATACTGAAAGCAGCGAAGAAAATCTTGCAAAAATGAATGCCGCTCAAGACAAAGCTACGGAATTCTATGATAATCCTGAAATTTATTCTAAATTAAAAGAAATAAATGATAACGGCGGAGTTG
Organism: bacterium; assembly: GCA_017478515.1. Classification (GTDB taxonomy): domain Bacteria; phylum Cyanobacteriota; class Vampirovibrionia; order Gastranaerophilales; family Gastranaerophilaceae; genus UBA791. The sequence goes on from JAFVDH010000008.1 coordinate 13,240, forward strand.
AGGATAAAAAACTTCAGAAACAGCTTCGTAATTTGACTTCTGCATTTGGAGACGGAATTGAATTTAAAGAAGAAATGAAAGCTATGAATGAAAAAGAAAACGAAATTTCTCAAAAATTAAATTCTTATCAAATGACAATTGATGATAAACCTGTTTCAAAAGCAGAAATAAGTAAAATAATGGAAACTGAAAAAAATCCTGAAATCCGTAAAAAAGCGTCAGAGGCTAAAATTAAGTCAGGTGATTTAATTGCAGATGATCTGGTTGAATTAGTAAAAATGCGTAATGATTTTGCAAAGAAAAAAGGTTATGACAACTACTTTGATATGAAATTAAAAGAAGATTACGACATTGAACCTGATGAATTAAATAAATTATTGGATGATGTTGCCCAAAATACAAAAAATTCTAATGAAAAAGTTATGAATAATATCAAAAAAGATTTGTCGGAAGCTTTTGGTATAAAACCTGAAGAATTGAGAAATTATCATTACGGTTATTTAGCGGGTGAAGACCCTGAAAAGCTTGTCAATGACCAAATAAAAACAAAAGAAGAAGTTGTAGAAATTTCAAAAAAAGCATATGCAGGCATGGGTTATGATATAGACAAATTGCCGATAAAACTTGACCTGTTCCCTCGTGAAAATAAAAATACTCACGGTTTCTCTTTCCCTATAAAACCCGGTAAAGATGCTAGAATTTTAGCAAATTTGACAAACAATGCATCAAGTGTTGATACCTTAATGCACGAACTCGGTCACTCTGTATTTACCGTAAAAACTGATGATACATTGCCTTATATGGAACAGGATACAACAAGTACAATGACTGAGGCTGTTGCTATGATGATGGGTGATATGATTAGAACAGAGGGGCTAGTAAAAGATAAGTTAACCCCTGAAGTAAACGAAAAATTTGCAAAATCACTTGGCAAAGAAGAGTCAACTTTCGTTGGTTCAAGTATGGCGATAATAGATTTTGAACGTAATATGTACAAAAATCCTGACCAAGACTTAAAACAACTTTGGAAAGATATGGGCGTAAAATATAAAGGAAGAAGTGAACAAGATGAGGCTACAAATGAATGGGCAACAATTCCGCACTATTTATCACACCCTGCTTATTACCAAAACTATTTTAGAGCGTCTTTAATAAAAGCTCAATTATATGACGGTTTAACTGAAAAATTAGGTAAATTAACTGAAAACAAAGATACTGCCAAATATTTAGATGAAAATTTATTTAAATACGGCGGTTCAAAAACAGATGATGAACTTTTAACTGAAATTACAGGTAAACCGTTAGATGCAGAGGCTTTTTGTAATAGAATTAATAAGTTAGTTCAAGAATAATATAAAAAGGGTTGGAAAATAAATTCCGACCCTTTATAATATTCTTATGATTAACGGAATAATAATTATCTGTATAGTTTTAAGCGTGTGGTTACTAATTGAACCGCATACGATTGTAATCAATAGAATAAAACTTAAGGATAAAGCTTTAAAAGGTTTAAAAATCGTATTTGCAAGTGATTTTCATATCAAATTTTATGAAGAAAAGCGTTTGCAAAAAATCGTGGATATGATAAATAAAGAAAATGCCGATTTAATTTTATCTACAGGAGATTTTTTTTCGGGCTACAGAAACAAAACAACTTTACATCTTGAAAAAATAACAAAATATCTTGGAGAATTGAAAGCAAAATACGGATTTTATACAAGCTTAGGAAATCACGATTATTACAGAGGCAACGACAAAGTAAAAGAGGAATTGGAAAAAGTTGAAATAACTGTTCTTTCAAATCAAAACACGGTTGTTCAAATTAAAGATAAAACAATATATATAGCAGGTGTCGAAGATTTAAAAACAGGGCATCCTGATGTAAATATGGCTCTTGAAAACACCTCAGGTTCAACAATACTTTTAACCCATTCTCCAGATGTATTTAAAGATGTTCCGACTTCTGTAAATTTAACACTAGCAGGGCATCTGCACGGAGGGCAAGTAAGGTTTCCTGTTGTAGGGGCAGTTTATTGTCCGTCTGAATTTGGAACGAAATATGCTATGGGAGTTTTTGAAGAAGATGGTAAAAAAATGGTTGTAACATCAGGTATTGGGACAAGTAAGCTTCCGATAAGATTTTTGTGTCCGCCTGAAATTGTGGTTATTGAATTTGAAGAATAAAGATTTCTCGAAACAATAATGTTTATAATATTTTGGCATGGAAAATTTACAAATTTATCATGGTTGACAAATAAAAAAAGCATGTGATAGCATGCATGCAAACAATATGATTTAACTTATAGCAAGCCGAAATGTACTTGCTATTTTTTTTATGCAAATTTGCCAAACAAAAAAGAGGTCAGAAGACCTCTTTTTTGATATATATTTGTTATTTGACTACTTTCTTTTATAAACCGTTTGAAAATCGTTATGTACGTCATAAACCCCTTCACAAAATCCGTTCGCATCGTAATCAACGTTAAAATTACCATCATTAGTGTATATTGATGCAGAAATAATCTCTCCAGAAGGTTTATATCTATAGTTGCTATAGCCAGAGTCATACGTTTCACTTACATTTTCCCCAACAGCTATAATATATTTTTCAATTGTTCCATCTTTGCTGTAGACAGTCTCTAATCTTTGTCCATTGACCTCATCATAACTATACATTGAACACTCAGTAAATGTACCATTCTCATCGTAGGCTAAAAAACTCGTTGTTCTACCTGATGAGTTATAAGACATTCTGTATATATTGTCAATAGTACCATCCTCAGAATAGAAAACACCAAATGATTCTCTTCCGGCTTTCATGTCATCTTCGGAGTCATATACATCTGTTACTCTGCCATCATCGTCATATTTATAGTATTTGCCGTCAGAACCCTGAACAGTTTTGCCTGCATTTTCTTTTACAACAGGGAAGTTTGGAACTTCTGCATGCATTTCATCAGCTGGTAGCGGTCCTGTTGGTCTATCAGGGAAATTGAATGACGAAAATGCCGGAATTTCTATTTTAGATTCAGCTAATTGTTTAATTTGTTTTTGATAATTGCTTAATTTTTTACCTCCGGTCAAGTGTCTGCTATCAGAAACAGCATCAATGTTTTGTAGTGATATTGCAGAACCGTTCTTTAGTTTGACGCTAGGAGGCAATGTGATTTCCGATGGCATAGTTGTTGCACTTCTGCTTACACCTGCTGAACTTTTCAACTGGTGAACTATTTCCATTATTTGTTTAGGATCTTTTATTCCGTATTTTGCTTCTACTATTCCGTACCAGGTATCACCGTTTTGTATAGAATACTTTTCTGCCACGGCATTACCGTCAGCATCAATATGAACTTTGCTTTGTACTCCGCTACTTGTTCTTACGGTTTTTGTTCTTACACCTTCAGCTCCCACGGTTACTTCAGTTGTTTCATCAGCACCTTTTGTTACCCTGCGAACTTCTGTTCCATCAATGGTTTCAATTGTGTGTGTTTGACCATTTTCAGTTCTTGTTATGGTTTCTTTTGTCTTACCATCTTCTACTTTTGTTTGTTTTATTTCAGTCGAACCATCAGGATTTGTTGTTGTAACAGTCGTAGAACCGTCTTCATCGTATGCAAAATCTTCTGTTTTTTTCATACCATTGCCAACCTCTGTTACACGTTTTAATGGTCTGTCATTGTTATTGAAATCAAGTGTTGTAGTAACCGTACCACGTTTCAGGGTTCGTTCTTGCAAGTTTCCTTGTTCATCATAGGTGTTTGTTAATGTATCATCACCTTTGACAGTGGTATCTGATAGTTTAACTTTTTGTCATTAAAGGTTTCTGTTTTTACTCCGTTTTCATTTTCTTTATGCGTAACTACCAAGTTACCGTTATCGTCTCTGACAGCGGATGTTATATCGTCTTCGTCTGCATTAACCGCATCTAAAAAGGCTTTTAAATCAGCTCTGGCATCATTTCCTTTATAATTGTCTCCAAGAAGTTTCTTCGCTTCTTTTTTCCCTAAGCGTTCGTTTCCACCTGCAGCATCTCCAATTGATTGCCACATTTTGGCTAATTCTGTTGAATCAAGAACATTATCTCCGTTTGTATCAAACAGTTTAAATATATTTTCATCTATGCCTTTTTTCTTTAAAGATTCTAAATCGGCACCTTTTTGATTAGTATTAACTTCAACTTTTCCCAGTTTACTGCCAAAATTGAAACTACCTATGCTATCACTACACATAATGCTCCTTTCGTATATTTACTTATATAAAGCATAGATTTTGTTGAAAATTGCTACGATTTATTATTATTTTTATTATTATTATTGCGTTTGGGGCTGTTTACATTTCTTCATATTTTGACTGCTTATTTAATTATTTGTGTAGATATAAACTTATGTAAAATTATATATAATTAACTTCTTAATTTATCAATAAATCTTGCCAAGCGTTCCATTGCAATTTTTAGCGTATCCAATGAATATGCGTAAGATATTCTTAAAAATCCCTCTCCGCTTTTGCCAAATGCCGTTCCGGGCACTGCGGCAACGTGTTCTTCTTCTAAAAACTTTGTTGCAAATTCTTCACTTGTCATTCCGAATTCTTTTATGCATGGAAAAACATAAAAAGCTCCAAAAGGTTCAAAACACTCTAAATTCATCTCTTTAAATGCATTTAATAAAAATCTTCTTCTTTGGTTATAAGACATTTTCATTGTTTTAACGTCTTCATCACCGTTTTTTAGTGCATCAATAGCTGCATACTGGCTTGTCGTAGGTGCACACATAATTGTATATTGATGAATTTTTGTCATTTGTTTTAAAAGTTCTTTCGGCCCGCATGCGTAACCTAATCTCCAGCCTGTCATTGCGTATGCCTTTGAAAAACCGTTAATAATAAGCGTTCTTTCCCTCATTCCGTCTATACTTGCAATAGAACAATGAGGCGTTTCGGAATATGTCAATTCTGAATAAATTTCATCTGACATAACAAAAATATCTTTTTCTTTTATTATTTTTGCGATTTTTTCCAAATCACCCTTTTCCATAATCGCTCCGGTAGGATTGTTTGGATAAGGAAGTATCAAAACTTTAGTCTTATTTGTTATTGCCTCTTCAAGCTCTTGCGGTGTTAATCTGAATTCATTTTCCGCTTTTAAATCAATGATAACAGGTTTTGCTCCTGCAAGTCTTGCACATGGTTCGTAAGAAACATATGACGGTTGAGGAATAATAACTTCGTCTCCTGCGTTAATCATTGCTCTCAACCCTATATCAATGGCTTCCGAGCCGCCCACCGTAACAAGTATTTCTCCGTCAGGGCAATAGGTTATCCCCTGTTTATGTTTTATATAGTTAGAAATTTCTATTCTTAAATCTTTCAGCCCCGAATTAGAGGTATAAAAGGTCTTACCCTTTTCAAAAGCGTAAATACCCTCATCTCTGATATGCCATGGTGTATCAAAATCAGGTTCTCCAACGCCCAATGATATAGCATCTTTCATCTCCGATACTATATCAAAAAATTTGCGGATACCTGACGGTTTTATATCTTGTATTGTTTTGGAAATTGGTATACTCATTATATCATTATTTCTCTTTCATCTTCATTATGTTTCTTTTCTAAAATTGTACCGTGGTCTTTGTATTTTTTTAAAATAAAGTGTGTTGCAGTACTCAAAACACTATCTAAAGTTGATAATTTATCAGAAACAAAGGCAGAAATTTCTTTTAACGATTTTTGTTCTAAAGTAACTAACAAATCGTAAGCTCCTGAAATTAAGTACACTGATTTAACTTCAGGATAGTTATAAATTCTTTCGGCAATATGGTCAAAACCTTGTCCTCGTTGAGGTGTAACTCTAACTTCTATAAGTGCGTTAATTTTTTCTACGGATGTTTTATCCCAATCTATTAGTGTATGATATCCGCAGATTATTCCCTCTTTTTCTAACTTTTGAAGCTCATTTAATACGTCTTCTTCCGATACTCCGAGGATTACTGCCAATTCTTTTAAATCTATACGACTGTTTTTTTCTATAACAAGTAAAAGTTCTTCTCTCATCCCATCTCCTTTTTAATGATGACCCTATTATAGTACACAATAAAAATTTTTTCACTATTTTAACAGAATTATAAACTAAATAGAGTAAATCTTGCAAAATAGATTTTTTCTGATATCATTTGAATACAAAGTTTTCTGCAGATATGAAAATAATAAGAAAGGTGTTTAATTTATGCAAGAATTAGAAAAACAATTCCACATTCACTGTGTTGAGGGAGATGTAGGCAGATATGTTATTTTACCGGGCGACCCTGGCAGATGCGAATCAATCGCTGCTTTATTTGACAACGCAAAACATGTGGCACAAAACAGAGAATATAATATTTATACCGGAACGCTTTTAGGTGAAAAAGTAAGTGTATGTTCTACAGGTATCGGTGGCCCGTCTGCGTCAATTGCTATGGAAGAATTACATAATATTGGTGCAGATACTTTTATCAGAACAGGTACTTGCGGCGGTATTGATTTGAATGTACAATCAGGAGATATTGTTGTTGCAACAGGTGCTATAAGATTTGAACATACATCTATGGAATATGCTCCAATTGAATACCCTGCTGTTGCTAACCTTGATATAACTGTTGCATTGAGACAGGCTGCTTTGGCTATGGGTAAAACTACTCATACAGGTGTTGTTCAATGTAAAGATGCTTTCTATGGACAACACAGTCCTCATAAAATGCCTGTTTCTTATGAATTGCTACAAAAATGGGAGGCTTGGAAACGTTTAGGCGTTAAAGCTTCTGAAATGGAATCGGCTGCATTATTTGTTGTTGCTGATGCCTTAAAATGCAGATGCGGTTCTTGTTTCCATGTTATTTGGAATCAGGAAAGAGAAGCTGCAGGCATGGACCAAAAAATGAGCGAAGATACTTCTGCTGCAGTTAGGGTTGCTGTTGATGCTTTAAAAATTATTATTGAACAAGACAGAGCAGCTAAAAAATAATAAATATAATATTTTTGGATGGATTCCTAATTTGATTCTCGCAACGGATTTGCATAAAAAAGAAGTCGATTTTTATATCGACTTCTTTTAGTCTTGGAATTTTAACATTATATTTAGCACGTTTTTAATTTATAAATTTTACTGAATGGTTAAAGTCACGTGTTAGCATTCGTACTCAAATTCTTCATATTTGTGCATTTCTTGTAATTCTTCCACAGAAACGGTATCTGGTGCTTGCGGCATATCTTGAAGACCTTTTTTCAGCAAATCAGGTTCTTTGTCTTTTAGTGGTTTATCGGCTATTACCAGGTCTCTTCCTTTTGCTGCTCCTATTATTCTGATAACTCTTTCTGTTGGTGAACCGTCTTTGTTTAGAGCTTTTTGAACCGGATAGCTTCCCCAGTCTTCTGTTATTTCTTTTTTATCCATATATCCCATTTCTCCTGTTAAGCGTTTGGATACTTCTTTTTCAAGAACTTTTGATACGTATTCTTTTTGGGATTTAAATCTGTTTGGTATAACTATTTTTGTTCCTATTATTTCTTCGGCATCTCTGTTTTCGTTTTTTTCAAAAAGTTTTGCTGCTGTTTGAAGATGACCTAATTCATAGTCAAGGAAAATTTCCCACAGTTTTTTTAATCTTGTGTCTGTTTCGTCTTCCATGCATGTGTAATAATTGCAGACTTCCGTAAATTCATGTATAAGAAGTTTTTCGTACAATGATTCTGTCGGGTCTATTAAAGATTCATACATTGTTACGTGTTCTTCTTCTACGTCTTTTATTTCGGCATAAGTTTCTCTTATGCATTGATTTCCGTATGCCATACCGTGTTCGGCGTAGTAGTTATGTGTTTGTTGTTCTGCCGAAACAAGTGTGTATATATTTACTCTTGTTTGCGGTGTTACGGTGTTTTTGTCATAAGGTTTTCTTAATCTTACTTTGTTGCAATTGTGGTGATATTGTGTCGGACGTCCGATTATTATATCTGTTTTCCCTTGTACAACGGCGTTAGGGCTTATTCCATGTTCCATATATGCCCATTGACTGTATCTGTACAGGTGGTCAAAGTCTTCTAACAATCCGAAATCAAAAGTTTCTTTTACGTATTCATCAGGTTCATTTTGCGATAACCATGCTGTCAATTCTACAGCTACTTGCTCGTAGCCTAAGGTAGTTTCAAGTACGCTTTGGTCTGATGGTGTCAGCCAATTGACTGTTGTTTGCTGCATATCTTCTATTCGTCTGATTTGCGAAATCAAACCTTTTGCCTCTTCATCCGTACTTATTCTTGAAAATAAGTGTTTAAATCCCCAGGCTTCTACTTCTATACCGTTCATTAGTATTTGACGGGTTCTTGTATAGCAGTCTGTTTCTGTTTTATTAAATGGGATTTTTGTTATCTCATGCCAGCTTCTCATTTGTTTTTCCAAGCTTAGCCCTTTTTCTTCCAGTGGATTAAAAGTCATTTATTACTCCTTTCTGTTTCTGTGTCTAATTTATATTACTAAAGGCGTAAATTTTACTTTATTCCACAGTGTGGCTAATTATATATTTGAAATTTTTAATTTAGAATTACTACATATTTAGTGCATAGATGAATAAATCGGCAACCTTTGCGTTATATGCTTTTCCGTCCTCTTTAGCAAAAAGATTTTCAAAGTGGCTTTTGGGGCTTCCATCTGTTGAATAAGACGGATTTGTCATCATTAAATGATGAGTATTGGTGTCATACCTTAGTGGAAAAATGTCTTCCATCTGCATAAAACTCGGTAATTTATCACTTGGGTATTCATAAGCGAAAAGTATGGAATTTATTCTGTTTAGTCTTGATTCGTAGGGTCTTCCTCCTGTATCGTTATCATTTGAAACTTCTATTCCCGGTGCATAATTTCTGTTATATTTAAATTTTATTGACCAATTTTTTACTTCGTCATAATTATCAGGTTCTACGAATGCCGTACCTGTTGTTAGACCTAAGTTTTCGTATCTGTTGAAGTCTTCGGTGCTTTTTTCTCCCGCAAAGCTTATTGTTGTTTTTTTACTTCTTTTTCTGATTTCGTGCAGGATGTATTGCATTTGTTCGTATTTTGGAAGTTCGCCTACTCCTGCATAATTTTGCATGTCGTATCCGCCTATGTGTTTTGCAGAATCTATAAACAATGCTTCAAAACCTGTATTTATCAGTTTTACGTGTTCTCTGATAAACAATTCTTCGTGCTGTTTATTTTTCCAATCAAAGACAATGTCATCGGATATTTTTATTTGGTCTGCTGAGATTACTGTTCTAAATCCTGTTTTTAGTCCGTGAAAATGTGCCAGGTCATTAAAGGCTTTTAATTGTGTTTCTGCAGATATTTTATCTTCAATTTCTGTTGAGATAATATTCTCACTGTATTTATGATTTAATTTTATTCCGTAAATCGAATTTTCTTCATAGATACCTTTATTGTATCCGTCTCCGTAAATGTTTGGAAAAATTTGTGATAAAATAATACAATTTGCCCAGCTTTTTGCTGATGGCGGTATTGCCGGAAGAAGCTTTATCGTACTTAATAGGCCGTTTTTGCAGCGGTTATTTTCCATTTCTGCTATCGCTCTATTATTTATTTCTATGTAATTTGCAAATCTTCCCCAATTATCGCCGTAGTTTGGGGTTTTTATTTCTTTTGGAATTCTTTCATAAAAATTCCCGTCTTCATTGAGTGTCATAAGTGAGTTTATTGAATCTTTAACGCTTCTTGACAGTACTTCTGCGGGTGTAATATTTGCTATCCATTTTTTGTTTCCAGATACATATATGTGTTCTAATGTTTGGGCGTCAGGGCTTAATTTTACGTTTTCTCCAAGTGATTTAAGTAATTTTTCGATATTGTTCATTTATATTATTTTAAAAGCCTTTTTCCGATGTTTTATCGGAAAAAGGCTTTATTTTTAAAGTTATTATTTTGTTTTTTTAAACTTTAAACCGCACTTAAATTTGCGAATGAATATTTTTCTTTATAAATTTCAAATTCTTGTTTAAATTCTGCCGAGTCGGAATTTTTAACTTCATTCAAATAGTCGTGCGTATTGAGAGCGGAGTCTTCAATTTGAATCATGCAGGCTGCAACATTTGAATAATGGTCAGAAACTCTTTCTATGTTAGTTATGACATCTGAGAGCATAAATCCAAGTTCAATTGTGCATTTGCCCTCTTGAAGCCGTCTTATATGTCTGTCTTTTACTTCTGCTGTCAATATGTCCATAACTTGTTCAAGCGGTTCAACTTTTTTGGCTGCTTCTGTATCGTTATCGCAAAACGCTTTAATTGTGAGTTCTGAAATCTCTGATAATGCACTTACTACAAGCTGAAGCTCTTGTTTTGCTTCATCAGAAAAATGTACTTCTTTTTCATGCATTTCCTGTGCAACCTTTAGAATATTTATTGCGTGGTCTCCAATTCTTTCAAAATCACCTATAGAATGCAGCAATTTGGAAATTTCGTTACTATCTTTTTCTGACATATCTTTGCTGGACAATTTTACCAAAAATGTGCCTAATTTATCTTCATATGTGTCAATTCGAGGTTCTTTTCTCAATATTTTATCAAGACGTTTCGGGCTGTAATTGTTAATCATTTTTATTGAACGGAACAAGTTTTTCTTTGCCATTATTGCCATTGTATCAGTCATTGCCTTACATTCTGTTATTGCAAATGATGGCGATACAAGCAGTCTTTCGTCCAAAAATACATTTTCTTCATCTTTGTCTGTTTGCGGTTTAACAACTGTTATGGCAAGTTTTTCTATTTGTTTTATGAATGGGAACAAGAAAATAGTTGTCATTATATTAAATATTGTATGTGATAAGGCTATACCTACAGGTGTTATTGTATTTGTTATAACCGGAGTGTTAAGTATATAATGCTCTAAAATATAGTTGCCTGCAAAAAATAACGGCAAGCAAATTATAACACCTAAAATGTTACAAGAAATATGAGCGAATGCAACACGTTTAGCGTTTGTATTTACACCTATACTTGATATCATTGCAGTAACACAAGTTCCCACATTCATACCCATAATAATCGGTACTGCCATTCCAAAAGAAATACTTCCGGTTAGTGATAATGCCTGTAATATACCTACAGCTGCGGCAGAACTTTGGATTATGCCTGTAAATACTGCACCTACAAGTACACCTAAAATAGGATTTGTAAATGCGGTTAAGATACTTTGGAAATTAGGCATATCTGCCAATGGCGACATAGATTTGGACATCATTATCATACCGAACATAAGTATGGAAAATCCAACCATTATACCGCCCATACTTTTTCTTCGATTATTTTGTGATGCCATCATCATGCATACCCCTACAAGAGCAAAAATCGGTGCAAAACTTTCAGGTTTTAACATTTTTAAGAAAAATCCCGCACTTGCATCTATACCGGATAGGGATAATATCCATGCTGTCAGGGTTGTACCGATATGTGCTCCCATAATTACACCTATGGTTTGCCCCAGTTCCATTATGCCTGAATTTACCAGACCTACAAGCATTACGGTAAGTGCTGATGAAGATTGTATAGCTATCGTTATTCCTGCTCCCAGCAGCAATCCTTTGTATGGGTTTGATGTCATTTGTCTTAACATCTTTTCTAATCTTCCGCCCGCTACTTTTTCTAATCCTGATGACATTACATTCATTCCGTATAAGAAAAATGCAAGACCCCCAAGAAGATTAAATATCGAAAATATGTCCATATCTTATTTCTTTCCTTTTATTTATAATTTTACTTCGCTATCTTATTTCTTAATTAAATTATAAATTAAAAGAATTCTGTTTTAAAATATATGTAAACTTTTTATAATTACGGCATATTTAGATAATTATATACAAGTCTACACAAATAATAAAAATATCATATTCGATATTTCACTTCTAATTCGTTAATTTCAACCACAACTCTCATAACTCGTGCTAATGCACTCAAACAAATTTGGGCTTGTAATTGTTTCAATAAACGAATTTACGAAGTTCCATAAGATATTATATTTTTATTTTTTGTGGAAACATAAATTTATGTAAAATTATATATAATTACCCATATGTATTTTTCAATGCAGTAAAATTTTACTCCCCATTTTGTTAGAGTTCAGACACAAATTTGATGAGGGGTAAGTTTATTGTCTGCCGATTGCAACTGCTCCGGAACATATTATTTCTTTAATTCCGATAGGTTTTAGTAATTCAATAAGCGATTTTATGTGATTTTCGTCCCCTACTGCCTGAATAATATATTCTCTTTGTGAAATATTTAAAATCTTTGCTCCAAACAGTTCTATCAATTTTATTATTTCTGCTCTGTCATCATCTTTTACTTTTATTTTTACAAACATAAGCTCATGACAAATAGAGTTATCAGGTTTCATTTCCGTAATTTTTATTATAGGAATAAGTCTGTGAAGCTGTTTTGTTATTTGTTCAATAACTTTTTCGTCACCGGTTGTTACTATTGTTATTTTTGAATGTTCTTTATCAAGAGTTGTTGATGCCGTAATACTTTCAATGCTGTACCCTCTGCCTGAAAACAGATTTGATACTCTTGAAATTACACCGGTTTCATTTTTTGTTAATATAGATAAAATGTGTCGCATAATTTATTTATCCTTTATCTGAAAGTAATACGTTATCAAGCGGTTTACCTGATAATACCCATGGATATACCATTTCCAGAGGTTCTATTATAAAATCTATAAATACCGGCCCGTCATATTCAAAGGCTTCTTTTAATGCGGGAACAATTTCTTCTTCTTTTTCTACTCGTATTCCTTTTGCACCATAGGCTTCTGCCAACTTAACGTAGTCGGGCGAAGAAATTTTTGTTTGTGAGTAGTGACCGTCGTACAATTTTTCCTGCCATTGTCTTACCATTCCTAAGTAACCGTTATCCATTATCATAACTTTTACAGGAAGTTTATAGTCAACGCAAGTCATTAATTCTTGAATATTCATTTGAATTGAACCATCTCCTGCGATACAAATAACAGGATTTCCCTGACCTAAAACTGCTCCCATTGCAGCAGGAAAACCAAATCCCATTGTTCCTAAACCGCCTGAAGTTACAAGTTTTCTCGGTTCATTAAAGTTAAATGCCTGAACTGTCCACATTTGATGCTGCCCTACTTCTGTCGTTACAATAGGGTTCATATCTTTTGTGTATTCGTATATTCCTGAAAGTACGGTGTGTGCATGCAGTTTTTCCGAACGAATTTCGGGGATTGCTCGTTTTGTTTTCCATTCTTTTATTACTTGAAACCACATTTTTTTGAATGTTTCATTTACATCGTAATGGTTGCTGTCAAGTTCTTTTAGCATTGTTTGAAGCGTTAATTTTGCATCTCCTACGATAGGTATGTCTACTTGAACATTTTTTGAAATAGAGCAAGGGTCAATATCTATGTGAATAATTTTTGCATCTTGAGCAAATTTCTTTAAAGAACCCGTTATTCTGTCATTAAATCTTGTCCCTATAGCTAAAAGTACATCGCAGTCGTTTACGGCAAAATTAGCCCAGTAGTTTCCGTGCATACCGAGCATTCCTAATGACAAATAGTCGTTTGCGGGATATGTTCCGACACCCATTAGTGTGTTTGCAACAGGAATTTCAAGTCTTTTTGCAAGTTCTCTAAGTTCATTACAGGCATCTGATAATAAAACCCCTCCTCCTGCTATTATTACAGGACGTTTTGCTCTGCATAGAAGTTGAACCGCTTGTGTTATTTGTTTTGTGTTACCTTTATAATTTGGCTTATATCCTTGTAAATTTACTTTATCAGGATATTCAAATTCGCATGTTGCTGTCATAATATTTTTTGCCAAATCTACTACTACAGGTCCCGGTTTTCCTGTTGTTGCAATATGGAACGCTTCTTTTATTGTTCGTGTTAAGTCTTTTATATCTTTTACTAAATAATTATGTTTACAGCAGGCACGGGTTATTCCAACGATATCTGCTTCTTGGAATGCGTCGTTTCCTATTAAATTTGCAGAGACCTGTCCTGTGAATACTACAATTGGGTATCCGTCAAGATATGCATTCGCTATCCCTGTCACTGTATTTGTTGCTCCGGGGCCTGATGTTACTATTGCTACTCCGCATTTGCCTGATACTCTTGCATAACCCTCTGCTGCGTGTACCGCTGCTTGTTCGTGTCTTACCAGGTAATGTTTTATCTCCGTTTCATGATACAGTGCTTCATATATGTCAAGTATTGCTCCTCCGGGGTATCCGAATACTTTGTCCACACCTTCTTTTTTTAATGATTCTATAAGTATTTGTGCTCCTGTTAATGTCTTGGATGCACTTACATCTTGCTCCATATCTGTTCCTTTTTCATGAATACTTCTATTGTATTTATTTTATACAATAATTATTCTTTAAAATCAAGAAATAGCCCTTTTTTTATAAATATTTTATTATATTTGTAGTAATTATTTTTAAAAATTTATTTATTATTGGCTGTTTTATATAAATGTCTTATAATTTTAGAAAGTTTACTCTTCTTCATAAAAAGTTTGTCCGACTTGCGGAAGTTCTGACGAATAAGCTTTTTGTATTTTTATGTTGTTGTTAACAGTATTCAATGTGTTTTTTAAATTTTCTTTTATTTGTATAATTGCATCTGATGTTTCTTTAATTTCGTTAAGAGCTTTTATTTCCAACTCTTTGATTTCGGGTTTTAATTCTTCGGGAATAATTGTTCCTTTTGTTGCCAGTTTAAGTTGTTTGGAAATATTTTTTATTTGGGATGCTTTTTGTACGGCCTCGTTTGTATGTCCTTGTGTTATTAATTCTTTTACTTCTTCTATAAGATAAAACAACTGTGAATAGAGACTTTTTAATTGTTCAATGGCAGGATTACTCATTAATCTTATTCTCCGTCATCATCTTCGTATTCGTCGTCATCTTCATATTCATCATCGTCTTCGTAATCATCGTTTGATACGTATGTATCTCCTCCTGCATTTTGCATCATTGCTTGTGCTTCGGGCTTTGTCATGTTAATGGCTTGTTTCCATGTTGCTCTTAAATCTACAAGAAATCCCAATACGTGGTGTACAATTTCTTTGTCTTTTTTCATGTTTGCATCGACAAGTCTGTTGTACAGGTATTGGTATAATGCGTTTAATCTTACCGCAAAGTCTCCGCCTTGTTCAAAATCTATCGTATTCATAAATTCCAGCAAAATATGTTCTGCACCTACTATGTTATTATGTATTTCCTGAATATTCTTCTCATCAAGTGCAATTAAAGCCTTGTTTAAAAACTGGATTGCTCCGTCATACAATAATATTAGCACTTTCTCCGGTGTCGCTGTTTCTACTTCCGTTCTTTGGTATTGTTTTAAATATGGATTCATTTATTCACCTGTTTATATTTTCTTGTTTACAAGTACTCCTGATGATATTTTTAATCGGTCTATAAGTTTTATCATCTCTTTCGCTGTAATTGTTTCTACAGTTTTATCAGTATCTCTATTATATAATTCTATTACTTCAGAAAATTTATTCAAGCGTATTCCTAATTTATCTGAAAATTTTGTATAAAAATCAAGGTCTGTTACTTCATTATCTTGAGAATTAAGCTCTACAGTATATGGATCTTCGACTTTTGGTTCTTTGCTTTTTCGACGCTTACCCTTTTTTTTCGGCTTACCGGATGTTTGGTCTTTTTCTTTTTCCTCATCAAGCGTAACTGCTTTTTCGCTATCTGTATTTGCTATCTGGTCGACATTTTTTGTTCCGAGATTTTGACGAATTTCGTGTTCCGTGTTTGCTGCCATTTGGGCTGATGTTTTATCTTGACCTAATCCTACCTGACTTAATGAAAATCCGTCTAACGCCATTTTGTTTCTTTCTTGTAATATCTTGCACTAAAAATGATTATAATATATAATTAAAAAAAATAGAATATATCGGAGAGTTGATTTTTGAAAAAAAGCTTGTTAGATACATTTACAGAAAGATTATTTGAATTTCCTCTTTGGGTCAAGCAGGTTATATATATTCGCCTGCGTGAACATTTGGAAACTTTCTTGAGTGATGATTTTATCAATGAAAAAAGTCATGAAAATTTTCACTTGTATCGTCCGAGCTTGTCTTATATCGGTAAGACTGAACTCTTGGAACGTACTGCCGGTTTGGATACTAATTTGTATACATTTTTAGGTTTGGTTGAAGAGGGTAATGATATCATTACAATTGCTCTTAACAACTTTTGGACGTTAGAAGAGGTTTCTAAATATTTTATTTTCTGCTGCGAACAGAATTTTATTAAATCGCCTGTCCCTAATCCTATTATGATTATGGCAGGTTATTTGGCCGGTAAATATCGTACGGGTGAATATTTTAAACGTATCGGCAAAATTAATATTGACCAATTGGAACATACTATCAGAATTCAAAAAGAACTTAGAGAAAAAGGCGAAAGACCTCAGTTTGTTGAGTTGATGATTGAATTCGGCTATGTTACGGAAGCTGACTCAAAGGCTTTACTTGTTATGAAAGAACAGGCGTCAAAGAGATTTATTCTTGATGTTTCTTTAATTCCTGAGGGAATGTCTCTTGACGGTGCAAGTGTTGATAAGTATATTGCTGAAGTAAATGATTTAAAACAAGAAAATGCTAAGTTAAAATCTCAATTAAATAAAATTTTATTGTTCTTGAAGAAAAATGCAAAATAATTATTATAATCCGGTTAAACTTATTGAGCATGTTCGAGATGGGCTTGTTGAACAGGAACATTCCGGATTTGTTGTTCTAAAACTCGGAAGTGAAGAAATTGATATAGGAGACAGCTTAAATTATCCTTTTTATCTCCGTTCATGTGCAAAACCGTTACAGGCGGCTATTATGATTGATGAGACGTTGGATGTTAAACTTGGTTTGACTTCTGAAGAAATTGCTATTGCCTGTGCTTCACATGCGGGTGAAAAGTGTCATGTTGATGCTGCTAAAAGCTTTTTGGCTAAAACAGGTATTGATGAAAGTTTTATAAAATGCGGTTTTCACAAGCCTCTTGCTAAGTCTGTAAAATTTGATAAGGACTCTGTTTTTTATAATAATTGTGTCGGTAAACATATTATGATGCTTGCTTTGTCCGAGCATTTCGGATTTAGTTTGGAGAATTATTATGAAAAAACTCATCCTTTGCAGTTATTAATTAAGAAAAAAGTTTATGAATTATGCGAGTATGACGGGGATACTCCTGTAACAACAGATGGATGCGGTGTTCCGATTTTTTCTATGCCGCTTAAAAATATGCTTACAGGATTTTTGAATTTGTTTTGCAATGAGAAATATTCAAAAATAAAAAATGCATTTTTACATAATCCGTATATAATTGGTGGCGAAGACCGACTTGATACAAAAGTTATGCAAAATTCTCCAATGTGTACTGCGAAAGTTGGGGCTGGAGGAATTTGTATTGTTGTGAATACTCTTACCTCCGATGGATTTATTGTGAAAATGCTTGATGCTGATATGAATGCAAGAGAATTTGTTGTATTAAATCTTTTGAAACAGCTTGGCTGGAGTAATATTGAAATTGATAATTCTATTAAAACTTTGCACAATCAAATTGTCGGGAAAAAAGAATTTTTATTTGATTTGTACGAATAAATCATAAGTTTTTAGAATATAGGCGGCGGTTAAGATTTTAATCTTAACCGCCGCCTATGTCTATTTTAATCATCTTTTTATATTGTCGTTTTACATTTTTTCAGGTGCTGTAACGGCAAGTATATCAAGGGCTTGTTTTAATATTGATTTTGTCGCATAGACTATTGATAATCTTCCTTTCATTATATTTTTATCTTCAACCAGTACCCTGTTTTTTGTATAGTATGAGTGAAATTCTGATGCAAGTTCAGATAAATATCTGCATATTGTGTATACGCTTCTTGTTTGTTCCGAAAGGATTATTGTTGACTTAAAGTCTTCTAATTTTAATATTAATGACTTAGCATTTTCTACGTCATCTATAATGCTTTCCGCTTTGAAGTTTTCTATTGTTTTGTTGAATTCATCTTCTGTCAAAGGTGCTGCAATTTTTTCTCCTGTTTCGGTATTAATCTTGTCATTAATTGTGTTTCTTAGGATAGAGCAGGCTCTGGCATGGGCATATTGAACATAGAATACGGGATTTTCATCCGTAGATTTTTTCGCAAGTTCAATATCAAAATCAAGCGTATTGTTGATATCTCTCATACACATCCAAAATCTTGTTGCATCTACGCCTACTTCTTCAATTAAATCATCAAGGGTTATCATATTTTTACGTTTACCCATTCTTGTTTGTTCGCCGTTTATGACAAGATTTACAAGTTGTCCCAGTAAAATTTCAAGTTTTTCGGAATTATATCCAAGTGCTTCAAGAGATGCCTTTACTCTTGCAACATAACCATGATGGTCTGCACCCCAGATATTTATTAATCTTTCAAATCCTCTGTCAAATTTATCCTTATGGTAGGCAATATCTGCTGTTAGGTAGGTATTTGAACCATCTGCTTTTTTTATTACTCTGTCTTCATCATCGCCGTATTCCGATGATTTAAACCATATTGCACCCTCTTTTTCATATAGTTTTCCGCTTTCTTCAAGTTTTTTATATGAATTTTCAACTTTTCCTGAGGTATGCAAATCCAGTTCAGAATAAAATTTGTCAAAGTGTACTCTGAATTTGTTTAGTAATTCTTGTTGTAATCTTTCCATTTCTTTTTTTGCATAATCCGAAAGAATTTTTACATCTTCGGTATATTCGTTTTCTTTTAAGAATTTTTCCGCTACGGGAATTAAGTATTCACCTTGATAGTAGTTTTTTCTTTCAAGTTCATCTTGAGGAAAATCAACATTTTCACCTTTTAATTGTTTAAGTCTTATAAGCAGAGAATTTCCTAATTTTTGAATTTGAGAGCCTGCATCGTTTATGTAAAATTCCTGATAGACATCATGTCCGTAGAATTTCAAAAGATTTGCAAGAGCACTTCCCATTGCTGCCCATCTGCCGTGACCGATATGAAACGGCCCTGTAGGGTTTGCTGATACGTATTCTAAATTTATTTTTTCAGGTTTTATGTTTTTGGGCTTTGCAAAATTTTGACCTTGCTTAATAATTTCTTCAATCGTTTCTGCAAGCATTTTTCTTCCAAGTTTAAAATTTATAAATCCGCCAATCAGATTTACTTCGTAGCCGTCTTTAGAAAGATATTTTTCTATATTTTGAGCGATAGCCGGCGGAGCAGTTTTTAATTCCCTTGCAAGCGGTGATACATTTATTGCAAAATCTCCAAAATCTGAATTTTTTGGTTTTTCTACCCTTAGATTACATTCTTGAATGTCAGGATAGGCTTGTTTTAATGCGGTTTTTGTTTCGTTTTCAAAAAATTGTTTATACATGTTTATTTCTCCATTTAAAATTTATTATAAATAAAAAAAAATATTTAAGATATAATTAAATTATGAAAAATCTACCAACAACAATAGAAAGAATAAGAGAACTTCTTGATGATACATCGTCGGAAACACTTGCGGAAGAATTAAACAGCTTTCACAGTGCGGATTTAGCTGATATTTTGCAAGAGTTAAAAGATGATGAGCGTCTTGAATGTTTTAAGTTAATAGATGTTGATAAGGCTTCTGAAATTATTGAATATCTTCCGCCTCAGCTTCAAGTAGAAATTTTGGGTGCGATTGACCAGGAACATGCGTCAAAAATTATTACAATGCTTCCTCATGATGCTGCGGCTGACGTTCTGGGCGATATGGAAGAAGATGAAACAGAGACTTATTTGGATAAATTGCCTCAAAAGTTTTCAGATGAAGTCAGAGAACTTTTAACATATAACGAAGAAACCGCAGGTGGTTTGATGAACCCGCTTGTTATGACGGTTAATATTGATATGACTGTTCAACAGGTTTTGGATTATGTTCGTATTAAGGCAGAAGAAGATAATCTTGATTTGTATTATATTTATGTTGTTGATAAACAAAATCATCTTATAGGTGTTGTTTCGCTGCGTGCGTTGCTGACTACGAGAAAAAATGTTAAAATTTCGGAAATTATGACTTCTGACATTGTTAAACTCCATGTTGACGACCAACAGGGTTATATTGCCGATGAATTTATGAAATATCAATTTAATGCTTTGCCTGTTGTAGATTTGTATAACAGATTAAAAGGTGTTGTTACGTGGGATGATATTCAGGATGTTGTCGAAGAAGAAACTACAGAAGAAATCTATGCATCTTCAGGGATTTCAACAGGAAGTATTGATGAGGATGAAATTTTAGAGGGTTCTATGTTTACGTCTATAAGAGCAAGAACTCCATGGCTTTTTGTAACGTTAATCGGTGAATTTATCGCTGTTAATGTTGCAAACCATTTTGACGGAACATTAAAGGCTTTTCCTATAATTGCGATATTTATGCCTCTTTTGGCAGGATTAGCCGGAAATATCGGAACTCAAAGTATTACACTTATGGTTCGTGGTTTGTCTACGGGGCAATTAACAATGAGTTCTGCGTTGTATAATATTTTCAGAGAAGGAGCTATCGGGCTTCTAATCGGGGCTGTTTTTGGTATGATGGTAACTTTGTTTACCTGGGGATGGCAGCATCACTTTGAATTGGGTATTATTGTAGGGCTTTCAATGGCTATTAATATGTCTTTGGCAACAATTATAGGCACGCTTACTCCGTTTGCTATGAAAAAAATGAATATAGACCCTGCTGTCGCATCAGGACCTGTTATTGCTACTGCAATTGATGTTTTGGGCTTGGCTGTTTATTTTTCTCTTTCTACATTTTATATTCTTAAGTTTTTAAACTAAAAAATAACGGCTGTACAATACAACCGTTATTTTAAAATTATTAAATTATTTTAATGCTTCCTGAATATCTTTAACAATTAATTCTGTTGTCAAATGATATTTTTCAAGTTGAGTTTGAAGCGGAATTCTATCAGGGAAAGCTTTCTCTGCACCGTAATTTATGACTTTCATGTCAGAACTTCCGTAGTAGCTTGCGATTTTTTCTCCAAAACCGCCTGCAAGACATCCTTCTTCAAGTGTTATCACAAGTTTATGGCTTAATTTTAATTCTTCCAGAAGTTCTTTATCAAGGCCTGTTATGTATCTTGGATTTATCAATGTTGGTACGATGCCGATTTTTTGAAGTTTTTCTTTTACTTCTTTCGCTTTTTGATAATAAGAGCCAAGTCCTATTATCGCAACAGTTTCGCCTTTTTCTGTTAATTGATATTTATTTAGTACCGAGTAGTCGGTATTATCTTCTTTTCCTGTTGATGATAATGGTGCAAATGGAACTCTTATAAATACTGTATGTTCTTTTTGTCCTATTGACCAGTCAAGCATTTTTAAATATTCTTCTTTGCAAGTAGGAGCAAGATAAACGACATTTGGAATATTGCTTATTAACGGAATATCAAACAAGCCTAAATGTGTAGCATCTGCACCGTAAATGCCTCCCCAGTTTACTAAAACCGTTGCAGGAGAATTGTTTAGGGCTAAATCTTGCGAAATTTGGTCATAAGTTCTTTGTACAAATGAACTTAATAATGTAAGGACAGGTTTCCCTCCATTTTTTGCTATACCTGAAATAAATGCCATTGCATGTTCTTCTGCTATACCTACGTCAACATAATTTTTGCCAAGTTTATCTCTGAATTCTTGATTTAAATCAACAGCTCCCGGTGTCGCAGGGTTTACCACTACCAATGTTTTATCCTGTTCGTATTTTTTTATTAAATATTCTCTTGTTAATGATGCATATGTTTCCGTTGTGCTCTTTGCATTCGGATCTGTACAGCCTGCATTTATCCAGTGATAAAATTCTTTATATTCTTCGGCTTCTTTTAATCCTTTACCCTTTAGAGTGTGTAAGTGTACAACTACAGGGTGGTCTATATCTTTTACTTCTTCAAAAACTTTAATCAAATCTTCTACATTATTTCCGTTTTCAACGTAATAGTAGTCAAAGCCTAAAGATTTAAAGTAGTTACATTCTGCTTTTCCGTTGGTTTCTCTCAAGAGTTTTAAGTTATCATAAAGTCCGCCTTGATTTACGGCAATTGACATTTCGTTATCGTTTACGATAATAATGATGTTGCTTCCTAAAACTGCAGCGTTATCTAAACCTTCAAAAGCTTCTCCGCCGCTTAAGGAACCGTCACCTATGATTGCAATTATATTTTCTTTACCGCCTCTGACATCACGGCCTTTTGCAAGTCCTGTTGCTAAGCTTACCGAAGTTGAGGTGTGCCCTACGATAAACATATCGTGTTCACTTTCATTAGGGTTTGTGTAACCGCTTATTTCAAGATATTTTTCAGGATTTTGGTAATACTCTCTTCTTCCTGTAAGCATTTTGTGTGCATAGCACTGGTGTGACACGTCAAATACAAACTTGTCTTCAGGTGAATTAAATACATAGTGAAGAGCTATTGTCGGTTCTACAAAACCTAAATTCGGCCCCATATGTCCGCTTATTGTGTTTACTTTGTTTATTATTAATTCTCTTATCTCTCCTGAAAGAGTGTTCATTTCTTCCGTCGAAAGAGCTTTTACGTCTTTTGGTGAATTTATTTTATCTAAAACTGTCATTTATAATTCCTTTCATATTTAACTAATTTGCAAATCTAAAGTGCATAATATCTCCGTCTTGAACAACGTATTCTTTGCCCTCCAGCCTCATAACGCCTTTATCTTTAGCAGCTGCATAAGAACCGTTGCAGGCAAGGAAATCTTCATAAGAAATAACTTCTGCTCTTATAAAACCTTTTTCAAAGTCTGTATGAATTACCCCCGCAGCTTGAGGTGCTTTAGTTCCTGCTGTAATAGTCCAAGCCTTTACCTCAATTTCACCTGCAGTTATGTATGTTCTCAAGTTTAGAAGATGATATACTGCCTGAATCATCTTTTCTATTCCGGAATTTTCTATTCCAAGTTCCGCTAAATATTCCTTTGCTTCTTCTTGTGAAAGTTCTGCTAATTCTTCTTCTATCTTTGCGGAAATTATTACCATTTCAGCACCATGTTTTTGTGCGTATTTATTTACAAGTTTTGTGTAATCATTTCCTGATACTACGTCGGTTTCAGATACATTTGCCGCATAAATTACAGGTTTTATGCACATTAATTGAGATTGTTTTGCTATTTTTAGTTCATCTTCGTCTTCAAATAATTCTTCGACATTGATAAATGTTGCATCCGATAATTTATCGTAAAGTGTTTGCAGAACTTTTACTTCAACTTTAGCGTTTTTATCACCTGAATTTGCAACTTTAGAAGTTTTTGCAATTCTTTTTTCCAAAGATGCCATATCAGCAAGAGCAAGTTCTGTGTTTATCGTTTCAATATCATCTATAGGGTTTACTTTTCCTGAAACGTGTATTGTGTTGGGGTCATCAAAGCATCTTACAACTTGAATTATAGCGTCAGTCTCTCTTATATTTGCAAGAAATTGATTTCCTAATCCTTCGCCTTTACTTGCTCCTTTTACCAACCCTGCGATATCCACAAATTCTATTGCCGTAGGTACAACTTTTGCTGCATTGACAAGCGGTGCAAGTTTTTCCAATCTGTCATCAGGCACTCCTACTACGCCTACATTCGGTTCTATTGTACAAAACGGATAATTGGCACTTTGTGCGTTTTTGGCACTTGTCAGTGCATTAAATAATGTTGATTTTCCTACGTTTGGTAATCCTACTATTCCTGTTCTTAACATATCTTTTCCTTTTTCTTGTTTTAGTTTATTTTATCACAGAATTTATTAAATATACAACAAACAGTTGATGTTAAGATTGTCCATCAAGAGTATTCTTAATTATAGCTGTATTATCGCTTTAGTTGATAGGGACTTATGGGACAGGAAGTTATTAATAACATATTTTCCAATAATTTGATTAAACAATATAATTGGTTTAATTCAATGTTTGCTGCTCCGTTGAAGTCTACAAGCGATGAGTTTTTTCAATACGGCTTTGCTTTTAAATTAATGTCCATGAGCCTCAATATAAATGCGATGTTTCAAGATGACAGCTACTTCGTAACTAAAATAAATATAGATGCAGAAAGAGAAGTCTTTATCAGATGCTCTGAAAAGGCAATCGGTATGATATTGGAAAAGGTCTTAGAACCGCTTGAATCAGGTGAAAAATTTAATTTGAACATGATGTCAGAGTTGGAAGCTAAGATTATAACAAGTTTTAATGATATGTTCTATACAACTTTTGCAGATAAATTCGTAAGACCAAAGGGCTCATTAAAATTTAGAACATTTGATATTCTGCATCTTACATTCCTTATGAGACCTGAGGATGATGAAAAATGTGAAAATGTCGCAAAAATAATAGTTTCACTGCCTTATCAATTTATAAATCCTGAAGAAAGTATTCCTCAGGAAGAAATTTTTAATGATTATAATTTCGCAGATAATTGGGTTGAGGCAACTGTAAAAATCGGTACAACTCTATTTTCATTGCAGGATTTGAAAGCTTTAGAACCGGAAGATATAGTTGTATTTGAAAATTCTAATCTGCATGTGATGGAAGTATTTTGCGGAGAATACACAAAAACTTTTAATTTGACACCAAATCCGTCATTAATAATTGCTGTTGACGATTCGATAGAAGGAGAAATGAATATGGAAGAAAACTCATCTGTAAATTTATGGGATAGTATTCAGGTAGAGATGGGTGCTGAGTTTGATAAAATAAAAATTCCTCTTGGAGATTTGAAAAAAATTAATGAGGGAATAATTGTTGATATAAGTTCAATATACAGCAATAAAATATCTTTGAAAGTAGAAGAAAAACTTATTGCAGAGGGCGAACTTGTAATAGTAAATGACAGATACGGAGTAAAGGTAAATAAAATCTTTACCCCTCAAGAACCTGAACCAGAACCTCAAGTTCAGCCGCAAATGCCGCCGGAACAAATACAGGCACAACAAATGTCGCAAATGCAAGTTCCTCCGGGAATAGACCCTAATGCCTTTGCTCAACTTACTCCTGAGCAACAACAGCAGGTTATAATGCAATATCAACAGCAGCAGCAAATGCAAATGCAGCTTCCACCGGGAATAGACCCTAATGCTTTTGCTCAACTTACTCCTGAACAACAGCAGCAAGTGTTAATGCAATATCAGCAGCAGCAACAGCAAATGCAACAAATGCCTCAAGAACAAGTTCAGGGTGGTGATGAATTTGATTACAGCGACTTTGAATTGGATGATGAAGACATTTAGTCAAAAGCTTAGAATTTTAAATCTTCGCTAATATATCTAAACAGAGGACTTTACTTAATAAAACCAAAAAGGATTTTTATATGCACCACTTTATTATGAATATAACTGTTTTTACATTTGCAATGATAGGGCTTATATTTTTTGCTCTTCTTGTATATAAAAAAGTATCGGATTTTGGTGTAGGCTCAAAGCCCGACAGCAATTTGAAAGTTCTGGATATGTTGAGAGTCGCACCAAGTAAAGTCTTTTATGTTATTTCAACAGGCAGTGAAAAGTTTTTGGTTGCATCTGATACTAATAGTATGAATTTGATTGCTAAATTGGAACAAAATGATTATACAGAACAAATATTATAGATAGAAGGAAAATAAATAAAATAAAGGATGAAGTATGAATAACATATTTGGAGATATGAATCCCGTATTACAAATGCTTTTAGTGATGACTTTGTTTTCGCTGATACCATTTGTGTTTGCATGTATGACAAGTTTTTTAAGATTTGTAATTGTATTTTCAATGCTTAAAACAGCGATGGGAACACAACAAGTTCCTCCATCGGTTGTAATTATCGGTTTATCAATGATTTTGACGTTTTATACAATGGGACCGATATTTCAACAATGTTTTGAACAGGGACAGGTTCCGTATAAAAAAAATCAAAACCTTATTGAGGCAATTGATGCCGGTTCAAAACCATTGAAAGAATTTATGATGAAACAGACAAGAGAAAGTGACTTAGCTTTTTTTATAGAGCTTTCTAATAAAAAAGCTCCTGAATCTCCTGAAGAAATAACCATTTGGCAAGTTGCTCCCGCATATATAATAAGTGAATTGAAGACAGCATTTGAAATTGGTTTTATAGTTTTTGTACCATTTATTGTATTAGACCTTGTAGTAGCAAACATTCTGTTGGCATTAGGGATGTTTATGTTATCACCTACAATCATTTCATTGCCATTTAAACTTCTGATATTTATTGCAGTAGACGGCTGGGCATTGATTGTACAGGGCTTGGTAAGTAGTTATAATTAGGAGAAAAATCTATGGAATTGTTAATGGAATATATGGCTAAAGGCTTTGTGACAATGCTTTCTATTTCGATGCCTTGCGTGCTTACGGCTGCGGGAATTGGTCTTGTTGTAGGTATTTTGCAAGCAGTAACGCAGGTTCAAGAACAAACTATTGCGGCTGCACCGAAAATTTTAGCAGTATTTTTGGTTATTGTTATCGGTGGCGTTGGATTTGTAAAACTACTAACAAATTTGTTTACTGACGGCATGGCTATGGCGTTTAATGTCGTTCCAAAATCGGATACTTATGTTTTGAGCAGTGATTATTATAAATATACAAAATCTCCGTTTGCTGATGAATTTAATTCTCCTGACCCAAAAGGACTTAATTCGGAATTTTCTAAAGGTGCAAATGCTCCTACGGGTTTAGGCACAAAAATGAAAAATCAGGAAAAATATATCCCGGGTCGTGATTCTGCTGATCCTAAGCCTGATTTCTTAGAGGGTATCACGATTAGAAATAAACGAGGCAGATAACATTGAAAAAACCTTTTTTTGCAGCATTTATTATAACTCTTTGTTTAGCATTTATTCCTAAAGTATTTGCTTTCGATAACTATCTTGTTCATACGGAAAAGCCAGTTGTTAAAATTGTTTCAACTGATAATAATATCATTACGGCAAATGTTTTGGTTACGATAATGAACGAAAAAGATATGGTTATTATTGCTCCAAAACAATCGGGAAAGGCTATTTTGACTTTTTATTTTAAAGATGAAACGGTAGAAATTCCTGTAACTGTTAAAAAAAATAAAACAATATTTAAGAAAACAGAGAGTTTAAAATTCATAAAAATAGATATACCTCCTCAATTGTTTCAAATAGATTTACCGCCAAGAGCAGAGGATATTAAGTAATGGATAAGTTTTTAATTGGGATAAATTCATTATTTCCTCATTTTATGATGTATTTTGGTGCAGGGCTTGTGGTTTTTGCGAGAGTTGTCGGTTTTTTTAGATTTGCTCCAGTGTTTAACCGTAAAGAAATATTTTCTTTCGTAAGATTAAGTGTCGCCATAATTACGACAATAATAATTGTAAATATAATTCAGCCGAAATATTTACCGCTTGATGACTTTGGCTCACTTATAGTTGCTTTAATTTTAAATTATGCAGTTGGAGCAATGGTTGGTTATGTGGCGCAATTGATACTTTTAGCAATAGAGGCCGGAGCTGATATGATAAATATGCAAATGGGTTTATCTTCTGCGACGGTGCTTGACCCGACAACACAATCTCAAACTTCGATACTTGGTCGTATTTTTGGACTTTTAGGTATAATTATTTTTATTCAAGTGGGTGGTATTTATTGGGTTTTAAGGGCATTGATGAGAACTTTTGATGTTTTTGCACTATATTCAACGTCAATTCCGCTTGAACAATTAGTAAATTTGGATTACGTAATAAGTTTATCTTCAAATGTTTTATATATGGGACTTCAAATAGCGTCTCCTGTGCTGCTTGCGACATTGGGACAGGATATTATCCTTGGCGTAATTTCAAAAACCGCACCGCAAGTAAACGTATTCCAATTGTCATTTCTTTTTAAACCTGTGCTTGGTGCGGCAATTATGGTATGGATATTGCCAATGTTGTTTAGTATTATTGCCGATTATTTTAATTCTTTTGCAAATATTTTTTAGTATATAAAAAGAGAAGAGATTTTTTTGTTGCATTTAAACAAAGAACTTGCCTTTTTAAGTGTGTTAAGTTTTGTAAATGTTTCCCCCGCTTTATTAAAGTTTTCTTGGTGCTGTGCCGACATGCATGGCATAGGTATATGTAAGGTAAAAGATAGATATAAGGAGAAAAATTATGGGTGATTTTACAGGCGGAGCAAAACTTAATTACAACGATTACAAAGTAAGTTTAGGACTTTTTGGAAGAAGTGCTAAAAAGGCTGCTAATGCTAAAATGAAAGAAGCTTGCAGTGATAATAACGGTGATGTAAAAACTAATAACTCTAAAGGTGCAGAAGCTAAAGGTAATGTAGCTGAAGGAGAAGATGATACAGATTATGCTTTAGATGATGGTGAAGATGGCGAAAATGTAGCTGATGATAATCAAGTAAATGCCGATAATGCAATGGCAGAAGGTGATGCTTTAATGCCTACTTTAGAAGAATTGGGTGCACTTGCTGAAGTAAATACAGTTCAAATGCAAGATATGCAGGCTAATTGTGAAGCAGGTAAAGAAGAAATCATGGCTCAAATAGCAGAAAATATGACTATGATGCAAGATGGTTTAATGCAAGCTTCTGAAAATGCGGCAGAGATGGAAACTATTACTGCTGAAATTGAGCAATTGACCGCAGAAGAAGAAGGCGGAGCTGCAGGCGGATTTTCTACAGGTATGGCTGCTGCAGGCGGTCAAAACAGTGCATATAGTTTGAGCGTTCCTACAGGCGGAAATCAAGCTCCTGCAAAAGGTGGTAAAAAACAAGGAGGATTAATTTCTTCAGGAGCTCCTGCTACAAATCCTATGGGTGGTGCTCAAGGAGGTCAAGCAGCAGGCGGTGCTCAAGGTTCTCAAGGCAGTGACAGATCTGCAGAAATTCAAGCTAAATATGCAAGACTTGCTGATATTGAAGCTCAAAATGTTGAGTTAACTAACATGGTAATGACATGTGCTGATAACGCTATTACATTACAAATGGCTTATTGTGATGAAGTTGAATTAGTAATGGAGGCTGCTGAAGAAGAGCAAGCTTTAGGTAATGAAGAAGTTCTTCCTGAAATAGAACAACAAGACCAAACATTTGCTAAGATACAAGAAGTTGGTATGTATGTTCAAGCAGGTGGTGCAGTTGTTCAAGGTGTTGGAGTTGGAATGATTACTTCAGGAACACTTATTGATGCTTCAGGTAAAGTTATTAAAGCTTCAGGAACTGTAATGCAAGGTATTGGTGCAGGATTAAAAGCGTTAGGTGCTGCATTATTACCGGGTGTATTTACAGCTCCGGCAGGTAGTGCAGTTGGGGCATCCGGAACGGGTGTTACTATGGCTGGTAAAACTACTCAAGCTGCAGGTGGTGCTATTGAAGTTGCAGGAACTGGGGTTCAAAAAGCCGGTCTTACAGTTAGAACAGTTGGTCAAGGTATTTCTATTGCAGGTGAAGCTACTTCTGCAGTTGGTAGTGCCGGTCAAGTTGTGACAGCTATCAAGAATGGTCAATGGCTTGCTGCAATTGGTGCAGGTTTATCTTGCTTAGGCTCTGCTATGGCTTGCGTAAATGATGTTCAAGCTTTTACAGCATCTATTAATGGAGTTAAAGATGCAATGAAAGCTGTTACTTTGACAGGTGAAAAAGCTACAAGTGCTGCTGCAGGTTTGGCAGATAAGGGAGCACAAGTTGCTGGTAAGGCTGTAAATATTGGCACTCAAGCTGCGTCAAAAACTACTCAAACTTTAGCGGCAGTTTCAACAGGATTGACTAAAGGTGGTCAATTTGTATCAGGATTACAAGA
Organism: bacterium; assembly: GCA_017478515.1. Classification (GTDB taxonomy): domain Bacteria; phylum Cyanobacteriota; class Vampirovibrionia; order Gastranaerophilales; family Gastranaerophilaceae; genus UBA791. The sequence continues at coordinate 43,086 of JAFVDH010000008.1, forward strand.
TGGAAATATCATGACAGGAATTGCTGCAGCTTTATCCGGTAACACAGCTAATTTTGCAAATCAACAAGCTTCACAAACTCAACAAAATCAAGAAGATAGACAAAGAATACAAGATTTAACAACTCCAAATAGTGGTAATGATGGTATAAGCCAAGCCGATAGAAATGCTGCACTTGCTGCATATCCTGGTAAAGCAGCTGACATTAATAAATGTACTACAAAGGCTGAGTTGGATGCCTTACTTCAAAGATTTAAAAATGAACAACCAGCTAATAATACTGAACAGCCAGCTAATACTTAGTATAAATATAATAAAAAAGGGGCTTAATACTAAGCCCCTTTTTTATATTCGTTTTTTTTGAAATTTGTTTCTTAAAATGTAAAAAACTTTATGTATATGAGAGTTTTTTACAAAGTATGTAAAAAACTTGATTTTTTTTTAACCTTTTTATTATAATTTATATAAAAGAGGTTGTGAATGTTTAATCGTCCAAAGTATCTAAATCAGCTAATTGATTTTAAAGATAAAGAACAGATTAAGGTTATTACCGGAATTAGAAGATGCGGTAAATCAAGTTTGCTTGATTTATTCATAGAATATTTAAAAACTAATAATGTGAAAGATGAAAATATCTTACATATTAATTTCGAAAGTTTAAAATACGCAAATATGACATATTTGGATTTAAACGATTTTATTGAAAAGAAAATAAATAATAACAATAATGGAAAATTATATTTATTTCTTGATGAAATTCAAAAAATTGATAAATGGGAACTAACGGTTAATTCTCTTAGATTGAATAAAAATATAGACATTTATATTACAGGTTCAAATGCTTATCTTTTGTCTTCGCAGCTTTCGACATATTTATCCGGTAGATATGTCGAAATAAAAATGCAGCCTTTAACATTTGATGAGTTTTTAGTGTTTAATAAATTTGATAAATCTGCAACAAATCTTGAAAAATTTAATTTATATTTAAAATTTGGAGGGATGCCAGGATTAAAAGATTTTGCTTTTAATGAGAGAATGATTAACCAAACCCTTGAGGGAATATTTTCGACTGTTTTAGTTAAAGATATAATTGATCATGCAGAAATAAAAAATGTAGCTTTGTTAAAAAAAATTACAAGTTTTTTGGCAGACAATATAGGTAATCCAATATCTTTGAATAAAATTAAAAATACATTAGTATCTCAAAATTTAATAACAAAAGGTATTCATCTTTCTGCGATTGATAATTTTATTTCTCTGCTTGAAAATGCTTTTGTGTTTTATGGAATAAAACGTTACGATATCAAGGGTAAAGAATATTTAAAAACCCAAGGCAAATACTACATATCGGATATAGGCTTAAGAAACTTCTTTTTAGGGTACAGAGATATTGATAGAGGTCATATTCTTGAAAATATTGTATTTTTAGAATTGCTAAGCAGAGGATATAAAGTTTCGATAGGAAAAATAGATAAGACGGAAGTGGATTTTATTGCATCATCTTCTAACGAAATAAAATACATTCAAGTTTGCGAAACTCTTATGTCTGAAACGACACGCCAAAGAGAATTAACTCCTTTAATAAATATAAAAGATAATTATGAAAAAATAATATTAACAATGGATAATTTATTTGTTGGTGTTAACGAAAAAGGTATAAAAATTTTTAACATAATTGAATGGCTTTTAAATAAATAGGTAGTTATTTTATGAGCCTAGTGCTAATTCAAGATATTTTTCATATGGTGTTTTAAATTCTAATACTTTCATTGGTCTGTTATTAATCCAATTTTCAACATATTTAATATCTTTTTCGTTTATTGTATCAAAATTAGTCCCTTTGGGGAAAAATCGTCTTATTATTCCGTTAATGTTTTCTACTGTTCCTTTTTCCCAACTATGATGCGGTTTACAGAAGAAACTTTTAGTCTTAAAAATTTTGTTAATTTTTTCATGACCGGTGAATTCATGACCATTATCGTAGGTTATACTTTTAATTAAATGTTTGTATGGTGTCAGTGCATTAATTAATGATTTATAAGTTTGTACTGAATTTAGAGATTCCGTTTTTTCTATCTTTGTTAGTCTTGTTTTTCTATCTACAATTACAGTAAGGCAACTTTGTTTTTTATTTTTAGGTGTATTTTTATCGGTATGAATGCTTTTTCTTGGGCTTTCAATACTATCTGCTTCAAAGTGTCCAAATTCAGTTCTCAAATTTGCTTCAATATGTCTTAAATCTATATCTGTTCTATTAGGAATAATATTTTTCCGGCATGTTGAGTTATATCTGTTCTTACTTTTGATACTTCTGGATATTCTTCCAAATTTTCTTCTGCACAAATATTGAGTAAGGTTAAGTTCATTGTGTGTAGAATAAATAAATTTATAAATCGTTTCATGATAGATATTAAAAGAATATTTTGTTCTTAATCTGCCTGCTATTAATTCAGGTGATAAGCCTATTTTTAAACACATTATGACATATTTTCTAATATGTTTATTATTTAATTTTCTGTTATTATGTGTGTTTTGCCATTTTTCTTTTACTTTTTTATGAGTTTGTGAACCGATATATTTCCCTCTATAAAATACTGCCTCAGGTCTTTTTAATTCTCTTGAAATTGTTGAAGCGTTTCTGCCTAAAATAGAAGCAATATTTCTTATGCTTAGACCTTCATTAAATAGAATTGCTATTTTATCTCTTTCGTTCAATGTCAAATGGCCTTTTTTGTCTTCTAATTTATCTTTTTTGATAAGTGCTATTTGATAATTAATTTCTTCTTTTTTTTCTTTTTCGGTTAGCATATGTAAATCCCTTTCATTTGTTAAAGATAAGTTTACAAGTTCCAGTACAAAACGCAACATTTAGCTGGAATTAGTTTATTGATAAAGGAGAATAAAAAATAAATATTAATTGTAATTGTATAAAAACAAAGAACTTGCCTTTTTAAGTGTGTTAAGTTTTGTAAATGTTTCCCCCGCTTTATTAAAGTTTTCTTGGTGCTGTGCCTCTTAAGCCACTCTGTGCCGACATGCATGGCATAGGTATATGTAAGGTAAAAGATAGATATAAGGAGAAAAATTATGGGAAGTTTCGACGCTGGTAATCAACTAAATTATGACAAATTAAAAGCTAAAGTGCCTAAATTGTTCGGTAGAAGTGCTGTTAAAAGAGCTAATGAAACTATTAAGGCTGCTTGTTCTGACAATAATGGTGATGTTAAAGAACAAACAGGCGTTAATAAAGAACAAAATAGTATTGCTGTTGATTCTAATGACGAAGCTGATTATTCTTTGGATGAGGGTGATGATCAACAAGCTATTGGTGAAGACCAACAAGATGTATCTGAATGTTCTGAATCTGATGGTTGCAGTGAAATCGATTCTGTTGAAGATTTAGGTGCTCTTGGTGAAGTTAGTATGCAGCAAATGCAGGATATGCAGGCTAATTGTGAAGCAGGTAAAGAAGAACTTGCCGCTCAAATTGCAGAATGTATGATGACTATGCAAGATGCTGCTATGCAAATTGCTGCTAACGGTGAAGAGGCTGAGGCTATCATCTCGGAAATTGAGCAATTATCTGCCGAAGAAGAAGGTGGAGCTGCAGGCGGATTTTCTACTTCTATGGCTGCTGCAGGTGGTGAAAACAGTGCATACGGATTAAATATTCCTACAGGTAATCCAAATCCTGCTCCGGCAAAAGGCGGTAAAAAACAAGGCGGTGCTATAACTGCTGGTAATAATACTAATCCTATTGGTAACACTCAAGGTGCTCAAAGTAATCAAGGTGCTAAAGGCTCTCAAGGTAGTGACAAATCTTCTGAAATCCAAGCTAAATATGCAAGACTTGCTGATATTGAAGCTCAAAACGTTGAGTTAACTAATTTGACAATGACTTGTGCTGATAATGCTATTACTTTACAAATGGCTTATTGTGATGAAGTTGAATTAGTAATGGAAGCAGGGGAAGAACAACAAGCTCAAGGTGAAGAAGCTCTTCAAGAATTAGAAGAAGAAAATCAAACTTTCCAAAAGATAACTATGGTTGGTATGCTTACTAATGCTGCCGGTGCAGTAACAAGAGGTGTTGGTGCTGGTATGGTTTGTACTGGTACTGGTGTTATGATTAATGGTGAAGCCGTAAAACATACTGGTACTGCTGGACAAGGTATATTCCAAGGCTTAGGGGTTATGTTCAAGGGCTTATTAGGTTTACCTATGGGTACTGGTGTTGCTCCTAGTACTGCCGGTCAAGCTTCTGCTGCATCTGGAAAGGCTACTATGAAAGGAATTTATGTTGTTGGTGATGGCGTTTCAAAAGCTGGAACTGGTCTTCAAAAAGCCGGAGTGGTAGTACAAAAAGTTGGTATGGGCATACAAGTTGCAGGTCAAGCTACAATGGCTGTTGGTAATGCAGGAACTATGGTAAATGCTATTAAAAATGGTAACTGGTTAGCTGCTATTGGTGCAGGTATTGGAATGTTAGGTTCTGCTTGTGCTTGTTTAGATAATGCAGCTGCATTTGCTACAGCTATTGGTTGTGCTCAATCTGGTATAGGTCAAGCTGTTAATACTATTTCAAGTAAAATCAATGGAGTTGTAGGTAAATGGATGGGTACTGCAGGTCAAGCTGGTACTGCAGCTAATGGTTTACAACAAATAGGTTCTACTGTTTCTCAATTTGACTCTTCAAACGGTGGATGGAAAAATGGCGTTCAAAATTTAGGTACTAACAGTTCTTCTTACTCACTTGCTTCTGAAATGAAGACTGTAGATGATAATAAAGAGGCCGCTGCAACTGATTTGACAACAGCGAAAGCACGAGCAAAAGAAGCTGGACTTAGTGATGAAGCACTTAAAGGTAAAGGTGATGCAGCATCTATAAGAAAATTGATTGACGATTTTAAAGCTGGTAAAGTTGATGCTGATGGAAAACCTAAAACTCCTGCTAGTGCTAAATAATTTAATTTATTAAAATATAAATAATAAAAGACAAAGGGGCTGTCCTTTTTGGACAGCCCCTGTTAGTCTTTTAAATCTGTGTATTATTTATTCTGTTTATATTATATATCTACAAAGACTTTGATTATTTCTAATTTTATTTATTAAATTTGAATTTTAGGTTACAAAGATTGCTAATACCCTTTAAGCTATCTCTTTATTATTGACTTAAACTTTTTTATTTCATATAATTTTTTTTGAATTTAATACAACATTTTATTTAAAATGTTGTATTAAATTTTATAGGAAATATTTTATGACAAATTATTTAATAACAGGCGGCGGTTTCAATAACAAAGGTGCAGAATCTATGCTCTATACTCTGCTAACCGAATTAAGAAATAACGATGCTAATTGTAAAATTTATATTTTATTATCAAACGGTGTATCTTCTATCAATAATGACTTGTTTGAGAATATTGATTTCATAAATTACACCATAAAAGATGTGAAAAAACTTATAAGTCCTTTTAGTTTTATTTTGAAAAAGAACAATAAATTATTAACTGCTGTTAAAGATGCAGATGTCATTTTTGATATCTCAGGTTATATATTATCCTCTCAATGGGGAAAGGATGCTGCCCGTATTCTTCATATAATAAATTTGGCAAAAAAATACAAGAAGAAAATAATTCTTCTACCTCAGTCTTTTGGACCTTTTGATTTTCCTAAAAAATATAAACTCGGAAAAAATAAGCTTAAAAAAGTTTTATCTTACTCTTCTTTAATATTTGCAAGGGAACATGACGGGTTTAATTTGCTTAAAGATTTAGGTTTAAATAATATAGAGCTTTCTCCTGATATTGTTATTCAGAGTTCAAAGCCTTATTCGGGATTTTTTACTAATAAGGCTATTAATGTAGATAATAATTCTGCCTCATCCATAGATATAAAGTCCGGAAGTGTATTAATTTTTCCGAATATAAGAGTTATTGAACGTTCAAATAAAGAAAAGATGCTTGATTTATACCAAAAAGCGGTTAATTTATTAGTTGAAAATAATTACAATGTTTATATTTCTTACTATGATTTGGCCGATGAAAAAATTTGCAAAGAAATTTTTGATTTGTTTGAAAATAACAATAAGGTTCATTTTTTGGATGGAAAGATTGATTGCATTAAATTTAGTAAAATTCTACCTGAATTTGATTTTATTATATCATCAAGATTTCATTCTATAGTCCATTCATACAAAAACGGTATTCCTGTATTAGCTATTGGCTGGGCTGTTAAATATGAGGAACTTTTGCATTCTGTTGGACAAGATGATTTTATTTTTGATGGGAGAAATGATATTGAGTCTGATAAATTTTTGGAAAAAATTAAATATTTAATTGCTAATTTTAAAATTGAATCTGAAAAAATAAAATTTAATGTTGCTAAAATTCAGAAAAATAATTGCTTTGATAGAGTTTGGGAGTGTTTATCAAAATGAATATAGAACATGTTGTAGAAGAAAATCTTTGTATTCAATGTGGAATGTGTTCTGCTGTGTGTCCAAAAGCTTGTATTAGTATTAAGCGTCATAACTATGACTTTTTGCCTGAAATAGATAAAATAAAATGCATAGATTGTTCTTTATGTTCAAAAATCTGTTCCAAAAATTATCTTGGTTCTGTTGAAGATGAGTCTGACATTAATGAAGAGATTGTGTTAGGCGATTATATAAATATTTACCATGCAAAAACTAAAAATCGTGATATTTTAAAATCGTCAACCAGCGGAGGTATTATTACAACATTAGTCCACTCTCTGCTTGAAAATAACAGTTATGATTGTGCATTTTTGTTGGATAAATACTCTTATGATGCTCAATTACGAACTTCAAAATTTACAAAAAATGATAGTTTGATAAATACCACAAAGTCAAGATATTTGACTGTTTCGCATTATAATTCAGTAAAATATTTAAAAGAAAATCCAAATGACAGAGTTATTATTGTTGGCACAGGATGTGTAATTTCAAGTTTTTTGGAATTAATTAACATTTTAAAATTAAATAGAGATAATTATCTGCTAATAGGTTTATTCTGTGATAAAACAATGAATTATGGTGTATATGAATACTTCAAACAACATAAGGCCGGTAAGAATAAAATATTAAAAAATTTATTTTTTAGAACAAAAGATGCCGGTAACTGGCCAGGTAATGTTCGTTTGGAATATGAAGATGGAAGTACAATTGACTTAAATAAAAAAGAGCGAATGAAAGTTAAGGAATACTTTGTTCCTGAACGCTGTTTATATTGTCTGGATAAATTAAATAAAAATGCTGATCTCTCTGTTGGTGATAATTATATTCCTGAAAACTACGATGAAAATGGCATAAGCAGTGTTATAATAAGAAGTAAAAGAGCCGATGAAATCTGGAATAATTTGTCGGATAAATTTTCTTTTGGAAGTGATAGTAAAGAAATTATTATTAAGGTTCAAGGTTTAAAATCAAGAATAAATAAAAATCTTCAATTTGCGAAGATAAAGGGGCTGGCAAAGGGTAACTACTCAGCTAAAGATAAAAACACTTATTTAAAAATTCTACGTAAAATAAAGCTTGGGCAAAATAAAAAATTATATACAAGAATTAATTTAGATATTCTTTTTAATAAAATTTTATCGAAATTAAATAAAATTTTTAAATAACTTTAGAAAAATATTTGCAGTAATAATAAAAGTAATATCAGTTTCCGGATTAGATTATTTTGTAGAAATAGTTTTCTATAATCTCATGTATATATATACATTTTGCCAATCAGTTTGAGATTTTTTATCAATCGTCGCAGGAGGGATTCGAACCGGGAAATACATTTTTTCTTAATATAACTGCATTTTAGTTATGCAATAATATGTAATCCAAACGAACCCTCGCCGTTTTATTGACCTCATATTTAACGCTAAACCACCAGTAAATACAAGTAGTTTAACTATGTCTAAATGTATTGTAACGAATATTTTCGCTAGTTTCAATATAAGCCTTTTTTAGTTTGGCAACTTTTTGCCAAACTATATGACAACTGTATTAGAACCTAAAGATTTACCTAAATATATGCTGAAAATTATTGATTTTTCATTAAAATTAGCAACAATTTTATGAAGAAAAATTAAAATTATTTGTTCTACATATATTTTTTTGTTAAATTATGTATTGTGAATTTTTATGAATACGAATTTATTTAGTAGCATATGTAATATTATATCTCTTATTGCATCTATAATTACTATAGGTGCAATGATTTGTAGCTTATTTTCTTTATCTGAGCTAAACAAATTTAAAAAAGATTTATATAGGCGAGAAAATTGCCATATACTAGTTAAAAAACTTTCCAAAATTTTAAATAGCACCAAAAAGGAAATTAACTTAAATGGCAGAACAAATAGAAATATAGTTGAAACAGTTAATTATTTAGAAACATTAATAAAAGGAAATTCATTTTTAATTGAAAATAGTAAAATTCATTTAAATATAATAAAAAATATCAAAATTATAGACAAAAGCAATATTGATAATTATATTGATTCAGTAAAGGCGATAATACAATTATTTGAACAAGGTGAATAATATGATAAAGTATAATGAACTTATTGATAAGATAATAGAAAAAACAGAAAATAATACATTAATATGGGAAAAAGATTTAAAAGTACCAAATTGTGTTGTTTTTTCTGCTGAAAACGTCACAAAAATTTTTCATACCAAAATTAATAATCAAATGAAATTTTATTTAATTGAATTTTCTTATTATGCTTACTCACCAGAATTTGATGAAAAATATATAGATTATTCAATTATGGGTTCATTTATTCAGAATGATGTTGAAATTGAATCTTTTGGCAGAGGGAATCTAATTACACCAAACAAAATGAATGAATTAATGGAATTAGTTATAAATAAATATTTCAATAAAGAACAACAGTTTGACGATTTTCTAAATAGCTAAGCTGCATAGTGTACATTAATAGCATTTATAACATCTTCAAAATTCATATCATCTATTTCTAAAATATTATCGTCATCAAAGCCAATATTTAATACATATAATAATTTTGAAAATTCATATATTTTCTCCGCATTAGCATCGCTTAAATTTTCTTTAATTCGATCAGTTTTAGAGAGTAACAGAAGATGTTGATATGTTTCACAAATTTCTCTTGTATTATTATTTGGATGTGCTTTTGTCATATGTTGCGTTGGGGTTAATGCAATTAAATTTTCTAAATAATAGCAGATTTCAGGATATTGACTTTCTGGGAATATGTGGTGAATTTGAGTAGCCATACCATTATCATATTCATCGAAATGTTCGCTTTTATTATCTCTATACTGCTCATTAAATAATTTAAGATAATGTTTTGCTTTCGTCGATTGATATCTATAATAAGCATCATTAACCACAATTTTTTGAAGTTGCATATATTCTTTTCTTGTTATATCTTTAGGTTTCTCGGCATTTATATCTCTGAAATTATTCCTATTATACATAAGCATGTCGTATGTAATATTATGTCGTGATAAATGACCACGTTCTGTACCTAAAGCATTATTATAATATGCCAAAGGATTTAAAACTTTAATAAAAATACGATTACATTCTACTACTCCATTTATAGCGGTATTATCTATTGTAAAACTAGAAAATCCCCTTTTCATTTTGGAATAATTAACTGGAGTTTGAGAACTAAAAAAAGATTCAAATAAATAATAAATACCACTATCTTTTAAGGTTTTTGTAATATATTCTTTTAAGAAAAATAATGCATTCTTCTCTCTTAATGCTATAAATTCTAAAATACCCATATTTGCAATAGAATAAATATTTCTATTACCATTTTTTGTTTTATTTAAAACTTTTGATGCAGCAAGTAGTTCCATAGGTTGTTGAAAAAATTTATCATATTCATTTTGAGCCAGCTCTGAATCAACATCTGGTTTTTTAAATATTTCAACGACATTATTTTTAGCATATTCAGAGTACCAAATATCAGCAGTTACAAATGTGGTATGACTAGGATTACTTAAATGGTAGTTATATATACAATCTGCTATTACAGTAAGAACATCCGCCGCACACTTTTGATCTATCCAACGTCCGTTTTTCGTAATTTTTATATCATATGTATTTTGATTAATAAAATCTGTTATATCCTTACTTGAGAGCATAATTCTTGTTCCTTACTCCAAAATAAAATACCGCATTTTTATCTAAGTTCAAAGATCTTGTACTTAAATTTCTTGCAATACTATAAAATTTTCTAAATTCGTCTGTCGCAAAATACTTCAAATCACAATCAGAAACTTGTTTATTCTGTTTTGTTTCAAATATGGCAACAGAGCCATTTACAACAGTTTTTCGAGGTTTTTTTATTACTCTTGGATAATAAGTCATATTTGGACTCAAATAAACGTCATCTCTGTCGTAGTATTTTGATACAGATAATGTTTTAAAGTCCTCAATACTATCCAAAAACGAATCATATTTGGTTAAATGTTCAATTGCAGAACCGTCTTTTGTAATATTTCTTGATTTTATTACCCATATTTTACCCGTAGTTTTCAATTTTTTATTCGTAATTTGTCTATCTCTGAAACTATCAAATATATCGAAAATTAAATTATTTGCTATTTTATCAAAATTTTCATCTCTATATAACAACCAATTTGGAAATTTACTATCAGTTAATTTAGATTGTAAGATTATATTTGTTTTATTGTGTGTTAATGAATAACATTCTGTATATTTGGAATTACAAACATTACTAACTATTAAACATATTGTCTCAATCAAAACTCCCTTAAAGCCTTTTTCTCCAAAATCAATTATTGCATTAATTGAATGTTGATTTGTATATTTTCTGCAAGTTTCAAAATCAGTATTGTGCAAAAAATATTTTGGTAAAATTAGACAGGTATTGTCTGCTAAATTAAGACTTTTTTCTACAAAAAACGCAGCTATGTTATCAGCTATGGAATCATTAAATAATTTTCTATATTTTGATAATAATTTTTTATCAGTTATCTTTTTATATGGGGGGTTCCCAATTGCTAAATCATAATATACATTACTATCTGACAGTAAAAAATCTTTATTTCTAATATTGATAAATACGTTATTTGGTAAGGTTATAGATGAATACAAAGCTTTTAATATCTTGAGCGATTCTGAATCTATATCATAAATATCTATATCTAAACTTTTGCAATTTGAATATTTATCAATTATTAGAGGAAGAAAATTTCCAACACCAACAGCAGGCTCAAGTATTTTTATATTATCTTTTTTTATGTCGGGTAATTTTTTATAAATCTCAAATAGCAATTGTTTGTTAGTATAAAATGCAGCATTTTCCGCACGTTGAGTATTTGCCAACTCTGCAATTCTAGATAGTGTATTTAATGAATATTTGTTGTTATTTTCATATATGAAATCAATTAGCTTTGATGTATCTGATAATTGTTTTTCTTTTATTATTTTTTTTATTTCTTTATCAGCTATCTTAGAAGAATCAAGATATTTTTTTATTTTATCTGATATTGATAGCATTACACCGGTAGGAACTGCTTCTCCAATACTTTGTCTAATATTTATATCATTCTTTTTAATAAACGCACGTTTTTCATCAATAGATAATGAATTTAAAAGTTCTTCATCTTCTTGCACCCATTTAAAATTATTTGGAATTGACATCATTAACATAAGCTCTCTTATGCTAAAAACTCTATCATCTTCGGGATGTACCGTGTTTTGACTTGCAAGAATATCATTTCTTGTATGAACACAAGGTGCAATTTTATCCCAACATTGCCTTTTATATTTGTCTCCGTTTTTATTTACATTCTCAACAATTTTACCATCAATTTTTTGATGAGGTCTTTTAAGTATATTATCATTATCATACGCAGATTGTCCCTCTTTAATATCAGTAATCCATTCTCGCATATGTGATGAATATTCTCTAAAAGAATGATAAATATCATTTTTTGAAATTTCACCCATATTTTTTAAACGTGGTAAGTCATAGATTATATCTTTTAAAGTTTTTTCTTCTTTAAAGTCTGGGAATAGTTCATATGGTAAAATATTGTCTGATAAATCTTTTCTTACGCCAATTACAACAGTTCGTGTTCGACTTGAATTTGCTCCATAATTTTTAAAATTTAAAATTTTATCAATGTAAATATAGTTACTTGATAAATTATCACTAATTGATTCTGAAATAGTTTTTTGAACTCCGTTATCAAAACATTTTGTTTTCATAAAAGCTTGAACATTTTCAAATATAAAGAATTTCGGCTTAACTCTATTTATAATATTGATAGCCTCTACAACTAAAGAGTTGCGATTTATTTCATTTTCTGCTTTTTTATGATTTGCAACAGACATCCCTTGGCATGGTGGCGTTGCAATAATAACATCAATATCTTTTATGTTATTATGTTTTTTATAGCTTTGGATTTGATTAAATAGTTTTTCTTTAATCTCTGTATTTGTTATATCGCCACAAATATAACCTAAATCCATACTACACTTGTTATTATATTTCTGAATATTTAATCTTCTTTCAATAAGTTCATTTGTTGCAACACAATCAAATCCATTTAGTTTAAAACCAAAGCAACCGACACCTGCACTACTAAATAAACTTATATAAGTTTTTAAATTTTTACCTTTACCCCTGTCTATCATAAAAAAATAATATCATGAACAAGAACTATTTGGCTAAATATTAAGTTTATAGTACAAATTTATATTACCAACTTTTAAAAATTTACTACCGACTTTTCAGAACGAACCCCATACTGCCCGAAATTCTTGAACTGTCTGCAAAATTTTAAATATGTCTGAAAGCCTTATATAATATGAAATTACAAAAAATTCCAAAACTGTCTGCAATTCTGGAACTACCAGAAAAATAATATGTATATATATTTTTTCCATAAGAATAGGATGTCTGTTCGACATCCTATTAAAAAAGGAAGAGGTGGGATTCGAACCCACGGTACGCTCGTCACGTACGACGGTTTTCAAGACCGCTCCTATCAACCACTCTGGCACTCTTCCATGTTGATGGGTTTTCTGTTCCTTTATTGTAATACAAAATATTTTTTTTGTAAACAATTTTTTTTATTTGGGCGAAATAAAAAGTTTTATTTCGCCCGTTTTCTTTTTTTAGTTTTATTTTATTTTGTTTGTGCTGCTTTTAGTCTTGCCATCGCTCTTGCAAGTGCCGCTTCTGCTCGTTGGGCATCTATTGTTTCTGTTTTGTTTTGCAATCGCTCTTCTGCTCTTTGTTTTGCATTTTTGGCTCTATCTATGTCCACTTCTTCTCCGCTTTCGCTTGAATGGGTTAAGATTACTGCCTCATCTTCCGCAAATTGAAATACTCCGCCCATTATCGTAAAAAACTTTACATTTCCGTCTTTTACAATTTTTGTTACGCCTACGTCCAATGCCGACATAAACGGAATATGGTCTTTTAATACACCAAATTCTCCGTCTGTGCCTTTTGAGTATATTTCATCTACTACATCGTCATAAACAATTTTTTCATGTGTTACGATTTTTAAGTGCATTTCTTTTTCCTATATTTATTATAATGTTTTAGCTTTTTCTATTGCTTCTTCTATTGTTCCAACCATATAAAAAGCTTGTTCAGGTAAATTATCGTGTTTTCCTTCAATAATTTCTTTAAAGCCTTTTATTGTATCTTCAAGTTTAACATATTTCCCTGCCATGCCTGAGAATTGTTCTGCTACGAAGAACGGTTGTGATAAGAATCTTTGGATTTTTCTTGCTCTGTTTACGGTTTCTTTATCTTCTTCCGACAATTCATCCATACCCAAGATTGCAATAATATCTTGTAATTCTTTATATTTTTGAAGTATTTCCAAAACTTTTCTTGTTGTTTCGTAGTGTTCTTCTCCGATTACATTCGGGTCAAGTACTCTTGAGTTAGATGCAAGCGGGTCAACAGCAGGATAAATACCTAGAGATGCGATTTGTCTTGATAATACTGTTGATGCATCTAAGTGCGAGAATGTAGTTGCCGGAGCAGGGTCTGTCAAGTCATCTGCAGGTACATAAATTGCTTGTACTGATGTGATAGAACCATCTTTAGTTGATGTAATTCTTTCTTGTAAAGCTCCCATTTCATTTGCAAGTGTTGGTTGATAACCTACTGCTGACGGCATACGTCCTAATAGTGCTGATACTTCCGAACCTGCTTGTGTAAATCTGAATATGTTATCGATAAATAACAATACATCTTGTTTTGAAAAGTCTCTGAAATATTCAGCAGCTGTCAATGCTGATAAGCCTACTCTCATACGAGCTCCTGGAGGTTCACTCATTTGACCGTAAATCAATGCAACTTTATCAATTACGTTAGATTCTTTCATTTCATTCCACAAGTCGTTTCCTTCACGGGTTCTTTCTCCAACTCCGCCGAATACTGATACACCTGAGTGTTCTTGAGCAATGTTATGAATTAATTCCATAATCAATACTGTTTTTCCTACACCGGCACCACCGAATAAACCGATTTTTCCGCCCTTTTGGTATGGTTGTAACAAGTCAATTGCTTTTATACCTGTTTCAAGAATTTCTATATCAGTATTTTGGTCTACTAATTTTGGTGCTTCTCTGTGAATTGGCAAGTAATTTTCTGTTTCTACAGGGCCCATCTCATCTACAGGTTCGCCTATTACGTTTAAAATTCTTCCTAATATTGGTTTTCCTACAGGAATTTTTATAGGTGATTTTGTATTTTCTACTTTCATTCCTCTTTTTAAACCGTCTGTTGATGACATTGCTACTGTTCTAACTTTATTTGAACCAAGCATTTGTTGAACTTCTGCTACTACATAGCTGCCATCTTCTCTGTATATTCTTAACGCAGTATATATTTCAGGTAATTCTCCTGATTGAAATTCTACGTCTATTACAGGCCCGATTATCTGTGTTATTAAGCCTTGTGTTTGTTCAAGTACTTCCATATGTTCTCCTTTTCTTGTTAGCATGTATTGTACTAAAAAAAAAAATAAAACACAAATGTTAACGTTTAGTAGCAATTTTTTTTATGTTTATGTTTTAATATAATCAAATACAAGTGTAAGCTTTACAACAAAAACGGCGGAAGTTATGAAAATTCTTATAGATAAAGAAATAAATAATAACAATAAGTTTTTAAAGCTCGATATGTCGCAAAAAAGCAGTCGTGAATTATATGTTGTGTATTTGCAGGCAAAATTTAGACAACTGCTTGAGCATGATAAGCTTAGCAGTTCTCCTGTTATTAAAAAAGTTAAATCAGATTTCATTCAAAGATTTTCTCAAAGATTAATCAATAATCCGAATAAGAAGATTTTAATAGGTATTTCGGGTGCTTCTGCTTCCGGTAAATCTACTATTTGTAATACTATTCATCTTGTTTCCGACAAGTTGAATTTACCGATTTCAATTGTTAGTACGGATAATTATTTTAAAGATATTTCTGAACTCATTAAAAAGTACGGAAATTTCGATAATCTTCGTGATAACGGTTATGATATTGATTCTCCTGAGGGATTTCAGCTTGAAGTTTTGAAGAAAGATTTAGAAGATATTTCAATGGGCAATGATATTTTATCACCAAAGTATCTGCCTAACGGGACAGGAGTTTCCGTGCCGAAAGCTATTCCTGTCCAATCAAAGAAGATTATTGTTGTTGAGGGCACTGCTGCTTTGTATATAAAAGACCTTTTCGATATAAATATATTTATTGAAACTGATGAGGATAAACGTAAAGAGAGATTTTTATCACGTGCTGTTACAGAGAGAAATCAAGATTTGGAAAATGCTTTAAAGCATTGGGCATATATTATTGAGGCAGGTAAAAAATATATAAATCCGTCTATTTCGGCTACTGATTTAATTCTTGACGGAAATTCCGATTTGGAATATTTTACTCAAATTCTTGAATACATTCATACGATAACTAATAATTTTAGAGATTAATCTGCTGAAATTTTGAATTATTGCTGTAAAACATTTCAAATTAAGCTTGTATAGCTTAATCGATTGTTAATTCGTTTTCTGAATTAACGCTCTTGTATCTGTGCTAAAACTTTTTACACAAAAGAAAAATACAGTTTTTTAAACTGAAATTAAAAAGTTTGTAAGATTTTTTAATGTTGAAGTTGAAGAACTGTTATTTACGTTATTATAGTTGCTTATAGATTGTGACAACTTCATTACTTTTTTTAAGTTGTAGTATTCGCCCATCCCGACATCTTGATAAGCACTTTTAGATATATTAATATTTAGTTTCTTTTTAAGAAGGTCTTTTAAAGGGCTTTCTCCTAAAGATACTTTATTTTCTGATAAATAAGTTAGGTAATTGGAAATAGAATCCGTATAACTTTTTATAAAATCTGCTATTGCGACATTTGCATTTTCATCGTCATAATCTGCGACAAATAGTTCCTCGTCACTATTTTCATCAGAAGTTTCGTCACTATCATCATACGATAATGATTGCTTAATTCTTTCAACTGCTGAATCGGGAAGCTGATTTACTTTAATTATATTGTCTAATGTCAGATTTGAAGAAACTGATATTGTCATATTTATACCTTAACACAAGAAATATCTGTCATAATTAATAAAAACAATATTTTAAAAAATTTTTACAAAAAAGTACGTATATTTTGAAAATATTACAAATGTTGACAAAATTTTTATTATCATTAAAACGACAATATACGACAAAAGTAGGATTACAGAAAAGAAAGATTGTGATAACGTGATAACAGATTTTAGTGAAAGCGATAAAAAGGATTTTACAGTGATTAAAACTAGCGAAAACAAGGATTTGTTTAAAGAAAAACTTCTAACTGCAGATGTTTTTGAGTCATCAAAAAAAGTTTACGTAAAGAATCTTTGGAATGAAACGCAAGATATTGAAATAACTCTTGATTTCATTACATACGGCAGTAATTTAGTAAAGAAATTATTATCTAAGGTTTTACCAAAACTTTAATTACATTACCTTCAATATGTTTTTGCATTGCGTAATTTAGTTTGTCGAGAGAAACTTGTTCCGTAATAAGCTTTTTGACGTCCATTTTATGAGAAGATATTAAATCAAGCGATTTTCTGACAAATTCGGGCGTATGGTGAAACACGCTCAAAATTTTAATATCTCCATAGTGCATTTTAACGGTTGAAAGACGGACTTCAGAGCCCTTTTTGCAACCTCCGAAGAAATGTACTGTTCCTCCGGGACGAACTATGGAAAAAACTTGTTCCCAAATTTCTGGTAGGCCTACGCATTCTATTGCTATATCAAGTCCTTTTCCCTCTTCTGAGAATGCTTTAAATACTTCTTCTGCATTTTTGGTTTTGGTTAAATCTACTATTTCATCGGCATCGGCAAAATCTTTTGCAAGTTTTAATTTTAGGGGATTTCTTCCGCCTACTATTACTCTTGCTCCTTTTAATTTTGCATATTTAGCAAACATTAATCCAATAGGCCCGATACCTATAATTCCGACAGATTGACCCTCTTTTATATCTGTTCTTTCGGCTCCATGAACCACATTTGCCAGAGGTTCTGTAAATGCAGCTTCTTCAAAACTTAAATCGTCAGGAATTTTTATCATGTTTTTTTCGACAATTCTTGCAGGAACTGTAATGTATTCGGCATAAGCACCATTTAAAAATTCCAAATTTTCGCATAAATTAAATTGTCCTTTTTTGCAGTAAAAACATTCTCCGCATGGTGCTGAGTTTGCGGCTACAACACGGTCTCCTACTTTAAAGTTTTCTACTCCATCACCAAGTTTTTCAATTATGCCGCTGAATTCATGACCAAATCCTGATGGTATTTTTTTTATTAATACAGGATGTCCTCTTCTAAATGTTTTTACATCTGTTCCGCAGGTAAGTGCGGCTTTGATTTTTACGAGAACTTCTCCTTTTTCAGGTTCTTTAATAGGAACTTCTTCATATCTTATATCTTCAGGTGCATAAAATTGAATTGCTTTCATCAACATTATTCCTTTATTTTTATATATGCTTTAAAAATTTTATTACTTACTGTATCATCAAATGCCTGTTGAACATCATCAAGGCTGTACACGGTTGAAATATCTTTTACTTTTATCTTTCCTGTTTGCAGAAGTTCAAATGATGTTTTCAAATCAACAGGTGCGGGAGAATAACTTCCAAATACGGTTAATTCTCTGTAGTAAATTTCATTATTACCATAGCCTTTGTTATTTGGTGTGCTGGCAAATACAATTATTTTTCCGCCGTTTCTTACTGTTTTTAGGGCAAGTTCAATTGCTTTATCTGAGCCTGATGTCATAAATACTGCATCTACGCCCATATTATTTGTTTTTTCTTTTATAAATTGTTCACTTTTTTCAAAGTCGGAAGAGTTAAATGCGTCTATTCCTGCGTTACAGGCAAGATTTATTCTTTCTTCTATCAAGTCACAGCCAAATGTTTTGCATCCGTAGATTGCGTTAAACGCCTGTCCTGAAAGATAGCCTATCGAGCCTAGTCCTATAACAAGAACAGTTGAATTTTTATTTAAATCTGCTCTTTTTACAGCTCTTACTATGCAGCCTAAAGGTTCGTAGAAAGATATCTCTTCGTAAGTCATATTTTCAGGAATTTTATATGCTACATTTTTTAAATGTTCTTCTGAAAGAAAAATGTATTCACTAAATCCTCCTGGAAAAATATTTGTGGTTTTGAAATGTTCACACATTGAATAGTGTTCGTTTTTACAATACTCACAGTTAAAACAAGGAATATGGTGTGAACTTACGATGTCATCATTAACTTTAAAATCTGTATCACTGTTGATTTCAACAATTTTTCCGACTATTTCATGTCCAAGTACAGTGCCGTCTTTGGCTTTGCCTGTTCTGAGTTTTACTATATCAGAACCGCATAGCCCGCATCCGTAAACCTGTACAATTGCCCCTTTTCTATTGCTTAACTCTGGTTCTTTTATATCTTTTATTACGTTTTTATGATTTTCTACTACTGCTGATTTCATACATTTAGTTTATCACGAAATTTGCAAATCAACATAAAAAAATATATAATTAGGTATGACTATTATACGACGACTTTCTTTTCTTGACGGTTCAAAATTGAAGAAGATGATTGCTTTTCTCGGAAATGATGAGGCCGAAAGATTTATAAAAGTTATAATGAATAACTCAGGGGCTTTTATCCATCAATTTTTACCGCTAAAATACAAATTTTTGCCCGAGTCATTTGTGCTTGAAGAAGAAAAAGAAATTCATGGCGTCATAACTGTTACTCCTGCTGTCGGAAATTCTTACAAGCTTGCAATAACACGTCTTATGTTTGAAAAAAATTACTTTGAAGTCGGAAAACAGTTAATAGATTATACTATTTCCAAATACGGTTCAAAAGGGGCAGATACATTCATTGTTTCAATTGATGACACCCATGATGAACTGCTGAAATTATTTATGGATGGCTGCAATTTTAGACAATGCGGCAGTGAGGTTTTGTATAGAATGCCTAAAAAGGCTCATCGTATTAACAGAAATGAAAATATAATTTTTAGACCATTTAAAAATTCTGATGCCGAAACTGTTTGTAATATGTATAATAATTCTGTTATAAACCATTTTAGACCATCTTTGCTAAAACATAAAAATGAATTTAAAGATATTTTGTTTTGCGGTTTATCAAATAATTATGAATTGAAATATTTGATGGAAGACCTTAAGTCTAAACTTTCATTGGCTTATTTTTCTATTATAACTTTTGACAATATAAATTATACTGTGGATATTGTTGTTCAAGAGGGATATGATATTGATTACAGTCTTATTTTCGGGTTTATAAACAGAGAAATAAGAAGAAGAAAAAAGGAATTTACCATTTTTGTAAAGGTAAAAAAATACATAAAAGACTATGCTCGTCTAGAGGAATATTTGGCTAAAAAAGAATGTACAGCTATTAGAAATCAATTAATTCTTGTAAGGGATTTTTATAAATTGGTTAAAGAAAAATCCAAAAATACAGGATTAGTTGTATTTAATGAAACAAATAAAACTATTAGTACAAATTTTAAAATAAATTAAATTTAGAATAATTAACAAGGATTATTTAAACCGTAGTGTTAATAAGTTCTTGAATTCGTTGTTAATTAGAAGTGTGCAACTTCGTTTACATTCATAACAATACACTGTTTATCTAAATCCTCTATTAAGATTTTAAATTTTTCAACATCGGCTCTAATATGAGGGAAAGTATTGTAATGCATAGGTATAATTACCTCTGCCCCAAGCCATTCTGCCGCTTTAACTGCAGAGTTTATATCCATAGTGAAATGTCCGCCAATTGGTAAAATTGCGATATCTGGCTTATTCATTTCATGTATAATTTTCATTTCTTGATTTAAACATGTATCGCCGGCATGGAATATTTTTACGCCATTGATTTCAAATAAGATACTGCAAGGACAACCCGCATATTGTCCGTCAGGTGTGGAACTAGAATGAAATGCAGGCAGAAATATTGCACTGCAATAATCATAATTAACCCATCCGCCAAGTCCTACGGGGTTTATAAATGCTCCTCTGTCGGCACAGTAATTCGCAAGTTCATATATGGCTGTAATTCTTGCTTCTTTTGCTTTTGCTATTTCTATTGCTGAACCTAAGTGGTCTGAATGTCCGTGAGTTACAAATATTTCTTTTATATCCAAATTTTTCCAGTTATATTTTGGAAATACGCCTAAAAACGGGTCAATTAATATATAATTTTCGTTGTTGTTAATTTCAAAAGCACTGTGTCCTAAATATCTTAAATCAAAAGCCATATAGCTTATCTCCTTATTAAGTTTATGTTTAAATTTAACATATTTTTTGTTAAAATACAAATATGTATGAAAACTATATGAAAGAATGTTTTGAACTTGCCAAAAAGGGTTTGGGAAAAACCTCTCCAAATCCGTTAGTCGGCTGTGTGGTTCTTGATAAAGACGGAAATAAAATTTCAACAGGGTATCATTCAAAATACGGCGAAAATCATGCAGAACGTGATGCTCTCTTAAAATTAAAAAACGGAGAAGAAGAGGGCGGAACTGTTATAGTAAACTTAGAACCATGTTCACATCACGGAAAAACCCCGCCATGTGTTGATTTGATTATAGAAAGAAAAATTAAACGAGTCGTTTTTGCTATGAAAGACCCGAATCCTATTGTATCGAGTATTGAAAAACTTAAAAATAACGGCATTGAAGTGATTTATGGTGTATTGGAAAATGAGGCGATGGATTTGAATGAGGTTTTTGTAACAAATATGCAGAAAAAAAGACCTTTTATTGCTTTAAAAACAGCAACAACAATTGATGGTAAAATTTCAACAAGAACAGGTAGTTCAAAATGGATAACATCAAATAAATCAAGAGAAAAAGGCAGAGAATTAAGAACAATTTATGATGCGGTTTTGACTACTTCATCAACTGTTATTGCAGATAACCCGAATTTTAATAACGATTTTAAAATTTTATTAGACAGAAATTTGCGTGTTGATTTAGAAAAAAAATTTTTTAAATCAGGAAAAATTTTGGTAATTTATGACGAAAAGCTTAATAATTCTGTTATTGATAATAAAATATTTTGTTGTAAAAAAAATATTTCTGAACAGCAATCAGAAAATATTGAATTTATTCCTTGTCCTGTCAAAAACGATAAAATTGATATAAATTCTATGCTGCAAATTCTGTTTGAAAGAAAAATAATGAGCATTTTTGTAGAAACAGGAGGCGTATTTAACGGTTCTATGATTGAGTCTGGGTTTGTTGATAAAATTTATCATTTTATAGCACCGAAAATTTTGGGGGACAATTTTGGACAATCTGCTTTTAGCGGTAGAAGTATTGAGAATATAAATGATTGTATTAATTACGAAGTCCAAAATATTAAAAAACTTGAAAAAGATATATTGATAACATACAAAAGAGCGAACGGTTAAAACCGTTCGCTCTTTTGTATAAATTTTTATTGGTACTATTATTTCAAATTCATAACTTTTAAGATTTCATCAATATTTGCATCTGTTTTTGCGACATCTGCTTGGGAATACTTGATGGCACTGTCAGGGTCTTTTAGGCCGTTGCCTGTTAAAATACATGCAATTTTAGTACCCTCTTCAACAAGTCCCTCTTTAACCGCTTGAATTAATCCTGCAACTGAAGCTGCACTTGCAGGTTCACATAAAATACCCTCTGTTGATGCTATTAATTTATATGCCTCAACTATTTTTTCATCATTTACGCAGCCAATTTTACCGCCTGATTTATCTCTTGCGTTTTCTGCTTGTTTCCAGCTTGCAGGGTTGCCTATTCTGATTGCAGTTGCTATTGTTTCAGGTTTCATTATTCTTTCTCCTCTAACAATCGCTGCTGCTCCCTCTGCTTCATAACCCATCATTTTGGGTAATTTTGTATTGAGTTTTTGTGCATAATATTCTTCATAACCTTTCCAATATGCGGTTATGTTTCCTGCATTACCGACAGGTATAAAGTGATAATCCGGTGCATCTCCAAGTGCATCTGATATTTCAAATGCTCCTGTTTTTTGACCTTCTATTCTGTATGGGTTTACTGAATTTACAAGCGTTATAGGATGTTTGTCCGAAATCTCTCTGACAAATTCAAGAGCTTCATCAAAATTACCTTTTATTGCAATAATTTCAGCTCCGTACATCATTGCTTGAGATAATTTGCCAAGTGCTATGTAGCCGTCAGGAATTAATACATAAGTTTTTAAACCAGCTTTAGCTCCATAAGCCGCTGCTGCAGCACTCGTATTACCTGTGGATGCACAAATTATGGCGTTTGAACCTGATTCTTTGGCTTTTGTTACGGCCATTGTCATCCCACGGTCTTTAAAACTTCCTGTTGGATTTGAACCCTCAAACTTCAAATATACTTCTGCTTTTATTCCAATTGCTTTTGCTAAATTATCCGCTTTTATAAACGGCGTGTTTCCCTCATTAAGTGTAACAATTTCTGTTGTATCACTTACGGGAAGATATTTTCTGTATTTGTCAATCAATCCTTTATACATCTTCTGCCACCCTTATCATACTGTTTAATTTACTTATACAACCCTCTTTTTGTAATAAATCTATTACTTCTGAAATATCTTTTTCTTTGCAAAGTTCTGTAACTATAATAATATTTGCCGTGTTATCTTCTGAAACACCTTTTTGAAGTACGCTTGCCAAGCTTATTCCCTTATCTGCACATATTAAACCTATTTTTCCGATTACTCCGACTTTGTTATTAACTGTTAGCGATAAATAATACTTGTTAATCGTATCGGAAATGTTTAAAACTTTAACGGTATTACTATGATTGCATCTCATCATTGGTAAAATATAATCCGTAGTGCCAATTTCATGAGAAAGCACAACAATGTCGCCTGCAACAGAGCTTGCTGTAGGAAATTCGCCTGCTCCAGGCCCTGAAAGTGTTACTTGTCCGATAGGAAATCCTGTTATTGTTACTGCATTTGTTACGTAATCAATATGTGCAAGTGTTGTGTTTTTGCTTACAAGCATAGGATGAACTCTTACATCTGCGGTGTTTTCGTCTTTCATTTCCGCATGGGCAATTAGTTTGATTTTGTAACCTAATTCGTTTGCATATTTTATATCATTTGCCGTAACTTTGCTTATACCCTCTCTATAAATTTCATTGATTTTTATTCTTCTGTCCAGAGAAATTGTAGCTAAAGTTGCCAATTTGTATGCTGCATCAAAACCCTCAACATCAGCTGTTGGGTCTGCCTCTGCATAACCAAGTTTTTGGGCTTCTTTTAAAACTTCATCATAAGATGAGTGTTCCATATCCATCTTTGTTAAAATGTAATTTGTTGTTCCGTTTAATATGGCTTCTATTTTATTAATCTTGTTTGCTGATAAAATCGTTTTTATCGGCATAATAAGAGGTATTCCGCCTGCTATAGCCCCCTCATAAAGGATAACTTTATTGTTTTTTTCGGCCAGGTCAAATAATTCTTCACCGTGTTTTGCAAGCAGTTCTTTGTTTGCCGTAACTACATGTTTGCCGTTTAAAATAGCTGTTGTGATAAGAGTCTTAGCGGGTTCTACGCCTCCTATAAGTTCAACAACAACATCAATGCTCTCATTATTAACAATTTCCATGGCATCTGTAGTTAGTAAGTTTGTATTTAAATTATCTATGTTTCTGGGTTTGTTTATATCTCTAACCGCAATTTTAACAATTTCTATATTATCAAAACTCTGTAAAGTCTTATAAACACCGCTTGCAACTGTTCCTAAGCCTATTAAACCTATTTTTATCTTGCCCATAAATACCCTTCGTACTAAATGTAAATTCTAATCTTTGATTATAATACAATAATTTTACGCAAAAAAAAACCCTTTTTGAAAAGGGTCTGGAATTTTTTTTCAATTCCTCGTGTGTAGAAGGTTAGTGTGTGTGGTAGGTTAGTGTGTGTGTTTAAAACTTTTTCTTTATAAAGACTTAACAAATTTTAGCCTTTTATAAATAATTGAATTAATCCTCTCATTAGCCTCTTACTCTTATATAAAGTATTTTGGTTTTTGAAAATTGCAGCATGTATAAAATTTGTTACATTAGTTAATATTCATGTTTCTTTATGTGTTATAATCTAAACAAAAGAGGTTTTTATGGCAGTAAGAAAAGTACTAAGATATGGTGATCCGATATTAAGAACTCCGTCAAAAGATGTTCATAAGGTTTCAAAAAAAATTCAAGAACTTGTGACTGATTTGCTTGAAACGATGTATGCTCAAAATGGTGTGGGTTTAGCTGCTCCGCAAATTGGTGAGAATTACAGAGTATTTGTTATTGACGTGTCTACAGGGGATGAACCGTTAAATCCTATTGTATTTATCAATCCTAAAATTATTAAAAAATCAGGTGCTGTCAGAAGTCATGAGGGCTGTTTAAGTTTTCCCGAAGCATATACAGATGTGAAAAGATATGCAAATGTTATGATTAAAGCAATGGACAGAAAGGGTAAATCTTTTGTTCTTGAGGCAAAAGACGGTTGTCTGCTTGCAAGAGCTATTCAACACGAATTTGACCATCTTGACGGTATATTATTTATTGACCATTCAATTAACAGATTTGAAACGGAAAGTATCTTGGAAAGTCTTGAATTTCCTCCGATAGAAGAAGATAAACTTATAGAAGAAAAAGAATTGGAAGAACAAATCAACGATGCAGAATCAGCAAAAGAAGATTAGTTTAATATATTTTGGAACGCCTCAAATTGCCGTAAAATCTTTGGAACATTTTATAAATTCTGATGATTTTGAGGTATTGGCTGTTGTTACTCAACCTGACAGGCCAAAAGGCAGAGGACATCATTTAACCCCGTCTCCGGTTAAGGAAACTGCTTTAAAATATGATATTCCAGTGTTTCAGCCCTCATCTATAAGAAAAGAGTTTGATATTCAAAATGAACTAAAATCATTAAATCCTGATTTCTTTGTAACTTTTGCTTTTGGTCAAATTTTATCTCAAGAAGTTTTGGATATTCCTAAGTTTGAAACTATTAATCTTCATGCCTCATTATTGCCGAGATATCGTGGTGCAAATCCTATCCAGCGGGCAATAATTAATGGTGATGAAGAAACAGGTATCTGTACAATGATAACTGAACTGGGGCTCGATTGCGGAGATATTTGTATCAAGTATCCTATAAAACTTACGGATGAAATGAATTGTGAAGATTTGGCATGTGAAATTTCTCAAAGTTCTCCTGAACTTTTGGATAAAACGCTAAAAGGTCTTTATAATAAAACTCTTACTCCGATAAAACAGCCTGAGGATGGTGTTTGTATTGCTAAAAAAATAACAAAGGAAGAATGTAAAATCAATTGGGATTGTGATGCAAAATCAATTCATAACCTTGTTAGAGGGGTGTATAATTCTCCTTGTGCGTATTTTGAGTATCAAGGAAAAATTATAAAAGTTTTGGAAACACAAGTTATTGAAAAAACGGCAAAGGCTGGAGAATTCTTGTGTGCGACAAAAGACGGACTTGAAGTTGGATGTAAAAATAATTGTTTACTTCTGAAAAAAGTTAAACCTGAAGGTAAAAGCGTCATGTCTGCGTCTGATTGGTATCGTGGACTAAAAAAGTAAATATATATTAGCTTTTCGTCATATATTGATTGTTCTTAATAAATAATTATAAAAACAGAGGTTAAAATGATTACAAAAGGAATAAGGGGTGCTATTACAGTTGAAAATAATTCTGAAGAGGCAATAAAAGATGCCACATTAGAGCTTTTAGCAGAACTTTGCACCAAAAATAAAGTAGAACCGTCTTTGATTTCGCATGCCGTATTTACTCTAACTGATGATTTGAATGCCGCTTTTCCCGCTAAATTTGCAAGATTGGATTTTGGGTGGAAAGATGTTGCTATGATTTGCCATCATGAACTTGATGTTCCAAATTCTTTGAAAATGTGTTTGAGAATTCTTTTGGTCGTAAATGTAAGTGAAAATTTTGTTCCTGAATTCGTTTACCTTAAGGGTGCAAGCCATTTGAGAGGTTAGAGATGGTTTTGTATATATCCAAAATCTGAAATTTATCTTAACTTGAATACTTGAGGATTTAATGATTACATTTGATTATCTTACATTAAAAGCTTTTTTTGAAGAAAATAAAAATTTTTTTGAAAATGCAAGAATTCAAAAAATTCAATCTCCATCCAGAAGAGATTTAATATTATATTTAAGAGCTTTGGGTGAAACTAAAAAATTATATATTAATATTAATCCTCAATTCTTTCATATTTGCTTTTTGACAAAGGAAAATGAGAATAAATTAAAATTAGAAATCCCTAAGCAGCCGACAATGTTCTGCATGCTTTTAAGAAAGTATATTGAAAACGGTAAAATTGCGAAAGTAAATGTTCCTCAATATGAAAGAATTTTTGAGATTTTTATTGATGCCTATAACGAAATGGGCGATAAAATATATCTTTGTCTTTCAATTGAACTAATGGGCAAATATTCGAATATTGTTTTATATAATACTGATACAAATATAATAATTGGCTGTTGTCATAATGTCGGTGAAGAAAAAAGCAGAGAACGTGAAATGGCAGGGCTTTTACCTTATACTTACCCTCCAAAACAGTTCAAAATTGATATTTTAAACTATAATGGAGAAATTGAAAATCTTAATCAAAATTTTTACGGAATTTCTAAGGCTTTTGCAGCTCAAATTAAAAATTGTACACTTGATAAAATTCAAAGTTTTATGAGATTGGATAAAATTTCGCCGTCAATTAATCGTGATTTTTCAGAGTATTCGCTCTTTTCTGAGCTTTTGAATGTCCCTATTGCTAAGCATTCCGTAAATGATATGATAAGCGATTATTTTACTTATCATCAACTGAAAATTCTAACCTCTAATCTGAAACAAAATCTGTTCTCTATTGCTTATCCTAAATATAAAAAACAGTCAGGTACACTTGAAAAAATTGAAAAACAATTAAAAAAAGAAGAAAAAGCTAAAACTTACAGATTATATGGTGATTTACTTATGGCAAATCTCCATACACTGCATGATTATTCAAAAACAGTTGTTCTTAATGATTGGAATACTAATGAAAATGTAGAAATACAGTTAGATGAGACAAAAACGATTAAAGATAATGCTAACAGATTTTATAAGTTATACAACAAATCGAAACATTCCTCTGAGAAATTAACGGAATTAAAAGAAAAAACTTTGTCTGAACAAAAATATCTGGAACAAATACTATTTACGATAGAACAGGCCGATAGCTTAGAGATGCTTTATGAGATTAAATCTGAACTGCAAGAAGAAAAAATAACCGAACAAAAAAGTACAATCTTAGAGGATAAATTTAAAAATTATAAAATCCTGATAGGCAGAAATAATAAGCAAAATGATTTAATAGTATCAAAATTGTCTGATAAAGAAGATTTATGGTTTCATACAAAGGATTGTGCTGGTTCTCATGTCCTTATAAAAAATCCTGAAAAAAAACAAATTGATGATGAAACGATTTTGTATTGTGCAAGGCTTGCAAAAAAATATTCTAAAGCAAATTTAAGTCCGAAAGCAGGTGTTATATATACTTACAGAAAAAATCTTAAAAAACCTCCTGCATCTAACTTGGGCTACGTAACTTATAAAAATGAAACAGAAATTCTGGTAGATTAGAAAACGGCAATATTGCAATTAAAATTGAGGCAGATAAAATTTGCAAATTCTAAAAAGATTAAAGAATATTTTATATATGAAAAAGATTGTTTCTATTAAATAAAAATCGATATTTAGAAAAACCGTTTTTCTTCTTTTAATTTTTTAAAGTGTTCAATATCTCGGTATTTAAAAATTTTAGCCGGATTTCCGCCTGCAATTGCGTATGGTGGTATTGTGCCATGCACTACTGCTCCTCCTTGTATTACTGCTCCTTCTCCAATGTGTGTTCCGGGTAATATCATTACTCTTGAACCTATCCATACAAAATCTTCTATTATAATATCTTTATATATAACTGTTTCATCATAGGGTATTGATTTTCCTTTATCATAATTATGGTTTTGCGTTATTATCATACATTCAACGCCCGAATGAAAATAATTACCAATAACTACTCTTCCGCTTCCATATATTGTCATTCCGTTAAAATTTACGTTATTTCCGATATAAGTGTTGTCGTTTATTTTCGTTATACCGCCCAAATATAGGTTTTCTCCCAGTGTTTTGGCCTTTTTTCTAATTCTTTTTCTGCATTTATTAATTTGATACTTTTTTATAATGCTTTTTAAGTTCATTTTTACCTTGATGTTCAATATTATATTCTATATAGAATACTTATACTATATATAGAATATAAATTAAATATTTAGATAATAAAATGTTACATATAGTATATTAATAAAATGAGAATTTTAGATGAAATAAAACTAATGCTTTTGGGCACTTCCATAACTCAAACAAAGCTGGCGGAATTATTAGGTGAAAGGCTCAATAAAAATTATACATATAGCAATTTTCATTCAAAACTTTCAAAAGGTTCAATTAAATATTCCGAAGTTAAGATTATTGCTGATATTTTGGGGTATGAAATAAAATTTATAAAAAAAGATAATTAATTTTCGTCTTTACCTTTTTATTTAATCAATTTTTTGTTATAACTTTATTATAGATGATTTTGAGAGACTTTTATGGCAAAAAACAATAAAAATAAGGCATTTGGGACTTTTTATGCAGCAATATCGTTATATACAAAACATTTAAAAGCGTTTTTGGCGTATATGACGTTCCCTATAATAGGGCAAGTTGCAGGATTGGTTTTAATATTTGTTTTAAACTACCATTTTATTGTAAATCTTGATGTTATACAACAGCACTTTCCCGTGTTTAACAAACCATCTGTTATAATAGTTTCTGTAATAATTCTTTTGCTTCCGGGCTTATGCTTGATGTTGAAAGCTTTTTGGGATTATCTTGTTGCTTACGGTGCGATAAATTCTATGGCTGAAAATATGGTTAAGTCTCATAAATTGTATGACATTGAGGCTCATACTCTTCTTATAAATCACAGAAAATTTTCATTTGCCGCATTGTGGTTATTATATAGTATTTTCTTGTTTTTATTCGTTAATCCTCTTTTATGGATATTGGGTGGACTAATCTTTGTATTTTTTGCACTTGTTTTTCAAGTGTTTACTCTTGAACCTGAAAAAAATATTTTCTTGTGTTTCCATAAAAGTTTTATTTTAGTTAAACAAAAGTATTTTGAAACATTACTTATGTTATTACTTATTTCAACATTAACATATTTTATTATACCTGAATTGATTAGACTGTTATGCAGTTTAACGGGAATAGTAACTTTGTTTGCTCATTTAATCCAAAATATAGTTACTTTGAATTTGCAGGTATATATTGATAAATTTAACGAACTTTTACTTGCTGTTAATCAGCCTGCATTAACAGTTTTAGATATATCAAAGTTAATCGTCCTTGCTTTTATCGGATGGATTTCTTCTTCATATCTTCTCCCTCTAAGAAGTCTGGCATGCTACCTTTGGTATAAAGATTTAAACAAAAAATATTTGGCAAAATTTAAAAAGAATAAGAAAATAGATGTTCAAGTGTAGAAATTGCAACAGTATAGATAAATTCGAACTAATGTTTTCTAAGGATTACGATAAAGAGAAAACATATACTCAGCTTTATAATGATAAAAACGAAATTGAAATAACGGTAGGAAACTATACTTTTATTCCGGATTTAAATTTTATGAATGAACATGCCGTGTGTAAGTATTGCGGACAAATATATATATGGGAAAAGGAAGAAAACTATGAGACAAAACAGAAAAAATAATGAGTTAAGAGAAATTAAATTCACACACAATTATACAAAAAATGCGTTGGGTTCAGTGTTGGTAGAATTTGGTGATACAAAGGTAATAACAACGGCATCGGTAGAAATCGGTAAACCAAAATGGATGGATAAGGATGATAAAAGAGGCTGGATAACGGCTGAATATTCCATGCTTCCTTCATCAACCAACACAAGGGTTCAAAGAGAACGTTCGAAAGTCTCAGGCAGAACGCATGAAATCCAAAGGTTAATAGGAAGAAGTTTAAGAGCATGTGTTGACTTAGAAAAAATGACAGACATAACAATAACAATAGATGCAGACGTAATTCAAGCGGATGGCGGAACAAGATGTGCAAGTATTTGCGGTGGTTTTGCGGCTTTAAAAGATGCTGTAGATAAATTAATTAGTAACAGCACTCTTGCTGACTCTCCGATAAAAGAGCCTCTTGCTGCTGTTTCTGCAGGAATTGTTGATGGTGAAATAAGACTTGATTTAGAGTATGAAGAAGATTCTAAAGCTGATGTGGATTCAAATATTGTTTTGACTAAAAGCGGTAAAATTGTAGAATTTCAAACAACCGCAGAGGGGCATACTCTAACAAAGCAACAAATGGATGAAATATTTAATATTGCACAAGATGGTATAAATAAGATTATAGCTATGTATTAGTTACAACTACGAGTACTAATTTTTTTATGGAATTTTATTATTTGTTGAATGTTGTACAAAAAGAGCTTAGTATACATACTAAGCTCTTTAAATTTTGTTAGGAAGTAAGGTAATAGGGTAAAATATTTTAGGGAGTGGCTAAATTTAGCCGAATAAACTGAATGAACCTTCTGTATTATCAGAAATTAAACTTTTTACCGAATCATATTCTGTCTTAGCTGCAGTATGTTCCGTGTTAATTTGATTTAACTCTAAGTCCAGCAATTTTTCCGCAAATGAGAAACCTGCCATTTCTTTGTCATAATCACTTGATGCTTGTCTCAATTTTGTTTCATCTACCATCCCGGTCTCAGAATCTGTTGCTGCATTACATGCATCAGAATACTTAGTTGCAGCGGCTTCTGTACCCATAGAGTTAATCATTTTTGTGTTTGTAATTTGTTGTGCTCTCAATTCTAAGTCATGCAATCTTGACGTTAGCGTCATCAGGCGAGACTGATTTGAGGCTACTGAGCCCATACCCATATTTAATGTACTCCTTTATACATATTTTTCCTAACACTTTATATATCGGCACAACTTAAATAAAACTTTAGCCCTAAACTCCATGTTTATCATGTTTTTTGGTGTGCTATGCTCCTGAAATCTACAACTGTATTGAGTTTTAAATAAATATTTTTAAATTAATATTTCTTAACAATGTTAAAAATATTGTTTGCAAAAAATATTAAAACTGCAAATTCTAAAAATAATCCAAAAAAAAGAGAAATAACATTTATTATGCTATTCCTCTTTTTATATTAAGTTGGATTTTCCGGTTACTTATCTTGTGTTAATTTTGTACTCAAGTATGCGATTGTTTTAGGGAAGTGCTGCTGCAAGTATTGAGTTCTAATTCCCAGCAAGTCAACAGTTTGGTATGTATTTAATATCGCATTTGTTTCAGCAATAGTTTCTTTTCTGCCTCTGTCTTTTTGTCCTCTTACAGCTTCTTCTTCCAAGAAATATCCCACAAATTCTCTTTCTGATGGCGGAAATTCATTTAAGTAATTTTTTCTTTCTTCATTGTAGTTTTTAACAAATTCTTTATCGTTATTTAATGCATCTTTAATTATTGCATCAATAGGATTTCCATATCTGTCAGTTAGAATATCAACATCTTTTCCGCCCATATCAGTGGCATGACCTAGTTCATGCAAGAATACAAATGCATCGTCTGATATAGCAAGGGTACTTCCGGTCATGTATTGAGCTTTATTTGTCTTACCATCAGCAACGTTATAGAATTTTGTTTGGCAGTAAGAATCCAATCTGTCAGGAATTTCTTCTATCATAACAACTGAACCTGCCATGTTAATCAATTCATCTCCTGGAATTGTTTTTAGCATGTTCATAACTTTCTTTTCATTACCCTTGATAAAACCTTTTGTCGGAATTTGGAATTTTTCTTTTTTGTTTTCATCCGTGACATCAATTGATTTGTCTGTTAATTCAACTAAAAATGATTTGTCATTTCTTGTTGAACGGAATTTATTGTCAGCAACTTTTTCAAAAGTTTGTGATTGGTTCATCAAAACTTTTCCGTTTGGAGTGGTAACTTTATATTCCATAATTCTGTTACCATCAGGGTCATCTTCGTATCTGTATTGAGTTCTTGTCATATCAGCAGAACGCATATCTTTTGTTATTAAAACATTTCCTGTTTTCTTATCAACTGTTGCACTTGATAAAACTCTTGATTTGCCGTTAGGAAAATCATATTTAACGTTGTACATTCCAGGGATTTCAGATTGTTCGATTGTTTCTTTTCTGATTAATCTGCCTTGTTTGTCACGTTTAATTTTGATTTGCTTATCAACAACAAATATATTGAAATCATCTCTTTTGTTCATTAAAATTTTATCAAAAGTATTTGTTCTGTAATCCATTGTTTGAACAAGTTTTTTGTTGCCTTTGTCATTTAATTTTGTTTCTTCTTGAGCTAAGATATTCAAATTTTTGTCAACTAAATTTAATTTTGTATCTTTATCGCCGTTGACAGCTTTAATGATAAAATTATTTTTGCTGTCGAATTTAGATTTTCTTAAAGTAACAAGTCTTGTATCATTATCAGAAATAGATTTAGCGATAGACTTAACTTTTTCCACATCAAGACCTGCTTCAATAGCTATTGCGGCACTTTGCCAATCCATTTTTGCTTCACGCATTGATTTTTGAGTTTCTTCAAAATCTTTTCTCGGATTAATAACCTGAGCAGAAGATTTTGCATTTTGTGTTTTTCTTACACTTGTTTTAGATTCAAAAACATCTTGTTTAAGCGGAGCTAAATTAGGAGCAGATACGTACGAGCTCGACTTAAAGGTATTATTTTTATTGTTGTCTTTAGCTGTTTTTGCTGTATTTACAGCGTTTCCAAAAAATGGAATTCTTGTTATAGTATTAATTTTCATGACTCTCTCCTACCTACCTTTAAGTCTGTGACATTATTATAACACATGTTTTATTTTTAGTGTTGTTTTTACAATTTATCACGTAATAAATCTTTACATATCGTCCGAGGAGAGGATTTTATGTTTTGGTGTCTGAATTGCTTACAGAGATTGGTTTTTCTCTGGTATGATAACCATTTCGCAATTTTTGCAATCGTGAATTAATTTATATCTTTTATTTTTTTCATCAATTAAGTATAAATAATTGTTGTTTTTACACATATTGAAAACCCTGTACAAACAGTGCTTTGTTCTCATTAATTCAATATTTTTAACATTTTTACAGCTTTCAAAGGAGTTTTCTGTGATATTACAACAGCATTCTTTATAGAATTCTTTTGCATATTTGTTATGAACATTTGCTTTGTAATCCTTGGATTTTTCGGGGAATACGGCTCTAGACAGTGTTTTTTGAATATTTTGTTTATAATTTTCCAAACGTTTTTTTGTTAGTTTTTCAAGAAGTTCACGTCTTAATGCATTGATTTCTGAAATTTTCATAAAAGGTAAATATCCAAGAATATCAACGTTTTCAACTTTATAATCGCTATCTCCAGTTTTAGTTAATTGTTCAATAAACACTTCTTTCATTTTTTGAGGATTATTTGGTTGTTCCGTTTGAGAAATATCCATGCTAACAAAATTATAATCTTCGTCTTTTACTGTCAAAATATTGTTTTCATAAATCATTTCAACTCTTATTCTGCGTTTGGTTTTAGAGTTTTTTAATTGTTTTTCAAATTTAATATCATAATTTCTATATATATCAGTTTTTGGTTTCAAGTTTTTCAAAATTTTTAAATCGTTTATAAAAATCATGTTATTTTCTGATTTATTAACTGAAAATCCTTTTAGTTCTCCGTCTGAAATATAGCATATTCCGTCACCGTTATTTAGTGGTTTGCCTTTGTATTCAAAATATTTATCAGCTATTTTCGTAATTGTGCCGATATATTCGCCCTGTGATTTTGGAGAATTAAAGTTAAACATATCTCGGTTTTTGTCCAAGCAGTAGGTAGTAAAACCTCTGTTAAAAGACTTGTTCAAATCAGGGATAAAATCGTATTCAACCGTTCCTGATGAGGTTTTATCTGCGTATTTATCAATCAATTGTCTGTAATATGCAGTAACATTTTTTATATATTCTTCGTCTTTTAGTCTTCCCTCTATTTTAAAAGAGTGTACGCCGGCATCAATTAAATTTTTAATATACGGAGAGGCGTTAAAATCTTTTAAACACAACAGGTGAGTATCTTTTGCAAGAATATTTTCGCTTTCATCAATAAGAGTATATTTTTTTCGGCATGGCTGTGCACAACAGCCTTTATTTGCACTTCTGCTGCCAATGTATTCACTCAAATAGCATTGTCCGCTGTAACTCACACACAATGCTCCATGAATAAATGTTTCTATTTCAATATTTGTATTTTTACAGATATTTTCTATTTGTTCCAAAGATAGCTCTCTTGCGAGGATTGCTCTTTCAAAACCTATTTTTTCAAAGAATTGAATCTTTTCCAAACTTCTGTTATCACATTGTGTGCTTGCATGCAAAGGAATTGGCGGTAAATCAAGTTTTAACAGTCCCATATCCTGAATAATAATTGCATCAACGCCAATTTCGTACAAATTTTCAATTAATTCTTTTGCCTGAATTATTTCTTTATCATCAAGTATTGTATTAACTGTGCAAAAAACTTTAACATAAAACTTGTGAGCGTAATCAACCAGAGTTTTAATATCATCAAGATTATTGCAAGCATTGTGTCTTGCTCCGAAAGAAGATGCACCAATGTAAACGGCGTCAGCTCCGTAATTGATTGCTGACACCGCACATTCTAAGTTTTTTGCAGGAGCTAATAGCTCTACTTTTCTTAAATTATTTTCTTTCATCTAAGTTTATTATTTTTCGTCTAAGGCTGCAACACCCGGCAATACTTTACCTTCGATAAATTCAAGTGAAGCTCCGCCGCCTGTTGAAACGTGTGTAAAGTCTTCTGCTTTGCAGAATTTTTTAGCTGCTGATACAGAATCTCCGCCGCCTATTACAGAAGTTGCTCCGTTTTTAGTTGCTTCTACAATTGCTTTCAATATAGCTTTTGTTCCTTCTGAAAATGCAGGAGTTTCAAATGCTCCTACAGGGCCGTTCATAAGAATTGTTTTAGAAGATTTTATAACTTCTTCAAACGCTTTTTGTGACTCAGGGCCTGCATCTACTCCCTCAAATCCGTCAGGAATATTTTTTATCTCAACAACTTTATTTGTGCCGTTTCCTGAAAAATCGTCAGTAACTAAAACATCTGTTGCCATTACTAATTTTACGCCTTTATCAGCAGCTTTCTTTTCAATTGCTTTTGCAACTTCCAATTGGTCGTCTTCGCAAATTGAGTTACCGATGCTGCCTCCGTTAGCTTTTACAAATGTATAAGCCATACCGCCGCCGATAATTAAGTTATCAACTTTGTCGATTAGGTTTTCTAATACACCGATTTTTGATGAAACTTTTGCTCCGCCTACAACAGCTGTAAAAGGTCTTTCAGGATTATCAAGCGCTTGTGATAAGCATCTGATTTCTTTTTCCATTAACAAGCCTGATACTGCCGGTTTTACTAATTTAGCAACTTTAGCAGTTGAAGTGTGGTTTCTGTGTGCAGCACCAAACGCATCGTTTACGTAAAAGTCGCCAAGTTTTGCCAATTCTTCAGCAAATGTCATATCATCATCTTTTGCTTCTTCTGCTTTGTAGTAACGAATGTTTTGTAATAATGCAACTTGACCGTCTTTTAATGCTTCCAATTCTTTATCTGCACCCTCTCCTACAGGCGATTTTACAAATAATACATCTTCACCTAAAACTTTTGACATATATTTTGCAACAGGTTCAAGTGATAAATCTTCAAGTGTTTGCCCCTCTTTTAATTTTTGAGGTCTGCCCAAGTGTGCCATTAATATAATCTTTGCACCTTTTTCTTGTAAATATTTTACTGTCGGTAAAATAGCTTGAATTCTTGTATCATCTGTTACGTTTTTATCTGCATCTAAAGGTACGTTTATATCTACACGTACTAATGCTCTTTTTCCTTTTACGTCGCTTAAATCTTTGATTGATTTTTTCATATTTAATCTCCTTTTCTGTCAACTGATTATAGTTTATATCAAAAAAGTTTTATAATAAAGTATTAAAATTTTTTCACAATATGTGAAATTTTTAATTGTTTAAAGTACAATTATATAAGTTGATATAAATTTAGAGGAAGTATGCAGGATTATTTTACTAACTACAATTTTTATTCAAGCGGAAGTAATATGGAATTAACTACCAGCATAGTTGATACCTTGAAAAAAATATTGGAAGAGGATAAAAAAGAGGCTCAACCTTTGTTTTTGAGAATTTCCGATAACTTCATATTTAATCTTGCAAGAAAAGTTGTTGAAGAGAAAAAAAGAACTTTCTTAATCGGTATTACCGGTGAAAGTGCATCTGGTAAAACTGTATTTGTAAATAATACTACTGCTGCATGCCTTGAAAATATTCATGAAGATGTGTATACGGTTGTAAGTCAGGATGATTATTACAAGGATACTTCTAAAGAGCTTAAAGAGGCAGGAAGTTATGAGGAACTCTTTAAAACAGGCTTTAGTTTTGATACTCCTGATATTATCAATCTTGAACTTATGAGAGAGCATTTAATAGCTTTAAAAGAGGGAAAAGAAATTCGTTCGCCTAAATATGACTTTGTCACTTGCGAGTCTCATCCTGACGGTGAACTTAAAAAACCTGCTAAAATTATTTTAAATGAGGGACTTTATGTTCTTCATGAAAAGGTAAGAGATATTATTGATGTTAAGGTTTATGTGTTTACTCCGCTTAATGTTTTGAAAGACAGATGGTATAAACGTGCTGAATCAAGAGGAAAAACAGGCGAGGCCGCTGATTTGCAGTTTAAGGATGTTAATACTACCGCACAAAAATACATAAGACCTACTTATGAAATTTCTGATGTTATTATTAACGGACTTGTTTCTCAAGAATATATTCAAGTTATTACTAAAAAAATGTTTGATGCTATTAGAGCGTTATTTTAATTTTTATTTTATTAAAGAAAGCATATATTGTGTGCAAAGTTTAGAACTATGTTTCTTTTCAATAATCTTTCGGCATGTTTCGGTTATTTGCGAATGATCGTTTGAAAGCCAATATTTTATTTTTTGTGGTAAATCTTCTAACGAATTATACGTTGGAATAATATTATCAAACAAATCCAATTCTTTTCTTTCATCACTTATTAAAAGAGTTTGGCATGCCAAAGTTTGGAAAGTTCGATAATTAAGCGATGATAGGCCTTGAGAATTAAAGTTTATGACAATTTTTGATTTATTTAACGCCTCTGCCATATCTTTTTCATTATCAATAAAACCTACATAAGAGTTTTTAATTAAAAATTTATCTTCATCCGAAACTCTTGAGAGTGCATCATTAAAGTGTTTTTCAATAGCAAACCATGCAAATTTAACTTCGGGTAAAGATTTTAAAAGTTTTACAAAAGAATTTAATCTGTAATCTGTATCAAGTCTTCCTGCAAACATTACATCGTATTCTTTTTTTAGGTTTAAATCTTTATAAATATTAGTGTTAACAAAATGTGGCATGTAGAATAAATTTTTATAATCGGATTTTTCAACTAAATCTTTGTCCCAATAAAAAGAATAGTTTCCATCTTCGTACAGACATTTTCTGTAAACGTCATAACCGTTTCCTGCGGCAGATGTTTCTATCACATCAGAAAAATAATTTATGGTTTTTAATTTTAATTTATTTTCTTCATTAAACTTTATAGCTGAAAATCCGTATCCTGCAATAAAATCAAATTGTTCCGTCTGAATCTCAAGTTTTGTAATTGAGCCGGAACTTTTATGAGTGTCTGAAATTTTTAATAATTCCAAAAGTTTTGGTGAGTTCGGAATTTTAAGCAAGTCAATAACGGTTACGTCATGCCCATTTAGTGTAAAACCGTCAAAAATACTCGAAATAGTTAACCTTCCGCCAATACTATGAGGTAATATTCCGAGTATTTTTAAAGACATTATAATTTATAAACCTATATAGATTTAACAAGTTCCAATAATAAAGATTTGAATTTACCTTTAGCTGCATCAGCAGCTTCGATAACTTCCTGATGAGAAAGAACTTCTCCGGTTATCCCTGCGGCAGCGTTGGATATACAGCTTATACCAACAACTTTAATTCCGCAGTAATTTGCAACCATAGCTTCAGGAACGGTTGACATGCCAACAGCATCCGCACCAAGCATTGTTACCATTTTAGTTTCTGCAGGTGTTTCATAGTTAGGGCCTGTTAATGCCATATATACACCTTTTTGCAATTTAATATCCAATTTATCTGCACATTTTAAAGCTATTTCCTGTAAATCTTTTTTATAAACTTCTGTCATGTCAGGAAATCTTTCGCCTAAAGTATCGTCATTAGGGCCGATTAGAGGGTTAACGTGCATAAAGTTGATATGGTCTGTTATCAACATCAAATCAGATGCTCTGAAATTAGGATTAATGCCGCCTGCTGCGTTTGTAACAATTAAGTTTTTAACACCTAATTTTTTGAAAACTTTAACAGGATAAACAACTCTGTCAATAGGATGACCTTCGTAATAATGGAAACGACCTTGCATCATTACAACTTTTTTCCCCTCAATAGTTGCAAAAACAAGTCTTCCTTTGTGGCCTTTAACCGTAGATGGTGCAAATCCCGGAATTTCTCCGTAAGGTACTGCAACATCGCAGTAGTCATCTGCAAAATCTCCTAATCCCGAACCTAAAACAATCGCTGTTTCAGGAACAAAGTTATTTGTTTTGCTATTAATAAAATCAATAGTTTCTTTCATCTAAAGCCTCTCTTTAATACGTAAAAATAAACACTAAATATTAATAAAAACTAAGACACTGTCCGTAAATTTGTGGATATTTACGGATTTTAACAAATAATTCTAACCTATTAATCTGTCATCATCTGCTTCTGCAGCTTTTACCATGATAGCGTGTTCAACAGGATTTTCTTTTTTGTAAGAAGTGCTTTCAAAATATTCGTCAAAGCCAAAGTCTTCACGAGATTTTTTTGCTTGTGTTTCGTCAACAAGTTTTTTTGCTAATTCTGAAATTTCATAAACAAGTTGATAACGATTTTCGGTATTTTCATTTAAATCCCAAGCAACTTTAATAATTTGATCCATTTTATACCTCTCATATAACCTACAAGTTAATCATATAACATAATTATTTTTTTCGCAAGCATGTAATTTACAAAGATTTCATGAAAAATTTAATTTTGGGAGAAAAGGTAAAATTCATGATTTACTAAAGCGTCTGCGTAAAATATTTCTGAAAAATCGTATTAACAGAGGAGCAAATACTAGCCAGTTTACTAATGTAACTGACAGCAAAATTATACTTTAATCTATTTATACCAACCAGCTAATACCGGTAAGAAGAAAGGATATAGATATGACAGCAGTAAAAACAGATACCATTTCGGTAGTTATTGTAGAAGATTTTAAGTTAACAAGAGTAGGTTTAAGATGTGCACTTAATGCAAATGAGGACATTGAAGTTATAGGCGAATGCGAAAATGCAAACGACGGCTTGACTATGATTGCAAATCAGGTGCCTGACGTAGTTTTAATGGATTTGGGGCTTCCTGATATAAACGGAATAGAAGCAACTATAAAAGTAAAAGAAATTAATCCTAATATAAAAGTTGTTGCCTTAACTTCTCATGATAGAGAAGAAGAAGTTATAGCGGCATTGAGTTCAGGTGCAACGGCGTACTGTTTAAAAGATATAGACCCTCACAAGCTTGCGGATGTGGTAAGAGATGTTGCAACAGGCGTGTGCTGGCTTGACCCCGAAATTGCACAGATGGCCCTTAATGCTTTCCCTAAAACTGATAATATTGGCTTATTACCTAGTAAAGGGCAGGATGAAAACAGAGTTCCTCTTACAGAAAGGGAATTTGAAGTTCTGAAGCATCTTGTTGCTGGAAAAAGTAATACAGAAATAGCAAAAGAATTAATAGTAAGTGTTCATACGGCAAAGGCTCATGTTTGTTCGATTTTACAAAAAATGTGCGTAAATGACAGAGTTCAGGCTGCCGTAAAAGCCGTTAAAGAGGGGCTTGTATAGTTTTACTAATTAATATTAACTTACTCACAAGCAGTACCTTGTACAGGATAAATAGTCCAACATACCAATAGATTAATATACTTTACCCAAGAAAATAATAAAAAAGGAGATACACATGCCCGAATTTTCAACCCCGCACAGCGTAAAAAAAGCTGATAGCACATTTACCCAAAGCGAGATGATACGTTCAATAAGATTTGCCATTGCAGCCGAGTACGAGGCTATACAAATTTATGAAGAAATGGCTGAAAATATTAATAACAAAGATGCCGTGAAATTAATTGAAGAAATTATAACAGATGAAAAAGTCCATGTCGGAAACTTTTTACAGTTATTGAGAATTTTAAATCCCGAAGAAGAAGAATTTTACAAAGAGGGATACAAAGAAACTCTTGAACTTTTAGAAAAATAGAAAGTAAGCCAACACTGTATTTTTCTGTCATTTATATTGACAAAGCTCCTTATTTTATACAAAATCAAAAAATAAATAAGGAGCTTTTTTAATGATATTGATAACAGGAGCTGCGGGCTATATAGGGAGTCATACGGCATTAAAGTTTTTGGAAGAGGGCAGAGAAGTAGTAGTTTTCGACAATCTTGAAACAGGTCATGCCGAAACGATAGAAACCTTAAAAAAAGAGGGCTCTTTAACCTTTATAAAAGGTGATTTAAAAAATAGAGAAGATATTAATGCGGTTTTTGAAAATTATAATATAAGCTCTGTACTTCATTTTGCGGCATATGCTATTGTGGAAGAAAGTGTTAAAAATCCGCTAAAATATTATAATAACAACGTGATTGGAACGTTAAACCTTGTTAATGCAATGATAGAGCACAATGTTAAAAAAATAGTATTCTCGTCTACATGTGCGACATACGGTGAACCTCAATATCTGCCAATTGACGAAAATCATCCTCAATTTCCTGTTAATCCCTACGGGCAAACAAAGCTTACCGTAGAAAAAATCCTTAAAGATTATGATAAAGCATATAATTTAAAATCGGTTATTTTGAGATATTTTAATGTTGCTGGCTGTGATAATAAAATAAGAATTGGCGAATGGCATAATCCGGAAACTCATCTTGTCCCTAACATTTTAAAATCAGCCCTAAATACTGATTATGAATTTAATATATACGGAAATGATTACGATACACCTGACGGAACATGTATAAGGGATTACGTAAATGTAAATGATTTGGCCAAAGCTCATTTACTGGCGTATAAATATCTTGAACAAAAAAATTCTTCCGAAATATTTAATTTGGGTACAGAACACGGAAGCAGTGTAAAAGAAATCTTTGATATCTGTCAAAAGGTTTTAAATAAAGAAATCCCTGTAAAATTCAGAGAGCGGAGGACAGGTGACCCGGCAAAATTATTTGCAAACTCAGCAAAAGCAAAACGAATTTTAGGCTGGGAAACGGAACATTCTGTTGAGGACAGTGTAAAAACTGCCTACGAATGGGAAAAGAGATTAAAATAATATGAAATGGTATTTTGCATGCAATCAACAATCTAAAGAATACGAACCGCTTATTAAAGCGGCGGTGTGTTCTGCAATTAAAAATACTACGCTAAGTCCTCATTTTGTATATGACGGAACTCCTGATGAATTAACAATGTGGCTTGAAGAAAAAGGGGTTAAGGTAATTTATCACAGAAGTAATTTATATCCGATTTTACAGAAAAAATACAAAGAAAATGAGTTAAAAATATCCTCAGGAGCATATCTAAGATGTGATATCCCAATAATAGAGCAGGAAGAAGATTTTGTTTTATATACTGATTGTGATGTTATATTCTTAAAAGATATTGTTGCTGAAAGTCTTTCTAAACCTGATTATTTTTGTTGTGCTCCTGAGGTTGACATAGAAAATACAAAAATTTTTAACACAGGCGTAATGTTTATGAATGTGAACAATCTGCGAAAAACGTACAAGAGTTTTTGCGGATTTATCAAGCATAATTTATGGCGGCTTGTTACATGGGACCAAACTGCTTACCAGTTATATTACGGCGAAAAATCTTCTCCTTTGGATTTACAGTACAACCATAAAATATACTGGGGTGTTAATGAGAATGCATCAATAATTCATTATCATGGTGCAAAGCCTACAATGTTTGCGGATGAAGAGTCAATAAAAAACTTGGATTATTTTAACGGATTACTATACAGAAAAAATCCTGAAAGCTGTGAATATTATCTAAATTTATTTAAGGAATATTATCCTGAAATAACCTATAATCAAGAGGGTATAAATAAATTAAAACAGGGCATTTATCCCGTAACAAAACCTCCTAAAAATCCGTTAAAAATCAGAATAAAAAATTTTATCAGAAAACATTTAATAAATTGGTTTTAATCTGAATTGTAAACTATAATAAGGGCGTTGATAAATAGCTGATAGCACGTTTTTAT
This sequence comes from bacterium, assembly GCA_017478515.1. Taxonomy (GTDB): domain Bacteria; phylum Cyanobacteriota; class Vampirovibrionia; order Gastranaerophilales; family Gastranaerophilaceae; genus UBA791. The sequence goes on from JAFVDH010000008.1 coordinate 86,302, forward strand.
TTTAATAAATTACTTCGTACTAACCGAAGATGTTGAATCCTGTGTCAGCATTTTCTCCAACTAATTGTTTAACAGAGTCATATTCTGTACAGCAAGCTTGGTATTGAGTCTGAGCGTTCTTACTTTTCATTTGAAGCACCTTTTCTTCTCTTTGCATTTGAGCCATTGCTGCATCATATTCAGATTGAGCTGCTTGTCTTGCGTCGTCTCTTTTTTTAGTATCCAAGGTCATTATTGTTTCTTGTTCAGTTCTTGTTTCTGTAACTTCTTCAATACCTATATCGTTAAGAGTTACAATTGCACCGTCTTCATCTACTATATCGATTAAACCTTGTAAAATAGCTTCAATCAAGAAAGAAGAATCTTCCATCGCTTGTTTTAATAACTCATTTTGGTCATCGGTATACTCAACACCGCCATCCATTGGCCCTAAAAGTTGTTCCAATTTAGCTTGGTCAAACTCAAGGGTTGCATCGAAAGCTATAGTTGACCATTCTGAAGGATTTCCCGGATTGGTTAAAAATGGACAGGCTAAATAAGCTGCATGTGTACTTTTTGATTCATTAATAATGTTGCCATCGTTATCCATATATTGAGACATCGTCCAAACAGGTCCGCTATAAGGTTTTGTAGCTATACCACGTTCTTGCATTAATTGCAAAAATTCATTAATATTAGTAGGCATTGTCCAACCGGAACCAGAACCTCCTTGAGCACCTGAAACACCTGTTGGTTGTATGTCATAGCCCATTTGTTTTAACATATTATAGTTAATAGTAGAGCCGCCATATTTTAAAGATTGGTAAGACTTAGAATATTCACGAATTGAAGAAGGACTCAACCCAACAGTAATGTTATTTGCAGCTTCAAGAGCTTGGTTATATCTAATAGCAATATTAGAAGATTTCATAGCATTCATAATTTCTTCATTAGAGTAACGCATACATTGCAATTCAAGGTCATGCATTCTTGAAGTTAATGTTAATAGTCTCGCTTGAGGTGATGCTATGCCAGTACCCATTACTTTTTTCCTTTCCTATCGTTATGTCGGCATAATTTAT